>JAJDDZ010000208.1 GCA_029260025.1 Phycisphaerae bacterium | reverse complement strand
AGCACCAACCCGCTCTCTTGCTCGTCGATCTCAATACGGTAGCTCCGGGAGCGATCGACGTAGTTCGCGCTGGATGCACCCACGCCTGCTCGCCCGCGGTGATCGCCTTTGTCTCTCATGTTGACGCGAGACTTGCCAAGGAGGCAGCCGACGCCGGAGCCCACCAGGTCCTCCCTCGATCGAAATTCTCAGCCGACTTGCCACTTCTCATTAGCGAGCACTGCAGCGAAACAGACTAGCCCGCCCGCATCGCAGCACTTTCCCGCGCCACGATCCCCGCCCCCAAAGCACACCGAAACCGTCAGAGTGACGTTGCCGACATTCGCGGTATGATTGTCGCTTCTAATGGTGGCTGCAAAGCGGGAACGCGTAGAATCGCCATTTCGTGTGAAAATATGATCGTAAGAGAACCCATCGCTGCAGGAAGGTTTTACGACGCGCAACCGGAGCGCTGTCGCAACGAGCTTCGCCAACTTTTGGGAACTTCCATCACCGATCTCGTCCCGAGCGGGCGAAAAGTGGTGGCGGGTCTTGTTCCTCACGCAGGATGGACGTGTAGCGGCGCTGTCGCAGCTCTGGTATATCAAACCCTAGCCGCCTCAAGCACTCCCGCAACGATCGTGGTTTTCGGTGGGGTTCATCGTCACCGTGGTCGTCAGGCGGCGATGTTTGCGGAAGGACAATGGGAGACACCGCTCGGGCCAGTTGAAATCGATGCAAGGCTCGCAGAGCGGGTTATGGGACACACGAACTTAGTCGTCAGCGACCCGTACGCGCACGAAGGCGAACATTCGATCGAGGTGCAAGTTCCGTTCTTGCGATACATATTTCCCGAGGCGAAGATACTACCGATCATGGTCCCGCCAGGATCGACCGCCGATGAAGTGGGAGACACTGTCGGACGCACGCTGACGACCTATAACTATGACGCGATCATCGTGGGTACAACCGACCTTACCCACTACGGGCCGAACTACGGGTTCACGCCCCAGGGAATAGGGGCGGACGGAAACGAGTGGGCCAAGGATGTCAACGACGCTCGATTTGTCGAGTTGGTCTGTGCGATGCAAGCGGATTCAGTCGTTTCTGAAGCTCTTGAGCACCGCAACGCCTGTAGTAGCGGAGCGGTCGCCGCCACGATCGCGGCGGCAAAAAAGCTCGGAGCGAGTGAGGGAGTCGTTCTTGAGCAGACCTCAAGTAGCGAGGTCTTGTCGAAGAAAATGGGGACCCCACAGAGCGACTCGGTCGGATACGTCGGAATCGCCTTTTCATAATTTAGCGATAGAACAGACTTTCGCGTCAATAGATTGGACAGAGGTAGCAAAGAAAATGCACCGTATACTCGTAGCGGACAAAATCGCAGAACCGGGCTTGGATCGCCTTAGGTCTGCGCCAGGCGTTGAGTTCGACGTGAAGCACGGTCTCTCTCCCGAGGACCTGGCGAAAACCGTTGGCGACTACGACGGCATGCTCATTCGGTCTGCCGTCAAGGTTACCGCCGAAACGCTCGCAAACCCCAAAAAACTTTCCGCGATTGCGCGAGCCGGCGTCGGCGTGGACAACATCGATCTGGAGGCTGCGACGGCGGCGGGCGTCTTGGTATTGAATACCCCAGACGCGAATACCGTCTCGACGGCAGAGCACACCATCGCCCTCATGCTTGCGCTTCATCATCGAATTCCGTCGGCTCATGCGCATGTTGCAGGCGGCGGATGGAAGCGAAATGACTATCTCGGTCGACAACTGGCCGGACGAACACTTGGCATCGTCGGACTCGGTCGCATCGGTCGTGCGGTCGCACAGCGAGCACTCGCCCTGGAGATGAAGGTCATCGCCTATGACCCGTTCGTCCGAGGGGAGACCGCCCTCGATGGGAAAGTCGCGCTCGTAAGTGAACTGAAGGAGGTCTTTGCATCATGTGATTGCCTCACCCTGCACGCTTCGCTTACCTCAGAAACCAGGCACCTGATTAATGACGAGCAAATCGCCCTCATGAAGAAGGGGGCATGCATCGTCAACTGTGCTCGCGGAGCACTCATCGACGAACAAGCACTTGCCAACGCCCTAAACGAAGACCGCCTCGGTGGCGCAGCCATCGACGTCTACCAAAACGAACCTCCCTCAGGGAGTCCTCTTCTGACAGCGAAAAATGTGGTCCTCACGCCTCACCTCGCAGCCTCTACCGCCGAAGCTCAGCAGCGAGTTTCCGTAGATGCGGTGGATACCCTGCTGGCGTACTTGCTCAACGGCGAGATTCGGTCTGCGGTAAACGTCACGGGGATGCCAAAACATCTCGGCGATCACGAACGATCGTACGTCGATCTTTGTGCCCGGATGGCAACAATGCTCTCGCCTTGGTCAGCAGATGGGGTCGAGCAAATTACGCTCACCACGCGCGGCGAAGCACTCAGTGAGCTATCGGAAACGCTTTCGTGGCAGGCAATGGTCAGCGTGCTCAGTCCACACCTAGACGCGCGACTCAACTTGGTCAACGCGCGCGAACATGCAGAAGCAAGAGGGATTCGCGTGGAAAATGTCTCTTGCGGAAACGAACAGAATGTACTTCAGTCGATCGTACTTGATGTGAAGTGTCGCGGAGACGCCCACCGAATCGAGGGGACGGTCTTCGGCGATGGTCGCCCGCGTGTCACGTCCGTCGACGGGTACAAGATGGAACTAATTCCCGAACGCTCGATGGCCCTAATTTTCAACGATGATAAACCTGGCGTCATCGGTCTAGTCGGGCAGGCATTTGGCGAGGCGAAGATCAACATCGCGGACATGGCGCTATCACGTCGCGGCAAATTGGCACTTATGGTTCTTAAGCTCGATGGTCCCATGCCCGACGACCTGAAGGGTAAATTGCAAGGTCTCAATCCGCCAATCCTCTCACTTGAAACAGTCTCGCTTCCACCTGTTACGCATGGATCGATCGGCGAATGACGCAACCCATAGCGATCGGAATTGATTTCGGCGGAACCAACTTCAAGGTCGCGCTAGTTGCGGAAGATGGGAGAGTCCTGGTGAAATCCTCCGCGCCGACAGACACGACCGCTACTCCTGAATCTGTAATTGCACAAGTGGCCAACCTAGCGGAGTCGTTACTTGACGACGGACACATCGCTCGCGAAAACGTCGTCGGCGCAGGTTTGGGTTCACCGGGTCCACTCGATTTCGATCGCGGAATGGTCATCCATTCCGTCAATCTGCCCACTTGGGAAAATGTTCCCGTCAGAGACTTGCTGGCAAAACGCCTCAATCTTCCTGTCGCACTAGACAACGACGCCAACGCCGCTGCCTTCGGTGAATACTGGGCGGGTGCTGGAAAGGGCGGCGGCGACTTCGTGATGCTCACGCTGGGAACAGGACTCGGAGCGGGTGTCGTGTTGGGTGGAAAGATCTTGCACGGTCATTACGACAACGCTGGCGAGCTTGGTCACATGATTGTAGTACCGGGCGGACTTCCCTGCGGGTGCGGACAGCGTGGCTGCGTCGAACAATACGCAGCCGCCGCGACAGTCGCAAGAAGAGTTCACCGCGCAATCGAGGAAGGTGAAGACTCCCTTCTCTCACCGATGGTAAAAGAAGGGGTAAGCATCGACGCAAAAACTGTCGTCGAAGCGATGGGGAAGGGTGACGCTGTCTGTAAACGCATATGGGACGAAGCGTGCACCTACCTCGCGATCGCATGCGTAAACATCCAACACGCCTTCAATCCAGAATCGATTGTCCTGGGCGGAGGAATGGCTGAGGCAGGAGACGTAGTTCTCGATCCGGTTCGAAGTCATTTCGCCAGAAACACATGGCGACTCGAAAGCGACCGCCCACACATCCGCCTCGCGGCGTTGGGTTATGATGCGGGCGTCATCGGCGCTGCCGGGCTAGCCTGGAATGCCGTCGCGGAAGTTCGTCCGCGTGACAGTTTGACCCCCTAGTCGGGCCCGCAGCTACTTTCGGGCATCCATCGCGCGACGTCGAAGATCCTCAGCTCGACGTAAGACCTCTTCCGTCGTCGGTTCAATCGCTTCGGTCATCGTGAAGTGTCGTTCATGCTGATCGTGAAGCTGACCGGGCCACAAGACCTCCGCGAAAAAGTCGATCGGGACGACTTCGAACCACGGCGGATCAACTTGCCAATTCGTCTCCAGAGTCTGATACCCCTGCGACCGCAAAGTAACCCGGTAATCTCCGTACCAAAGAAAGTCCGTCGTGACCTTGCTTCGCCCGACCTCTTCGTCATTGAGATAAACGCGCGCGTTCGGCGGATCGGTCGTGATCGTGAGCGTCCGTCGCACGCATCCCGACTGAAATGTCAACGAAAAGGCTGAAACGAAAGTCAAGCAAACAAAATATTTCTTCATCCGTGAATGGCTCTTTCTCTTGATCAAATACCGTTAGCGATGTGCGTGTAGATACTCGTGAAGATATTCGATCGTCGCTTGTTGCTCTGCAGACTCGCTCGCGAGAATGTCCCCCGCCGAGATCATCCCATAAAGATTCCCCTCCTCGACGATCGGCAAGTGGCGAATTTTCTTGCTCGCCATGACCGACCGACATTCCGCCAACTTCGAGTCTCGCCGTCCGCATGCCATCGGACTGGTCATGACCGTTTGTACTTTCGTCTTTTTCGGGTCAAAACCCGCTGCCACAATCCGGTTGAGAATATCTCGCTCAGTAAAAATCCCAACGGCGCGATCGCCATCAGTAACGACAAGCGCACCGATTTTTCGCTCGTTCATTTTCTTTGCGGCTTCAAAAACAGTTGCGTCGCCTGTGATGGTCGCAACGTCGCCACCTTTGCTTTCCAAGATCGATCGAACACTGGGCATACCTGTACCTCCGTATTCCGAAACGCCAAGAACTAACCCGACCGACTTCATTGTCCCATCGAAGAGTCGTGTCCGCAAGAAAATTCAGTCACAAAGGTCAAAAATCGCAGTGAAAGATTTCACATATCGTAGAGCAACCGAAAACTCGGCAGATTACGGGAAAAAGGAGGGCGGCGCAGATCGGATGCAGCGTGACTGCGTCCGACCTGCACCGAATTTGCCGGAGCGTCACGCCGGCGTAGGAACGGTAGACTAGCGGGAACGAGTTCCCTCAATTCGCCACCATCGGTTCTCAAGAGCGGCCTCAAATCGACAAATCACTGCCCTGTCGCGGTATTTCGTCTAGCCGTCGCAAGCATCCCTCGTAGCCTCGAAGCTTGTCGTTCTAGTCGATCAAGCCGTTGTTGTCGTTCATCAGAGCGTAGTCGTCTCGGCACTCTCAGAAAGAGATATTCGTGTCATGCGCCCTTCTACAGCATATATTCATCAAGACGGCAAGATGATTGCAGTCCTTTCCCGGATCAAAGTAATTCGTTGTAAGCGTACGCGTAGAGAGATCGCTAGGACCAGTTGGAGGATCTAAGATGGGAAAAGGGGCCTCGCGTTATGGAACGAATCTGTAGCCTATGCTATGCACAGTCACGATGTGCCGTGGGTTCTTTGGATCAGGTTCGATCTTGCGTCGCAGGCTGACGATGTGGTTGTCGACTGTGCGCGTCACGGGAAATCCCTCAAGACCCCAGATCGTGTCGAGCAACTGGTTGCGCTCGACTGGCTGTTCCGCGTTTTCGACCAGCATCTTGAGAATCTCAAGCTCGAAATGCCCGAGCGTATGTCGTTCGCTTCCTCGTTCCACATGGCCTTTGACCATGTCGATTGTTGCATCGCCAATGCGCAGCATTCTCGCCAGACCCTTGCCCGCCGATGTTCGCCGGAGCGCAGCCTTGACCCTCGCAATCAACTCGCGAACCGCGAAGGGCTTGGTGATATAGTCGTCAGCCCCAACTTCAAGTCCCTGTATAATGTCGATCTCTTGGCTTTTCGCCGTCAGCATGAGGATCGGAATCATGAACCCAGCTTGGCGAACTCGTTTGCAAACCTCAAGCCCGTCCATCTTGGGCATCATGATGTCAAGCAGGAGTAAGTCCGGGCTTTCTTTCGTCGCCATCGAGAGCGCGGCCTCGCCATCATGTGCTACGAGAACCTCGTATCCTTCGAATTGAAGATTGTCACGCAGCCCGGCTGCCATATCAACTTCGTCATCAGCGATCAATATTCGCGTCATTTTGGTCTGCCTCCGCTGCCAATGGTTTCGGTGCCGCCGGTAAGAATACCCGAAAGGTACTACCCTTGACTAGTCTCGACTCAACGTCGAGCGTTCCGCCATGAGCATCCACGATATGTCGCACCACGGCAAGCCCCAACCCCGCTCCCGCTTTCCCACGTACCCGCGTATCGGAGGCTCGATAGAACCCCTCGGTCAGCATCGCCCGATCCTCTGGGAAAATCCCGATCCCGAGATCGTGTACTGAAATCAAGACCCCGCGCCTGTTTCGCCGCGTGTCACTTGTGACTTCGATCAAAATATGCTTTTCGTCGTCACTGTATTTCACAGCATTCGTGATCAAGTTTACCAGAATTTGCGCGATTGCTCCGCGATCCGCATCGACCAAGGGCAGATCCGCCTCGATCCGGAGTTCATGCCCAAAACCCGCGTGCTCTAGCTGTGGGCAGTAGGATGCGTACGTCTGCTCGACCGCCGCTGCCACGTCGGTTGCTTCGAGGTGATAGTCTTTCCGACCAGCCTCGATCCGCGAGAAATCGAGAATGTTGTTGATCAAGTCGGTAAGGCGCGTGCTCTCGCGCAAGATCACCTCATAGTACTCGTCGCGCTTCTCGTCGGAAGCTACGCGCCCATCTCGCAGGGTCTCCGCGAACATTCGGATTAGCGCCAAGGGAGTCTTCAACTCATGCGAAACGTCGGCGACAAAACCAGACTTCAATTCGGCGAGGGCAACCTCCCGTCGAACCACTCGCGTGAGAAACCACATCGCAAGAAGCAGCATCGCTAGCGCAACAGTCGTGAGGCCAACGTAGACCAACGTCTGCGCGAGAACGGTTCGCCTTTGATCATCGACAAAGGACTCTGCTGGCCGAACGGACCAGATCCGCAGTGCGCCGGTCAGACTCCGCGAACCGTTACCACGCTGTTCGGAATTCGTTCCGACCGCAGCGAACTCCAATGCGTCATCGGACGCGACGAGCGGACGAAGGAATTCCGCTTCGATCCGTGCCTGCGAGATGGCTGCGACAACGACGGTCGAATTCAAATCTGCGTCAGTACTACCCAGTTGGGCAATCACAAATTCTTCGCCCCTCGCTCTTGCGAAGTTAATTTGCGGGCTGGCTGTGAACGCGACCGCCGAAATCTCGATCGGACCAGCAGAAACCAAGGTTCGCACCACGCTAGCAATCGCCGGATCGTCGCGGTCCGCTGAGTTTAGAGTCCTTAGGTCTTGTCCGTTCCAGACATACAGCCTGTCGATCCAGATTGGGAAACTTGGGGGAGGCACCCACAGTTTTTCGGGTTTTCGTCTAACATGATCTGCTACCATTCGCAGCCCGGACGCTAGTCGCTGGGGAAATTGCTCGTTGGCCATCGACGCGACCTGTCCCGCACGGGCGGTGGCCTCGGTCATGAGTCGGATGGTCACGGATCGAACCTGGTCGAAGGCGAGGATGCCTCCCACGACGGCAAGACCGATCGCAAGGAGAATCATGGCAAAACCAGCGACGCCCGTGGTGAGTGGTCGGCGTCTTGTTGATGCGGCGTCAGTTGACATGCGACTTTCGGTCCAATGTTCGATGCCTTTACGGAAAACAACTACGTCCCAACGGGTAGCCTAATGGATGGTTCGGTACTATATTCGAGACATGGGTCTGGGGCGAATTTCGATAACTAAGACAGCTCGCCCGAGCACTCGGGCGGAGGTAGACATGGCAGCAGCGACGAAAGATCAGGTATTCGGCCAACTCAGCACGGTGCAAGACCCAGAACTCAACGGCGACCTCGTTTCCCTGAACATGATCAAGGATGTCTGGATCGAACGTGGTTGCGTGACCGTTCATGTTGAACTCCCGGCACCTGCCAGCCCGAAGAAAGACAAAATCGGGAGTGATGTCGAGGCGGCGTTGAAGCAGCTTCCCGAGATCGAGACCGTCAAGATCGAATGGTCCGCTCAGGTTCGATCGTCCCGCCCGCAGTCGCCGAGTCTTCCAGCCATCAAGAACATCGTTGCCGTTGGCGCGGGGAAGGGCGGCGTTGGCAAGAGCACGGCGGCGGTCGCGCTTGCTTACGGGTTGCATCGGTCTGGCGCGAAGGTCGGACTCATGGATGCCGACGTCTATGGCCCGAGTATTCCAACGATGACGGGCGTCGAAGGACATAAGCCCGCAATCAGCGGTGAGATGATTGTTCCGCCGTCGGCGGGCGGCGTGAAAGTCATGAGCATCGGGTTTATGGTTGATCGCGATAAGGCGTTGATTTGGCGTGGCCCTATGGCTCATGGCGTTATTCGTCAGTTTCTTGAGCAGGTTGACTGGGGGGAGCTTGATTATCTTATCGTTGATCTTCCGCCGGGGACCGGCGACGTGCCGCTCTCGCTTGCGCAGCAGATTCCGCTGACCGGAGCTATCGTTGTCTGCACGCCGCAGGATGTTGCGCTGCTTGATGCTCGCCGGGCGGTGAAGATGTTTGAGCAGCTTAAGGTCGATTGTCTGGGCGTTATCGAAAACATGAGTTACTACATTTGTCCTAGCTGTGGGCATCGCGATGAGCTTTTTGATCATGGCGGTGCGGAGGCGACAGCTAAGGAATTGGGTGTGCCTTTCTTGGGCGGGATTCCGCTCAATGCGAATGTGCGAATGTTTGGCGACGCTGGTGTTCCGGAGAAGATGTTCACGGATACCCCCGACTATGTCAGCGAAGCGATGAACAAAGTGGTCCAGAACGCGGCCGGACAGATAAGCTTGAAGAGCGAACGACTCGCGGACCAGCCGACGCTTACGATCGAATAATTTCGCGAGAGGGTAGACGTATGACGCAGCAAGAACTGTTGGTTAATCATCTTGAAGGTACGCGCGACTGGACGCTGAAGTTGTTGGCGGATTTCGAAGGGGATGACTGGACGTATCAGCCTGCGGACGGGATGGGCCATGCGCTTTGGATTTGTGGTCATCTGGTGTGTGCCCAAGACTTGCTTATCTTTATCCGAGTGCTCGGTCAAGCATCCACGCTTGACGAATCGTTTACTTCGCATTTTCCAATTGGTTCGCCCGTCATATCTGCGTCGGAGCATGACTATCCTCCAATCGAGGTTGTTCATTCGACGATGAATGATATGAACAAGCGAACGCTTGCGGCTGTGGGCGCGATGACCGATGCGCAACTCTCTCAGCCAGCGTTCGCGGGTGATGGGACTTCGATTCATCCGCACTACAAAACGAAGGGCGAGGCGGTTGCGCACCTGAATCGCCACGAAGCTTTTCACTCCGGACAAATTTCCTCGATCCGCCGGTTGGTCGGCAAGTCTTACCTGCGATAGGGCGTTTCGATTGGAAACCATTACTGTCAACGTCTTGATGTTGGGGCCGGCCCGAGATTTCGCCGGGGTAGATTCGTGCGCAATTCCGCTGTCTGACGCTGCTACCGTTTTTGATCTGAAACGTGTTTTGGCTGAGCGTTTTGATCGGCTTGCGGGTGCGCTTTCTACGGTTCGCTTTGCTGTCAATGACGAGTTTGCGACTGACACAACTGGACTTTGTGACGGCGATGAGGTCGCGGTTATTCCTCCTGTATCCGGCGGATCTGAGTCGAGCGTTCTTGCCGATTTGTCTGTATCCCCGATTGACGTTGCCATGATTCGCGAATTTGTTGGAGGCGATCCGCGCTTCGGGGGACTCGTGACTTTTGAAGGTGCGACGCGCGGGGAGCGCGACGCTGAGCATGGCGACCTGTTGCGTTTGGACTATGAGGCGCATGAGTCGATGGCGCAGAAGCAACTCGAAAAACTTGCGGGTCTCGCCTTGGAGCGATGGGGGCCTGGTCGGGTTGCGATTGTTCATCGAATCGGATCTGTGCCGCCCGGTGAGATGTCGGTTGTAATCGCCGTTGCTTTTGGGCATCGCCAGGAAGCGTTCGATGCTTGTCGGTGGTTGATCGACACCTTGAAACACGAAGTGCCGATTTGGAAGAAAGACGTTTTTGAGGATGGGCACGTTCGGTGGGTCGAGGTGAATGAAGAGAACTAAGAAAACAACAAAGCCTAGCAAGAAGAAGCCTTCTGTGTTGCGCGTTGATACTGGTGAGTCTGTTGGTGATCGGCAGAAGAGGGCTAAGAAGATTATTCTTGGTCTTCGTAGGCAATATGGGGATGCTGATTGTGCCTTGATTCATAAGGACGCTTATCAACTTCTGATTGCTACGATTCTTTCTGCGCAGTCTACGGATGAGACGATCAATAAGGTTACGCCGGTTCTTTTTAGGAAGTACAAGACGCCCAGGGCGCTTGCGGATGCTGCTGTTGAAGATGTTGAGGAAGTTATTCATTCGACCGGGTTTTTTCGTCAGAAAGCTAAAAGTATCCAGGGGGCAGCTCGGAAGATTGCAGATGATTTTGGCGGCAAAGTCCCTGCGGAAATGGATGACCTTGTTTCGCTGCCGGGTGTTGCTCGGAAAACGGCCAACGTTGTTTTGGGGACAGCGTTTGGGAAGAACGTGGGGGTCGTTGTTGATACGCATGTCGGGCGACTCTCGACGCTGCTTGGTTTGACGTGGACGAGTAAGGATACCAAGGACGCGGTGAAGATTGAGAAGGATTTGATGGAAGTTGTCCCACAAAAGGAGTGGACCTTCTTCTCGCACGCGATGATTTGGCATGGGCGGAAAGTCTGTCCTGCTCGTAAGCCCGATTGCGCGAACTGTACGATCGCGAAGCTTTGTCCGAGTGCTGGGTTGGTGTAATTCTGGTCGTGGCTAATGGCTTTTTGGGTTGAGATGGGTTCGTTTTCTTTCGAATCGTTGATTGGGTCGCGTGAGGGGGATTAATGGGTTTGTTTGTATTTTTCATGTTTTTTGCTCTGCCTATCTCTATCTTGTTGCTCCGTTGGGCGCGGAACTCGCGCCTCTCTGCGTTCATAACTTGACGGGTGATCGGTTAAGGAAATTTCTTAAGCGATCAGGGGGTTAGGGGTTGTGAGAGAGGTTTTGGTTGAGCGTTGGGGGGGATGGTGGGCAATAGCCCACCCTACCCGGCTTTTTCGTCTCGGATTGTGTGTTCCCAGAAGCGTTTCTGCCATACGCCTGCGCGTCGGTCACGGTTTTTGGAATCGGTTATGGGTTGGGTGGGGAGATTTTCGGCTAGCCATGCGTTGGTGAAAGTTTTCTTGAGGTAGGCCCAGCGGGTTGAGAAATCGTGGTCGTTGTCGGGGAGGGTCCAGATTGCGTGGAGGTGGTCTGGGAGGAAGACATAAGCATCGATTTTGAAAGGCCAGCGGGATTGGGTTTCGAGGGTGGCGTAGTTTAGGAATTCGATTGCGTGCGGGGTTGTTAGGATTGGTTGTCGGTTTGCGGTTACGACGGTGAAGAAGAAAGTTCCACCGGGGGCGAAGGCTCGGCGGTATTCGGGCATCTATCTTTACCTCGCATGAAATAAGGGAGAAAACTCTATGGTCCGCACAGCGGACCCTACGTGCACGGCGTACCGTGCGGGGATTTCGGTTTCGTGCGGGTGTCGATTATCCTGGTTTTGTCATTGACATTGGGTCTAGGGTTTTGTTTAGGTCTTCTTCTGAGAGGACTTTTTTCTCCAGGGCGACCTGGCGGACTGTTTTTCCTGTTTTGAAGGCTTCTTTGGCGATGGCGGCTGCGTCGTCGTAGCCTATTACTGGGGCTAAGCTGGTACACATTGCCAGTGAGCCTTCGATCAGGTCGGCGCATCTTTCTTTGTTTGGGGTTATGCCGTCGACGCATTTATCGGCGAAGATTCTTGCTGCGTTGGCGAGGATGCGGATCGATTCCAGGAGGTTGTGGGCCATGACGGGCATGCCTACGTTTAGTTCGAAGTAGCTTTCTCTGCATGCGTGGGTGATGGCGGCGTCTGCGCCGATGACCTGACACGAGACTTGCATCATCATCTCGCTCATGACTGGGTTTACCTTGCCGGGCATGATGCTGCTGCCGGGTTGGGTTGAGGGTAGGTCGATTTCGCCAAAGCCGCAGCGGGGGCCGCTGCCTAGTAGGCGGATGTCGCTGGCGATTTTCATCATGCTGATGGCCATTGTTTTTAGGAGGCCGCTAACTTCGCAGACGGCGTCTTTTGATGCCTGAGCTTCGAAGTGATCCTTTGCCTCAACGAATTCAATGTCTGTTGCAGCGGAAAGCGCTTCGGCGACTCTTTTTCCGAATTCGGGGTGGGTGTTTATGCCGGAGCCTACGGCCGTGCCGCCGATGGGCAGTTCTTTTAGTGCGCGGACTGCTTTGGTGGCTCGCACGACGGACAGCTCTGCTTGTCTAGCGTAGCCGGCGAATTCTTGTCCTAGTCTCACTGGGGTTGCGTCTTGGATGTGGGTTCTTCCGATTTTTACGATGCCGTCGAATGCTTTTGCTTTTTCGTTGAGCTTGGTGGCTAGGTGTTGTAGGGCTGGGCGTAGGTCGTAGGTTATTGCGTCTGCTGCGGCGACGTGGATGGCGGTTGGGATTACGTCGTTTGAAGATTGGCCCATGTTTACGTGGTCGTTGGGGTGGATTGGATCTTTTGATCCTACTTTGCCCTCTGCTAGGACGATGGCACGGTTGCTAATGACCTCGTTGGCGTTCATGTTTGTGCTCGTGCCGGAGCCGGTTTGGAAGATGTCAAGGACGAAGTGTTCGTCTAGCTTGCCGTCTATGACCTGTTGGGCGGCTGTTACGATCATGTCTGCTAATTTTGGGTCTAGTTTTTCTAAGTCCTTGTTTACCTTGGCGGCGCATTGTTTGACCAGACCTATGGCGCGAATGAAGCGTCGTCCGAAGCGGTATCCGCTGATGGGGAAGTTTTCTGAGGCTCTTTGGGTCTGTGCTCCCCAGTATGCGGTCGAGGGGACTGTCATTTCGCCCATGCTGTCTTTTTCGATGCGCGTTTCTTCTGCCATCTGCTCGCTCCTTGTCTGTTTTTGTGCTTGTTCTCGTCGAACTGCACGGAAGCGGGTATCGTACCGCGCGTGGGGAATGCGGGGTAGGCTGGCGCGGATTGGGCTGTGAGTTTCTGGTGTCGGTCTGAGGTTGGTCGGGTTGGGTGTGGGTGGACGATAAGGCGGACACGATGAGTATGCTTGTTGCTGATAATCTTGTGAAGGCTTTTCCTAATCCTGACGGGAGCGAAAAGCGTGCTGTTGATGGATTGAGCTTCAGTGTTGGGCGGGGGCAGATTTATGGTCTTTTGGGCCCTAACGGGGCTGGGAAGACTACGACTTTGCGGTTGCTTAGTGGGTTGATGACGCCGACTTCTGGAACTGCGACGCTTGCTGGGTTTGATGTTGGTCGTGATCCGATTGAGGTGAAACGTGTGTTGGGGTTTCTTACGGCGAATACTGGTTTGTATCAGCGACTCTCTGCGCGCGAGCTTCTTCTTTATTTTGCGAAACTGTATGGGCTTGAGGATCGAAAGGCTGCTTCGC
>JAJDDZ010000207.1 GCA_029260025.1 Phycisphaerae bacterium | reverse complement strand
GTCAGCGCCTTGCGGTTACACTCTGTCATTGAAAGGCCTCCGTGCCATGTCGAGTAGGGTCTTGGTAAACACTACTATACAGGCAAAGAGGCCTTCTCTATGCGCAATCCCATAAAGTCTCGTGCAATATCCGGGCTAGGGGGCCGGCTACGTTGCTTGAAGGGTCTAAGTTATCTACGAAGCTACCGTCGCAAGCGTCGTATGTGGCGACGGCATCTGAAGTCCAGCCACTGACTAGGAGACGAAAGTGTGTGCAGTCTTCTTGTGCCTGTGCTTCGATGGGGGCGGTTTCGAGCGCGGCGACTGCCGACAGGATCGCTACCTTTCGCATCATCGCCACGATTGTCTTCTCTTTGTTAGACCTACGCACGTTTCCACCACCTTCTCAATTGCATTCATTATTAAGGATCGCGTCGGCAGATGGCGGCGAATGGCCAGACTCAACCCCACATCTTCCCGCCTGCGAATAGCGCAAGAGATTCTGAAATCGGACACGGATCGCGATTTTTTTGTTTTACAGCCGGACTGTGGAAACCGGGATCGCGAAGGGCCTTTCTTGGGATCGTTTTTCGGGGTTGCGTCGTCGTGTTGGGTCTTGGTACGATGCAGTTGCACGCATAGACGATGACCTCGACTCGGACCCCGACTCGGACCCCGACTCGTAGACCCCAACCGCAGTCCCCGATCATGACTGGATACTCTACTCATCCTTCGTTACGAGGACGCGGTCGGCGCATGAAACTGGTAGGGTGCCACGTTAAGGGCAACGGTACATTGCGGCGCATCGTCGATCGTCAATTGCGAACTTTTTGGTCGATTCGGGTCGTTTTTGTTGCGTGTCGCATGGGCACGATCACTAGCGGGTACGACGGGATACGCGTTTAAGCGTTCGGCGGAGTCGGTCGTTTCTGAACAGGCGCTGTGCGTAACCGCGTTCTTGGGGTGAACCTTTTGCTCTAATGAGGTTGGTGAGTGCACGCTTCTGTGCTACTGGCCAAGTCTCAAGGCCGCTGATGAGGGCAATGATCGGTGCGAGGCGTTGGAAACTTTGTCGCTGGTGAATGGTCCATTTTTTTCTATCTGTCACGTCTAACTGTTTCGCAACGTCCGCGACGAGAGTTGCGACGGCTTTCTTTCGGCTTGTTGATTCGCTTTGGGCGATTCTTTCGGTGACCCTTTCGCTTATGGCGCCGAGGAACCCTTCGTCGAAGTATTCGGTGTTTTTGGCGTCGGGTAGGTTGAGTTCGAGGTCGCTGCCTAGCAGCTCTTTTAGCTTAGCCTTGGGCGGCATGACGCCTTTTTTGAAAGAGCGCGTGGCGGCGATCGCGGCTGCTTTTTTGGCGAGCTTAGGATCCATTGGGCGAAAACCGATCTTGTAGTATGCCCAGAAAGCGCCGGTGGCGATGGCTTCGTCGTTTTCGGCGCCGAACTGATAGGGATTTGCGACGAAGCGCGTTGACTTGAAGAGCGTGTGGAATACGCGAAGGACTTCAACGAACAAGAAACGCGACTCGGCACGACGATACTCGTCGAAAATGTTGACCCCCGTATTCGCTTGTTTGAAGAGGGGACTTACGCCGCCGTAGCCAATCGGTCGTCCGTGGGAAAGGATGACGTACGCGTAGTTTGCTTCGATGTTTAGTCGGTATTCGGGCAGGACACCGATCACAGCTACGTGTACGCCTTGACCTATCGGTGCGAGATAGATCTCGTCTGGGTTTGCGTAAGTGATTGCGTGGACTTCTCGGTTTCGAGCGGCGAGTGCTGCTCTTGATGCATCGATGACGTCACTTGCTTTGGTGGATGTGAGTCTTCTGATACCTGGGAGCGTACGGGCGACTTGTTTTGATGGAGAACGTGGCGCTTTTCGCCAGTTGTTTCGCGGATTGCAATTGGCGAGCCAGTCGATTTCATTGAGCGTTCGCGAATTGAGCGAGCGATCTAATTGCCAGGTGATTGGAACGGTCGCGTTGTCGTATTGGGTTGTCCATGTTTGTCGTCGAGCGCCTCGGGTCGGAAATTGTTTGAGTATCCATTCGAGGTCATTTAGAGAGCACGTACCCTTCGCGCGTTTAATCCATTCGCTCGTTGAAACTTGACCTTCTTCCCACATGGCCTGCTCGGCGTCGGTCAGCAGGTTGCCCAGCAAGTCGTCGAGGAGTTCCGGGTCTTCGTAAGAGCGCCAGTCGATATCCGCGCGTCCGCGATTCGTACTTACTATCCATTGGGCAATTTCGTGCGAGAATTCGTCGTTAATAGGAGTTGCAGAGATACCGGTATCGGCGAGGAATTTCTTCTGCCTAACCGGTAAGTTCTCGACGCGTTCTGCGAATGAACCGAGGAGCTTGCCCGCCTCGTCGAAGACGGTCGGACTATCTGCGAAGGCGCGGAGGAAGCAAGCCACATCGTGTAGTTTCATTAGAGTCTTCGCGTCGCGAGTTTTCTGCTGGCGCAACAGTTTTATGAGGGCGACCTTTTGCTGGCGCGCGGGGAGACCGAATTGGTGTTTAAGCGAAGCTAGTTCTTTGATGGCTAATGTTGGGGACTTCAAAGGGACAATTTCCACACTCCGCAGCCCTTTGCGAAGTCTTTTTGCCACGTTGCGAAATCGAGTCCGCGACCCTACACTAAGCGCATGGAGACGACATCAACGACAATAAGCCGCCTCGGTGAGCACATAGGGACTCCGGTAACACTTTCAGGGTGGGTATACAATTCGCGTGCCAGCGGGAAGATTATTTTCATCATTCTGCGTGACGGGACGGGGATGTGTCAATGCGTTCTGGAAAAGAACGATGACACCGAATCGTTCTTCGGCGAGGCTAAGAAACTCGCCCAGGAAGCTTCCGTTGAGATTACCGGTTCTGTCAAGCAGGACGACCGGGCGACGGGCGGTTTTGAGCTTGCGGTGACGAATGTGAAGATCATTCACGCCTCTGTTGACTATCCGATCTCGCCCAAGCCTCATGGCGTTGATTTTCTGATGAAGCATCGCCACTTGTGGTTTCGCTCGAAGAGGCCTTGGCACATTCTTCGGATACGGGCGACGATTATCGATCAGATTCGGCGATTTTATAACGATCGCGGATTCGTGTTGATCGATACACCGATTTTTGCACCGGCTGCGGGCGAGGGATCGCAGACTCTCTTCCAGGTGGATTATTTTGGTGATCCAGTCTATCTCGCGCAGACGGGGCAGCTCTATCTTGAAGCTGCGTGCATGGCCCATCGCAAGGTTTACTGTTTTGGTCCGACATTCCGCGCGGAAAAGAGTAAGACTCGGCGCCACCTGACTGAGTTTTGGATGGTGGGGCCGGAGATTGCGTTTGCGTCGTTGGAAGAGGTGATGGACGTTGCGGAGGAGTTCATTTGTTCGATTGCTCAGCGCGTTCTTACTGATCATCGTGAGGAGCTTATCGAGCTTGGTCGAAACATCGAAGACCTGGAGGCGGTGAATAAGCCATTTACGCGATTGACGTATACGGAGGCGGCTGAGCTTTTGAGAGGACCAAAAGCACAGGCGCTATTGGAAAACGATCTCACGGAAAAGAGTGCACGCGTATCGGAACTCAATAAGTCGATCGAAGAGCTAGACGCGGTGAGTAGTGCTCAGGGCGTCAAACAGTGGAAGAAGGACAAAGCGGCTGCGGAGGTTGTTGCTGCCCGGGAAGAGCGGGGGGAGCTTGAGGAGCAGATTAAGAACATTCCGCACCACCTGGAACTCGCGAAGAATTTTGAGTGGGGTAGCGATCTTGGCGGATCGGACGAGACGATCATTTCTCGTTTGCATGATCGTCCGGTTTTTGTGACGCATTATCCCAAGGACGTCAAGGCGTTCTATATGCGGCAGGATCGGAGTGACGATCGCGTTTTGGAGTGTTTTGATCTTCTTGCATCGCAGGGATTCGGCGAGATCATCGGCGGGTCTGCGCGGGAAGAAGACTATGATCGTTTGCTCGCGCGCATTAAGCATGAGAAGCTTCCGCAAGAGGACTATGACTGGTACCTCGACCTGCGGCGTTATGGATCTGTTCCTCACGGTGGGTTCGGTCTTGGCGTTGAGCGTACGGTTGCCTGGATCTGCGGACTCCGTCATATCCGTGAGACGATTCCGTATCCGCGCATGATGGGCAAATTCTATCCGTAGCGGCCGGGTGCGTTCGAGCTTTCTTTTGCTCGAGTAGGCGTGGAACGCGATCCTAGGCGACTTTGGCGTGCCAGGAGTCCATCCAGTCGAGGGCGATCCCGACGACGTGAGGGTCGAAGTGGTTCCCCGCCGACCTAAGTAGCTCCACGCGAACCTCGTCTTGGGTGAGTGGTTCTTTGTACACGCGCGGGGACAGCATTGTGTCGATGGCGTCTGCCACTGAGAGGATTCTCGCACCGATTGGGATTTGCTCGCCCCATAGTCCGCCCGGGTAACCATGGCCGTCGTATCGTTCGTGGTGGTAGAGGATGATTGGCCTATGGTTGATCAAGAATCGCATTGGACGCAAGATATCGATTCCGATTTGCGGATGTCGGCGAATTGTTTGTAATTCGTCGGCGTCGAGCGGTCCTGGTTTGTTTAGGATGCTATCGGGGATTCCGATTTTTCCCACGTCGTGCAAAAGGGCTGCCACTCGGAGCATGCGAAGCGCTGACGCTGAGAGTTTCATGCGTCTTCCGATCGCCTCGCTATAGGCTGCGACGGTCATGGAGTGACGGCGTGTGTAATGGTCCTTTGCATCCACGGCTGCGAGAAGCGATTGAAGCGACTCGATGTGGATGGGGCGGACGTGTCCTCGCAATCTGTCCACCCATCCCGCGACCCCGTCGCCGAGCGCATTGCTAAGCGTCAGAGGTCGGAGCCTCGATGGAGAGACTACGTTTGAGATGGAGGCTTCCTTTAGCATACCAATTTCGCTATCGTCGGTCGGGTGGACACGCTTAACGTCTTAAATCGCAGGTATCTATTCGATTTCTTATTCCGGAAAAGGGACGGTCCTATCAAACATCTGCGCCCTGATTTGGCACGAACTAGGCGAGCCAATCGCGGACGGTATGGTGGTTTTCTTCCGGTAATGCGATTTTTTGTTATATGGTGCCATTGCGTGACACTTCTCTTCGCAGACCCCATAAGAATCATTGATGCAGATTACAAAGCCCTAGCGGAGGCTAACGACCGCGAAAAAGGCTGTTGACGTTTTCTTTGTGTCCATAAAATGGTCTCGGAGTCTTGACGCCACCCTGGTATGGAAAAAGGAATCGACGATGATGAAAACATTATGGGTCACACTTCTTGCCGCCACCGCCTGCGTAACCGGTATGGGGTGCACGACCGTGCGGGAGACGATTCCGCGAATCATTTACGACCAGGCGGAGGCGTGGAACCGTGGCGATGTTGACGCCTTCATGCGACCCTATTGGCGGTCGCCGAAGTTGACGTTCTCTAGCACGCGCGGGGTCACGAAAGGCTGGCAGACGGTCCTTGATGGGTATAAGAGGCGTTATCCTACGCGAGACGAGATGGGCTTGCTGACATTTTCTGATCTGAGCGTCCGAGAACTTGGACGTGATGCGGCGCTGGTTTTGGGACGATGGAGAATTGATCGGGGTTCACCGATCGGCGGAGTGTTTTCACTCGTTTGGCGCAGAATGGACGACGGATGGGTGATCGTTCATGACCACACATCCGCCGACCCTGACTCAAACCCGACCCCGAACCGCGACCCGAATAGCGACCGCGACCAAACGATAGAATGATGGATAGTCGTTATCCTGCGCCGAGCACGCGGGCCTTGCCCATCGTCTGTCGGCATACAGTTATCTGACCGATATGCCAGAACTGGTGGGTTGGAAGTATTGCCCAGATTGATCCGAGTGTAGGGAACATGTCGGCGGGCCAACCTTCCGGGGCGGGGTCACTCCATTTCGCCTCGTCGAACATGTTGAACTGCTCGATCGTAATCGCTCGGGCATTTTTGTACATCTCGTCGAGCTCGCCGCGCGATGGGTACTTCGTCGAGTCGTCGAGACACTCGGAGGATCCTCCGAACAACTTGTGGAGGTCTTCTGAGAGTTTCATGGCGCCGCCGGTGATGGCAGCGACCATTGAATCTTCGCTGGTGGCGATGTGTCCGACGTTCCAGGCGACGTGGTTGGTGTTGGGTGCGGGCCGTTTGAAGTACTCCGCATCGCTGAGGTCGCTCGTGAACTTGTCGAATAGGAATCCGCCCATTTCCAGCTGCCCTGGTAGTAAGTCCTTCATGCTTGACATCTTGTTCTCCTTTGGCCCCGATCTTGACCCTCGCCGACACCGGGAACGTTGTTTTTTGCGCCTCCATCGACCCACAACTGACTACCGCGTCAGTGCTGACGGAGGTTCTCGTGGATGCAATTCACTTGAGGCGGTACAATTCTCAACCTACCGTGAGCGGAAATCGTAACGGAATCCTGGAACCTAACAAGACCCTTACACTTGTTTTTTCTTGTCTGTCGCCTTCGATGACACAGTCCAAACTTCATCAAGCCGCGATTCCTGGAACGCTTGGGGTGCGTCGAGCAGCTCTGATCGCTGGTTTAGGGGTTTTGCTGGCGATCCCGGCGTTGCGCGGCGAGTTCGTTGGCGGTGACGATCATCGACTTGTGCTGAATCACGTTCTGGTGAATCAGCCGTCACTGAATCACGCGGTTGAGCTCTTCAAAATCGTTCACCGCGATCTTTATCAGCCTCTACCTCTTTTGAGTTTTCAAGTTGAGTTTCTTGTTGGAAAGTTTCTTGGGTTATTTGACGCGGGTCCCAACGGAGGGGCTTGGCTGTTTCATATGGACAATCTTCTGCTTCACGGGCTCTGCGCGGTTCTTGCAGGATGGTTGGTTCTTACGATTTCTCGTCTGAGGCAGCGAGATTGTTCCGGGACAGAGATTTCCGTGAGGAGTTCGTTATTTGCTGCGACGATCGCGGGGGTACTTTTCGCGACGCATCCATTTCAGGTTGAGGTTGCTTCTTGGATTAACGGGCGGATGATGTTGTTGTCTACGGCCTTTGCGCTCGCTGCGTCGCTCGCTTTCCTTCGATACCTTGAGACGGCGAGCAAGCAGATTCTTTTTGCGATGATTGCCTTCGTGGTTTTTTCATGTTTGAGCAAAGTTCGCGCGCCGCTTCCGATGCTGCTGGGTATCGTGACGCTCGCGGGCGCTTTTTCTCTGAACCGGCGGTTCTACGTCGCTTGGATCCCTGCTTGCGTTGTTGTGGGTTTGTTTGTCGCTGTCAATTTGCGGGCGACTGCGGATGCGTCTCTTTTCGTGGGTGGGGCGGAGAATCTGCACGGGTCGCGCGTTGTTCGGGTCTTGCTGGCGCTGGGGTTTTATTTTCAGCATCTTATTTACCCGGTTGGTTTGTGTAGCTACTACCCGACTCCGACGATTGCTTCATGGGGTGATCCGGCGACCGTTCGTGCTATCGCGGTGGTGGCTGGGACGGCTCTTGCGCTGGGGTGGATTGCGTGGAAGCGTCCGTCGTGCCGATTTGCGATCGCGTGGTGTGCGTTTGCGATTGCCGATACGTTGCCCTTTTTCCCTGCACGAAACGTTTTGGCGGCGGATCGGTATATGTATCTTCCGATGGTCGGGGTTGCGTGGTGTATCGGCGAGTTGGTCGCTCGAAGTCTTGCCGGTCACGCGAACGAGACGAGGGTGCGTTTTGTGCAAGCACTTGGATGCGTTGTTGTTTTCACGTTTATTGCAGGGGGGTGGCGAATCTCAGATGCGTACACGACGTCCCTTAAGAAGACGCAGCGAACGGCGACTCTCTTTCCCGACACGCCGCGGGTCTGGCAAAAAGTTGGCTGGTGTTATGAACGGGCTGGCGATCATCAGCGAGCGATTGAGGCTGCGAAACGAGAATTGGGGCACGACGACGCGGTCGTCCAGAGTCAAGCGCTACAGTTGATAGGTACCGCTCAACTCCACGACGGGCGAGTGGAA
>JAJDDZ010000206.1 GCA_029260025.1 Phycisphaerae bacterium | reverse complement strand
GCTGTTTGTACGGAGCTTTCTTTTACGCCGGATACGTCTTCGCTGGAACTCGTTGGGACGGATGCGATTCCTGTCGTAGTTCGATCGGTTGCGCAAGGGAACTTGATGGGGCGATCTGTTTCGCTTCGTCGAGAAGGTGAGCAATTCAATATTGATATGACGGGACCTGGTGTTGTTTCGGGTGATATGGCGGGGATGGCTTCGGGTGATGGAGATGCTGGGGCTGCGACGGGATCGATTCGCTTTGGTAATACTCTGGCGGCACGTGGGCGGGTTGTGCGGCGTGCTGTTCCTGATTTTACTGGGACGATTCGGACGATTGAGAGCCGATTGCTTGAGGAAGTTGTTGTCACGGGTCAAGCATCGGTGATTCGTGAAGATACGGGGTTGAACGCTGATCGGGTTGAGTTTTCTTTTGGGTCGCGGAGGGGTTGGTCGCGGGATAGTCAGTATCTTCGTCGTTTAAGTGGTCGCGGGGATGTTGTTATGACGTTCGGGAACGATCGTACTACGAGCGACGCCATTGAGGTTTCGCTGGCGCCGACGGCTGATGGTCGTTCGCTTCCTACGGTTGCGATTGCTACAGGGAATGTTGTGGCTGTTCAGTCGGATCGGACTCTTCGTGCGAGTGAGAAACTTGTTGTAGATTTCAGGCATGTTTCGAAGCCTGTTGAGGGTGTTGCGGTTTCGGATGCGGTTGCTAGTGCGGATGGTGGTGGTCGTCCTTTGGATGGCGGGGATGGGACCGGTCGATTGACTGCGCAGGCATCTCGACTGCGAGCTTATGGAGATGTAGGCGTTTTTGATCCTGAGCAGGGTTTGGACGTTTCTGCAGATCGATTGGATTGCGTGATTGCTGATGGGCGGGGGATCGCGACGGCGAGTGTTTTTGGTGGCGAGGATGCGCCTGCTTCTGTTCGAACTGATACGTTTAGCGTTGTTGGGGGTGAGATTGAGCTTGATGTTGCGACGGAGCATGCAAAGGTTCCGGGTTCGGGGCGTATGACTTTTCAGTCGCAGCGGGACCTTGACGGAAACAAGACGGACCGCGCGGTTCCGATTGCGATTACTTGGGACGATCGTATGGAGTATGAGGGGGCTCGGAACGTTGCGAACTTTTATGGGAAGGTTCATGCGGCGAGCGATTCGCATACGACTTTCGATTGCGAGCAACTGCGTGCTGAGTTTGGTGATGTTGTGCGGACTGCGCCGGTGAACAAGAAAGCTTCTGGCGACTGGGGGATTGTGAAGCTTTTTTCTGATAGCGCGGGGATTACGAAGTCGCGGGATCGTGGCGCGTATTCTCGGAACGTGTCTGCTAAAGAACTTACGTCTATTCATGCCTGGGGTGATGCTGTTGCGCTGACTTCGGAGATGAATGAGACGACGGGTGAACTTAAGAGTCGGGCGCGACTTGCTGGTCCGAAGCTCTCGGTGAACCTTCGGGGGGAAGTCTCGAAGATGTTGATCGAGGGCGGGGGTACTTTGATGCTAGAAGATTTTGAGATTCCTGAGCCAAGTGAGGCGAAAGAACCGCCGGTTCATGGGGATCTGTTTGGTTCGTCGAGGAATAGCGGTCCTTCTAAGACGCTTGTCGGTTGGAAGGGGCGTATGTGGTACGACTTTTCGATTGATCAGGTTCGTTTCGAGGAGGCGGTTGACCTGAAGCATCTCAGCGGTCAGGAATTGGCGAAGGCGTTTCCTGGGTCGGCGAAAGCAGGCGTTGAATTGCCAGTTGGGAGGCGCACTTTTCTTGCTAGCGATATATTGACGGTTGATTTTCGAGATCGGACTGAGCAATCGCGTGATCCCTCCTCGCGGCGGATGGGGCGCTTGGCGTCTGATCAGCTGAAGCGTTTTCATGCGAGTGGGAATGTTGATCTTCAGGATTCGACGGACGGGTTGTGGCTTACTTCTGAGGATCTTGTTTTTGAACGGGATCGTAGCATCCTAGTCATTGAGGGGGGGGCGACGCGGAAGGCGAGGATCATCAAACAAGAGGTAGGGAAACTACCGACGCATGTCGATGGTGCCCGGTTTTTCTATAACCTTAAGACTGGTCGGTTGGATGTTTCCAAGCCAGGGGTTCGTGGCGGATAAGTGGTTTCTTACTTAACGAAATAAACTTGCCGAGTTGCTTGCCTGGACGGTTATCGGGGGAATAATAAGTAGAGTTCGCGAGAGTGAATTGCTTTTGGCGGGAGGGACACCCGACTGGCGCTGTTTACTTTTTGCGGATGGTGGGTTTATTGTCGTTCTGGCATGGCCTACATGATTGATAGTTCATCTCCCCACTGGGCTTTACCGCCTGTCGTGATTGTGCGCTTTATCTTTGCGCTTCGCCGTAATTGAAAAACAGAGATCAATCTCTTGCCATCGATTTGGCAAGTTAGTGGTTGAGTTGGGGGGATAGCCTTGATCGCCTGTAGGGAGGCGTTCTTTGAGGCTAGGGCCTTGAGGGGGGACGCTTTCCGAAGGGGACAGGGCGGGTACGGTGTTTGGGCGACTCTCGACGTTGGTCGGTCGCCCAGACGCCGTTACCTGTTGGGGGTCGATGCGATGCGAACTTTGTTTTGTTCGATGGTGACCTTGCCTGCTGCTATTAGTGCGATGGCTTTGGGGTAGGCGATGCACTCTGCTTGAAAGACTCTCGCTGCGAGATCTTCTGGGGTGTCTGTTCTCTCTACGGGTACTTTTTGTTGTAGGAGGATGGGTCCGTGGTCGTACTGGTTGTCGCAGAAGTGGACTGTGCATCCGCTTTCTTTTTTCC
>JAJDDZ010000205.1 GCA_029260025.1 Phycisphaerae bacterium | reverse complement strand
GGCTGACGGCCCGCCGCTTCTTTTTTTGCGCTTTTGGGGACGAAAAAACCGGATGCGTCTCTTTGAGAGGCATCCGGTGGAATGAGTTTTTCGTAGAGTTCAATTTGTTATAGCAAGCCTGGCGTATTGGCTAGGGCCTCGATCATTTTGAGGGCTGCGGGACCTGCTAGGACGACGAGGATTGCTGGAAAGATGAAGAGGATCAGCGGCGCCATCAACTTGACGGTTGTCTTTTGCGCTGTTTCCTCTGCCGCCTGTCTTCGCTTGATGCGAAGGGCGTCTGATTGATTTCTTAGAGCGCGTGCGATGCTTGTACCGAAACGTTCTGCCTGGTTTACGATTGCGACGAGGGATCTTGCTTCATCGATGCCGCTTCTGGTTGCGAAGTTCGAGAGTGCTTCTGATCTGGGGATGCCCATCTGCCCCTCCATCGAGACTAGCTGTAGCTCTTCGCAGATGATTGGATGAACCTGTCCCATTTCGTCTCCGACGCGTTGGAACGCGGCGTCTAGTCCGAGACCTGATTCGACGGAGATCACCAGCATGTCGAGTGTGTCTGGGAGTCCCCTTCGAATTGAGTCGGCGCGCTTTGAGCGAGCCGAACTCAACCAGAGTTCGGGGGCGAGAAATCCTAGACCGGCTGCGATCATGACGATACCGATTGCGTTGTGAATCGGGGTTCCGTTTGCCCAGACGTAAGTTGCGGCACCGACGCCAGCGATTACGGCGGCTATCGACTTACTGGCGAGAAAGGTCGTCACTGCGCCGTCGTCTCTAAATCCGGCGTTCGAGAGCTTCATTCGCAGCTTGGACATTTGTGCTGCATCTTCTCTGGTTGAGCTTCTGACAGCCATTGGCGCTACGCTGTCGATGACCTTCTTTGCGACAGAGTCTTTAGCCTGTTTTCTCAACTCAGCGAGGTTGTCCTGGGCTCTGCCTCCGGTCATGCGACGTTTGACGGTATCCGTTTCGTCTCCGCGTCTTGGCCAAACGGCGTATAGTATGAGGGCAATTCCGACGACTAGCATCGCGCCCAAGAGGTACATCGTGTCCATTTGCTGTTCTCCTCGGTCACGCGGGTTTGTACGTTGCCCGCGATTTCTGTGTCTTACATATAGCGTTCTTGGTTCCGAATAGTACTGAGATATCTAGACTTTGATGTTCACTATCCAACGAATCATGGCGATTCCCATCAGCTGCATACCGGCGGCGGCCATTAGCATCAATTGTCCGCGTGGATCTTCTAACAAGACGGTGGCGTATTCTGGGTTGAGGTACATCGACCCGAAGAAGACGATAAACGGTAGAGCAAAAAGCACCCAGCCTGACAGTCGACCTTCGGCGGTCAGCCCTCGGACGAGTCCTGCGAGTTCTATCCTTTCGCGAATGACGCCGCTGATGTTGTCGAGGACTTCCGCGAGGTCGCCACCTGTTTGTCTCTGGATCATGACTGCGGTGACAAAAAAGCGAACGTCCAGCGAGTCGACTCGCCCTGCCATTGCTTGAAGAGCGTCTTCGATTCTGATTCCGAGGTTTTGCTCGTGGTAGACCTGGGCGAACTCGGTCGCGATTGGGGGCGGCATCTGTTCGTAGATTAGTTGGATCGCACCACCCAGGGAGTGTCCTGCCCTTAGAGCTTGGCTCATCATTTCAAACACATCTGGTAGTTGCCCGTTGAGCTTGGACATCCGGCTACGTTTGCGAAAACCGATGAGTGCGAGAGGAAATATCATTACGGCGCAGCCGCAGGCGATTGCGACGATTAGTCCAATTTGAACTACCCATAGGCCGAGTGTTGTGAGAACGGCAGCCCCGAACAGATTGATGAGCGTTTGGGCGGCGGACCATTCCAGGTCTGCCTGGTCGAGCATTGCCTGAAGCTTTGGGATAAACTCTAGTTTCCCAAAGATCGCGTCGGCGAAGGAAGAAGATCCACCCATCGCGTTTCTTCGCAGGATGGTTGACTCTATCTGCTTTTCTTTTTGTGCGCGGTCGCCTCTGAGCCGGTCTTGCAGTTTCTTTTGGTTCGAGGACTTTGACTCGCTCACGACTTGGAAGATGCCATAGAAAAGAAGCATCGACCCCATGGTCGGGAGGAGGTACATCCAGAGATCGGATTCCGCCAATATCATTTGTGCCACAATCGCAGCCATCGCAAATACCCCCATAGGGTGAAAACTATAAACCTACGAACCGTCGTCTTCCAATAGGACTCTTCGTGTAAATACGTCCGGGTCCAGCTCGTGCCCGCTCGCCTTTAGTCTTTCCAAGAAGGTGGGACGGATTCCGGTGGCGACGAATTGGCCTTTGGTTTTTCCGCTTTCGCTGACGCCTTCCTGCTCGAATGAGAAGAGATCTTGCATCGTGATGATATCGCCTTCCATGCCGGCGACCTCAGTTATGCTACATACTTTTCTCGCACCACCGGTGAGCCTCTGGGCTTGCACGATCAGATGGATCGCTGAGGCGAACTGCTGCCTGATGGCGCGGAGTGGTAGCTCGAATCCGGCCATCATGACCATTGTTTCGACACGCGCGACCGTATCGCGTGTGCTGTTCGCGTGAACCGTTGTTAGTGATCCGTCATGACCAGTGTTCATCGCCTGGAGCATGTCGAGAGTTTCTGGCCCACGACACTCGCCAACGACGATGCGGTCTGGGCGCATACGCAAACTGTTGATCAGCAAGTCACGGATCGCGATCTTTCCTTTGCCTTCGATGTTGGCTGGTCTTGTTTCGAGCCTCACGACGTGAGGTTGTCTGAGTTGGAGCTCAGCGGCGTCCTCGATGGTGACGATCCGCTCGGTATCCGGGATGAACGATGAGAGGTTGTTCAGGAGGGTCGTTTTACCCGATCCTGTCCCACCGACGACTAGGATATTTAGATGGGCTTTAACGCAAGCGCTCAGGAAATCGCGCACCTCTGGAGTGACTGACTTAAAATTGATGTAGTCGTCCCACGTAAGCGGGTCTGCACCGAACCGTCGAATCGACATGCTCGCGCCGTCAATTGCCAGGGGCGGGATGACTGCGTTTACACGACTGCCGTCTGCCAGCCGTGCGTCTACGAGTGGACAGGTTTCGTCGCAACGCCGCCCTACCGCACTTACGATCTTATCGATGACATGCATTAGGTGGGCGTTGTCTCTGAACTCCACCTCAGTGAGTGTTAGATTTCCGCCGCGCTCTACGTAGACTTGTTTGGGTCCGTTGACGAGGATATCGCTTATGGTTGGGTCTGATAGAATGACTTCGAGTGGCCCGAGACCAAAGGTTTCGTCGAGGACCTCGTTGATGAGTCGTTGGCGCTCATTGTAGTTGAGTAGGGTGTTTTCTTGTTCGGCGAGCTGGGCAACGACTTCTTTGACCTGTTCGCGCAGGGTCTCTTCGTCACCGACCATTCTTGCCAGGTCTAGCTTGTCGATGAGTTTTCGATGGAGTCGCATTTTGAGCGTGTTGAACTGCTCGCTCTTCTCCTTGGCGACCTTTGGTTTCGCGATGACCCCTGCTGGTTTGGGCGCGCTCTTTGACTGCGCGGATTCGGCGGTCGGTGATTCCTTCACCTGTGCGACCGCGTTGGGTGTTTTCTTTCCGAACATCGAAAAACCCTTCGTCCTTTCCTATCGAGAATCGCAACCTGGCGATCTCGGTCTCTGTTTCACTCGCTGTTTGATCATTCTTGGATCAAGCGTTGGCAAAAATTCTTCCTATGAGTCCCTTTTTTGGGTCGTCGCTTCCTGCTTGTTGTCCTAGGGGGTCGTGGAGCAGGCGGGCCATTTCTACGATCGTCGCGTGTAGCTTTGACTTTGGGGCATTGGTCGCCAGCGGTTCGCCAAGGTTCATCGACGTGCTGACGGTCACCCAGTCGTCTGGAAGGGTCGCGAAGACGTCGATGCCGAGCGTTTCGCTGACCTGCTTGACGGTCAGGTGTCCTGAATCTCTGCCCACTCGATTACAGACGAGCTTTGTATTCTCTGTATTGTGTCCGTTTGAGCGGAGTGTCTCTAGGATTCGCATTGCGTTTCGAACACACGGGACGAGCGATTGCACGACCAAAAGGTTCGTGTCCGAGAGCGAGAGAACCGATGTTCCGCCGATGTCGAACCGCGTTGGGCCATCGGTGACTACGTATTCGTTCATCTGGAGCAAACTTGAGACAACGCCCATACACGATGCGCCGGTGATAATATCTGCTTCGCTAAAGCTCTGCGGTCGACTTAGTACGTGCATTCCCATTTCGTGCAGGGTTAAGGCTCGTTCGATGACTGCCGGTTCGAGCGCCTCCGGTGATCCGCAGAGATCCGCAAGGGTATACGTGGGCGCGATATCTAAGACGGTTGCGATCTGACCGAATCGGTAGTCTAGGTCTGCAACTGTGACGCCGCCTGTGGCAAGTTTGGCGAGTTCTGCAGCTAGGTTCGCTGCGATCATGGTTGCGCCGATGCCGCCTGAAGCTCCCATTACTGTAATCAGTTTTCCGCTTGCGACGGCATCTGCCTTTGTGACCTCAACTTTGGCGATCGCCTCAGTTAGCTGCGCGGCTTCGATTGGGACCGGGAAGAACTCCTTGATTCCCAGTCTCATGGCCTTGAGGATGAGGGGTCCGTCTGTTGAGGCTGAGCATGCGAAAATCGTGAGGTCTGGATTTGAGCTGGCGACGTCAGCTAGAATGGGGAGTATTGCGTCGGGAGCTGGGTCCAGATTCACCATGAGCACATCGACGGGGAACTGGGAGACGGCTGGTCCTAGCAGCGCTGAATCGTCGACCTCAGCAAGGATCCTCACGCCCTGAATCGCGAGAAGATGCGTTCGCAACTCTAACGCGGATTCTTCTACTGTGCTCATTACGATGAACTTGATGTTCTTCGCCACTTCTACTTCCTGCCCCTCACGAGATTGTTCTGTCGGTCTATGGTTCGATTCTTGTTCATCGCTAGCCGCTCCTCACATCCGCTGTAGGTCGAACCGGTCGGTTCGACGCGGTCATCGCCATGTCTTGGGTCTCTCGCGAGGCGACTAGACGCCGAGAGAGAGCGCACATACGGCGAGACGTTCCCGAAATATATCGGCGAATAGCAACGAAGGACGCAGGTTGACGACGAGAAAGAGAACACGTCTAGACTCTACTATATATGGGTCCAAACGTATCGGTCGTTGCGTTGCTGTGTTGTTCAGTTACTCGTTCTCGGTCGGGGTGATTCTCGGACACCTTCCAATAACGCGACGATGGTATCTCTTTCTCAACTTGGGATGGGGCCGGTAACTGATGGTGGAATCCGATTGACAGTGGTCCGAGAGTTCCCTCCAACTGGTCCCATAAACATTTTGCACAGACAACAGCCGCGGCTGGACTAGGCAAGAGTTTTGCAAAGGCGGCTTGTTGAGTCTTGGTGTTCGAGGTCGTTTGTTCTCGTGTCAGGGCCTGTGCATACGGTGTCTGTGGCGTTGTCCCATGTCTAGCTGTCGCCGCCCCCTACCAGTTCGCCGTCGTATGTGGCTTCTGAGATCGTGAACGGAAATATGTTGGCCGCGTCTGTCGAGTCTGGCTGGAATCCTGTTGCTCGGTCATCTAATGCGGCGACGGCTGAAGCCGGTGAGTCGGTTACGTAGCGTCCGAAGATCCCGGCGAAAAAGAGAGGTGCTGAGCGGTTTCGCCTTGCCCTTTCGGAGTCTGATCGGCGAGCTATGACGTAGACGGCGTTGTTGTCTTTCGGGACTGGGTTGGTTTGGATTGCTTGGGAGGCTGAGTTGAGATTCAATCACCCTGGTTTGACGTCGCCTGATTCGATGAGTGTCGGCGATGCGAGCGTATCGTTCATCTCGGAGAATTCATTGGCTAGGCGGTCGCTAGCGTCTTGACAGTGCCAAGTGCAGTGCTTCCGCTGGTTCCCTCCCTGACGGTCATCATTGTGACAGTCACATAGGCTGCAGCGCCTGCGAGCGCAGCCGAATCCGCCACGTTCTGAAGCTCAGCACGGGCGGAATAGACTTGACCTACGTCGATCGTCAGTGTGGCGACGCCGAGCAGTACGGTGAGCATTGCGCCAACCTGGACCGCGACGATTCCTCTTCTTTGATTCCGGTTTCGACCATAAGCAGTCATCGATTCACCCTCCAATCGCGGTGTTAGCCGCTGGGTCAATCTGCGTCACGGTCGCCTCCGGGGGGGGGGTGATTGTATTGAGTTTTTTGGACGCTACCGATAATCGGAAGTCGTCGCCAGCCCCCATGGCCCATGTAGTGAGGCGTTCTGTGGTTCGGAGGGTAGCTGTGCGGTGGTGCCCTTCTTTGGACAATCCGCGCCTTTGCATCCGCCGTTGGTATCGTCGCCCTCGAATAGTCCGAGTGCGTAGAGTTCAAAGTCATCTGGTCCAACTAGTCCGTCGGTCGGCAAAGCGATCTTCTGGTTCGCTTCAATCGGTGCGACAATTTCCGGTGTAACGAGTACCACGAGTTCGGTCAGCGATCGTTGATAGTTTACCGAACGAAACAAGGCTCCGAGGACGGGAATCTCCCCCATCGCTGGGGTCTTCGAAGCTAATCCACGAACCTGCTCGTTGAGCAAACCAGCGATGGCGATTGTTTGGCCACTGGTCAGCTCGACCGTTGTTTCCGTTGATCGCGAGGTGAGTCCAGGAACTACGAAACCCTCGAACTGGATTGCGGTCGTGAAATCTAGCTCGGATACCTCCGGGGCGACGCGAAGTCGAATGCGCTGCTGCCCTCGAACGACTGGGGTGAAGTTCAAACGAACACCGAACTCGCGGAAGTCGACCGAGACGGTACCCAAACTCTGGGGGACCAAGATCGGGAACTCGCCACCGGCGAGGAACTGTGCCGTTTCGCCACTGATGGCGACTAGATTCGGTTCGGCGAGGACGCTTAGAAGCGAATTGTCAGCCATTGCTTTCAGGAAGAACTGAGCTTGGGCGCGAGGGAATCCTAGCGACATCGTCGTGGAACGCGAGACTGGGATTCCGTCGTCGCCTGTTAGGAACGGTACGTTACCTGTAACGGCAGAACTTGCGGCAGCCCCAATGTTGATTGGGTTTATTCCGCCAAGCTGATTGATGAGAAACGCGTCTTTGGCATTTTCGCCCGCGAGGAACCCGTTGATGCCCAGTTCACGTGCGGCAGATCGACTGACCTCAGCGATGGTGCATCGTAGGAGTACCTGCTGCTCGCCGGCGACTTCTAGATGGTTCTGGATCTCTGTTTGTGCCCGCTCAGGGATCGGTTTTGGGAGGTATAGCGAAGCAAGCTCGACAATTCGGCGTGCTCGATCGGTGCTGCTAACCGTTCCGGTGAGGAGGATGTTTCCCCGAACGCTCCTCGCTTGAACAGCACCGAGCGGGTCGATTGCTCTTGCGTTTCTTAGCAAATCTTCGAGGTCGAGCTCGACATGAATGTCGAGGACGTAGTGATTGTGATCAGCCCCGACGAGGATGACGCTGGTATCGCCGAAGTTTTCCCCTGAAATCAGCAGCTGGGTTGGGCTAATGACTTGGACGTCGGCGACTTGCTTGGACACGACGTCGGCACGAGTCGTCTCAATCGTGGTTTCGATTGTGAGACTTCGATAGAGAGGTACGGTTATGTGCTGACGAGACCCTTTCATATCCTTTATGGATGCTTGGAACTTCGCCTGTGCATACGCCGCGTCTGGGGTTACGGACACGGTCCCCATCACGATCGCGAAGATCGCGACTCTCAGCGAACGCCTTGTTGACCATTTCGGGTCGCGTCCGAATCCGTTATCTTCCGTGATTTTCGTGAACATTTCAATATCCTTACTTTTTCCTGTCCTGATCACATCCCTAATCTGTGATCCGTACCCAGTATCGAGATCGGTTTCCGCGCCGAATGAAGCGGTCTTTTTCTGTATCGCCGCTTGATTAGTTTCCTGTACCTTGGCTATCTTCTCGCATTGCCGCTCCGGCGCGAGTCGGCGCACCTATCTGAACCGAAACGAGCTTTGTCGAAGACGAGTTTTCGAAGACCATTTGCTCAACGAGATCCGTGTCGCCCCGAAGACTCGATCGATGGAAGACGAGAACGCCGTGTGGCGGAATTGCGTCGCCTTCATGAGCATTTCGTGTCTGTTGACCCTGCATCTGGTCATTTTTCTGCTTACCGCTTGCTATCATCTCCGCGAACTTGGCTAGGAAATTCTGATTGCTTTCTTCGCCCGTTGATTTCCCAGTCAACTCGGTCTCGCTGGCACGAGCGACGACTGACGTATCAATGTCGTTGTCGCCTCGTAAGGCTAGAGCGACTTTTCCTCGAGTCTGTGCCAAGTGCAGTTTTGGTACGTCGTCCTTATGTACGAACAAAGTGGCAGATTTTGCTGGTTTAATCTTGGCACCAGCCTGGTTGTCCGCATCGCCTTGGGATCCGTATCCGATCGAGGCGACCTCGATTCCTTGTAGGATTACCTCTGAGACAGTCTCCTTGCCTCCGCGTCTTCCTCTGTCGTCTGTTGCGATATCCATCACAACTGTCACGTCAACTAAGACGCCAGGTCGCAGCTGGTAAGAGGCACTGTTGACCTCATCAATCTTTACTGAGACCGCTCGGAAATCCGGTTTGATGCGCCCCTGGATCCCTGCTGTGGTTCCCTCTGGGGCGAGCATCGAGGCGAGCACGGGTGCCCCTCTTGGGATTGCCTTTCCGGCGACTCGACCTTTGACTTCTTCAAGGTCGCCGATCCGCTCTCCTGCGGAGATAAACGGCGAGTCAGCGACTTCGACTACTTCGATCATGTTCGGCGTAATCTCGTCGAAGGCGTTAATATCTTGCTTGGCCTTAATGACCATAACGGTGGCCTTTTCTGCGCCAGATGCCTGGGCTTTGCGAATGGCGTCTACGCCAAACTTGACAGCCAACAGACCGATACCTAAACCCAAAACCAATGGGACAATAGCTTTCTTATTCATGGTGTGCCCTCTTTATTCACTAAAATCACACCGACAGGTCTACCCTGTCGGCCCA
>JAJDDZ010000204.1 GCA_029260025.1 Phycisphaerae bacterium | reverse complement strand
CAGTCGAATGTTGGATTGAGAACGGCCCTGGCCTAACGATGACGCGTTTCAATGGCGATCCTCCTGGATTGCAACGCGACGCGAGTGATGACGGGGCGTAACGAAGAGTCGGCGACGATTGAGCTGACAAGGAGAGCTGAGACGTTGAACCAATACGAAGGCATGTACCTGTTTGACCCGACGTTCGGCGCGTCGTGGGAAAACTGCGAAGGTGAAGTTCGCCGCCTAATGGAACGCGCTGGTGCGGAGATTATTCTTTGTCGCAAGTGGGACGAGAAGCGACTCGCGTACCCCGTGAAGGGTCGCAAGCGAGGCGTGTACGCCCTGACTTACTTCAAGTGTGCTCCCGAGAAGATCACGCCGCTTGAGCGAGACGCTTACCTCTCCGAAACCGTATTGCGGCTTTTGGTCCTTCGGGCTGATGACGCGACTCCGGAATCGATGGAGAAATGGTTTGCTCGCGGCGGAGACGAACGCCCGGTTGATGGCGAAAAACCGGCTTCTGGCGACGCGCCGAAGGCAGAATCTCCCGAGCCAGTGGCGGATGCGCCAGCTTCGGCGTAGAATCGGATTTGTCTGAACCGGCTTCTTGCGGACCTTTCACATTGTTGTGAAGGTAGTCTTTGGCAAGCGATCGTGGATCTTTGTGAGGGCGATATCGTGGCTAGTTTCAATAAAATCATATTGGTCGGGAACCTAACGCGGGATCCTCAACTTAGCTATACCCCATCGAACGTAGCCATCTGCAAGTTCGGGATCGCCACGAATTACAAACGAAAAGACCGTGAAGGCAACATGCGAGAGAAGGTCTGTTTCGTCGATTGCACCTCTTTCGGCAAGGCAGGAGAGACCTTCAACCAATACATGAGCAAAGGTAGCCAGGTTCTTGTCGAAGGCCGCCTTGAGTTGGATCAATGGACAAACGCCGAGGGCGAGAAAAAGAGCAAGCACGCCGTAGTCGTCGAGAACTTCACGTTCCTCGGCGGGCGAGGCGAGGGCGGTCAGGGCGGCGGAGCGAGACGCGATTCCGCTCCTCAGACTGCGACCGCTGGTGCTCCCGCATCATATGATGAACCACCACCACCATCGGACGACGATATTCCGTTCTAGGTTGAACGTGACAATAATCAACCGGAACTGGTTTTGGACAAGCGAAAGGTTAGAGACGTATCACTATGAAACTGCTGCTTTGCAAGAACGTTGAACACTTGGGAATCGTCGGCGATGTCGTCGACGTTAAGCCAGGTTACGGACGAAATTATCTTATCCCAAGACTCCTCGCAACAATGCCAACCACGGGCAACATGAAACAGCTCGCAGAAGCTCGTCGTGTTGCTGAGGCCGACCTCGCTGAGAGTCAAAAGCAGCTCACAGCCCTCGCAGCCCAGATCAACGAACTCGAAATCACGATTCGTGCCAAGGCGAACGAAGACGGCGTGCTGTACGGTTCCGTGGGTCGCAAGGAAATTGCGGCTGCCATTGCCGAAGAGGGGTACGATCTTATCGTGGATCATATTCAGCTACGCGACCCGATTCGCCATCTGGATAATATCACGGTGGACATCCGCTTTAGCCCCGACCTCATCAGCCAGGTAAAAGTCTGGGTTGTGCGCGACAAGGTTGAAGGTGAAGACGGCGAAGAAGGTTCCGCGGATGCGGGCGATGGGGCAAGCACGGAGGCTGCCGCAGATGACACAGGCGGCGACGAATAACGCAGGCGCCACCGGTGCCCCACGACGCTCCCTGTCAGAGCGCGTTCCGCCGCATGATCTCGACGCGGAGAAGGCGCTGCTTGGCTCTATGATGATGAGTCGGGACGCGATCGCTGAGGTCGTCCCCATCATTGGACTGAGCGATAGCCCTTGGTTTTATCTTCCGGTCCACGAGAAGCTTTTTGAAGTTCTCGTCGAGCTCTACGATGACCCCGCCAAAGCGATCGATCTGATCGTTGTGACCGACGAACTCCGCCGGCGAGACTTGCTGGAGTTTATCGGTGGCCAAGATTACATGATTCATTTGGCGGAGAGCTTCGCCGAATGGGCGAACGCCGAGCATTACGCCCGGATCGTTCGCGATCGCGGAATGCTGCGCGACTTGATCCGTGCCAGCGGTATGATCACTGACGAGGCCTACGCAGGAATTGACGAAGCTCGCAACATCCTCGATCACGCCGAGCAGACCATTTTCGAAGTCACCGAAAAGCGCGTCTCAGGGCAGGTCATCGAAATCAGAGAAGCCATGCGGCGACTGTCGGCGCAGCTCGAACTTGATGGCGGCGCAGGGAGTTGCACGGGCCTTCCGACCGGTTTTACGCAGCTCGATGAATATACCAGTGGGTTCCAACCGGGCGACTTGGTCATTCTTGCCGGACGCCCCTCCATGGGCAAGACGGCGCTCGGATTAACAGTTGCTCAGAACGTCGCACTTCAGCACAACAAACCAGTCGCGTTCTTTTCAATGGAGATGAGTTCAGACCAGATCGCACAACGCCTGGTCTGCTCGTATGGCCACGGAATTGATGCACAGCGAATGAGGCGGCGTATGCTTTCTCCCGAAGAGCAACGATCCTTGATGGACGCTTGTGCTCAGTACGATACCGCCCCACTATTCATTGACGACACACCCGGTGTCTCCGTAATGGAGCTTCGATCCAAGGCCCGACGACTCAAGCAGCGTAAGGATATCCAAGCTGTCTTTGTCGACTACCTGCAGCTAATGCACTCTCCTCGCGCGGAAAGTCGGCAGGTCGAGATTTCGACCATAAGCCGCGGTCTCAAAGCGTTAGGTCGAGAGCTTGGGATTCCGATCATCGCCCTTGCACAGCTCAACCGACTCGCGGAGGGTCGTAGCGACAAGCGACCCATCATGAGCGACCTGCGTGAGTCGGGCGCCATCGAGCAAGACGCCGACGTCATCCTCTTGATTCACCGCCAGGAATACTACGAACGCGACAACGAAGAGATTAAGGGACTGGCGGAGTTGATTATCGCCAAGCAGCGAAATGGGCCAACCGGCGTTGTCCAACTTAGCTTCAACAGCAAGTTCACGCGTTTCGCCAACTTTACCGCAGAGCGCGTGGACTACGTCCCGGCGGGCGGCGGCGCCCCCTTTTAGCCCCCCTTTCCACAACTAACAGGCGTGCGAAATCTGGTTCCATTGACTGCGCGTTGCGGGTATGATCCTCGCTAGTTGGCAGGCGGTAATTCGGACCGCACTTGTTGTTTTCTTCCACACGATTCAGGATTGGGCATTGATCAAAACGAACTTAAACAAAATCCGTTTCGCTCTGGGTTCCCTGCTGGTTTTCATGGTGATCGCAGCGCCGGTCGCCGGAGCGATTCAGGCCGCTGATCCCCCCCCTTCTGAAACCAAAGCGAAACCACGCATCCGATCAATCTTATTCGAAGGGTCGCAGACTTATCCCCCCGAAGAACTCGCCCGTCAGATTACCACCAAGACCGCATTCTGGTTCATCCGGACGGGGGAGTTTGATCAGAACAAAGTCGAAGGCGACGTTGCTCGCTTGCAGAATCTGTATCGAGACGCTGGGTATCTCGATGCGACGGCCAACTTCGCCACGTCCGTGAGCGAGAACGGTCTCGACATGACCTTGACCTTCACGATCGATGAAGGCGAGATCTATGCGGTCGAAGCGATCTTGTTCGAGGGAAACGCAACGCTCACCTTGAGTGAGCTAGAGATGCTCATCTCGTCAGCTACAGGTCAGACGGTCAGACGCCCCACCATCGACGCAGACGTTCGAGCGATCCAGCACCGATACGGCGAACTTGGTTTTCTATACTCCACCATCCGAGCGACGCGCGTTTTTTCAAGCGACCCGGGCTTGGTTCGGATCACCTATCAGATCAACGAAGGGGAGCGGTTTCGGATTGGCAAGATTGCCGTCCGAGGAAATACACGCACGAAGGACAAAGTCGTCAGGCGTGCCTTGCGACTCTATCCGCCGGACGACTGGTTCAACGTCAACGAAGCACGCGACGCCGAAAAGCGACTTCGCGATACGAAGGTTTTCAGTTCCGCCCGCGTCATTCCTATTGGAAATGAACCCGGCTTGCGCGACGCGGTCATCGATGTCACAGAGGCTGACAAAGCTGGCGATTTCTTGTTCGCCCTTGGAGTGACAAGCAATAGCGGTTTGGTTGGTTCGATAGTCTTGGACCTGCAGAACTTTGATCTGTCCGATCCGCCGCGTGACTCGAAGGAATTCTGGAGCGGCCGCGCGTTTTTCGGCGGCGGGCAGCGGATGCGGATCGAACTGCAACCCGGTACAGACATCTCGCGCTTTCGAATTGACTTTACAGAGCCCTATCTTTTCGATCGACCGCTTCGTTTTGATGCAAACCTCTACGCGTTCGGTCGGGGGCGCGACGGGTATGAAGAAACGCGGGCAGGGTTCGGGGTGAGTTTCGGCAAGCGATTCGAAACCGGACGGCTCGCCGGGTGGTCTGGGGAGTTAGCCTTCCGCACCGAGTCGGTCACGATCGATGACGTTGATTTATTCTCGTCCAGCGAAATTCGAGACGATAGAGGCGATAATGTACTTCTTGCGGTGAAGGGAAGCGTCGCCCGCGACCGTACGGATAGTCGGTATGTTCCCACAGACGGCGATCGCCTTCGCCTGAGCGCCGAGCAATTCGTTGGCGATCACAACTTCGCGAAACTCAGCTTCGAGTACGATTGGTACCGGACCCTCAGCGCAGATCGACTGGACCGCAAGCACGTGTTGCATCTTCGTGCAAACGGCGGCGCGATGCTCGGCGACTCGCCGGTCTACGAGCGGTTCTTCGCTGGCGGGACCGGGTCGATTCGAGGATTCTCGTTCCGCGGCGTTGGTGAACACGACGGCATCGACGACAACAACATCGGCGGCGATTTCATGTTGCTGCTCGGTGCTGAATACAACTACCCAATCATCGGCGACGGACTTCGAGGCCACGTCTTTCTAGACACAGGGGCAGTCGGACCGGGTACGATGCGGGCATCAATTGGTACGGGCGTTCGATTCACGCTGGACATTCTGGGCCCGATTCCGATCGAGCTGAACCTCGCCGTCCCCATCTCCTCTGAAGAGGGTGATGACGAGCAGGTGTTCAGCTTCGTTCTTGGCGGTTTGTTCTAGCAGAGCACGGCAATCGCCCTTTTCTTGACACGAAAATACCTGCCCTTTTCGACTTGGGTCCCCAGTGTTACGATCCACTAGGATTACGATTCACCCGTGCTACGATTCAGATGAACAGCCCGAGCTCTCTCGCCGGGAATTTGAGATGAAATCTTAAAGAGGACCGCAAACAATGAGACGAACAAGTATATTCGTGGTGACAGCGTTGGCATGGCTGGTAGCGTGCCCGAGCATGGCCTCAGCCCAGACAAAGGTCGCGGTAGTCAATATTCCCGACGTATCCGACAAATACCAAAAAACTGCGGACTTAGAAAGTCGCTTCGAGCGAATCCGCCAAGAGGCTAACAAGGAGAGACAGGCGATTCGCGACCGGATCGAGCGAACGCAGCGATCGCTCCAAGAAGAGGTAAAACCAGGCACGGAAGCGTATCGCGCTCGACTCAAAGAACTCGCCACACTCGAAGCGGAACTAAAATGGTTCACCGAGGTCGAGGGGCAGCGGATCGAGCGGGGACTCGCCGAATCCCTGCGTGAGATCTTTGACGACATACGCTCAGCCGTTACCGCAATCGCGAACGAACGTGGTCTAGACATCGTCATCGCCAGTGACCAACTTCCGCAAGAAGGCGGCGGCGATCCATCGCAGGTTCGGCAGCAGATTCTCATGCAAAAAGTTCTATTCTGGAATCCCAAGACTGACATCACCCAGGAAGTGATTTCTCATTTGAATGCGGGATACAAGGGACCGGCGACTTCAGGCGGCGGCGGTCGCCCAACACCGGCCGCTGACGATGACCGGTAGAGCAGAATGACCTACACCTACACGGTCGCACAACTTGCGCAGCTCGTCGGCGGCGACGTTCACGGAGACGGATCCGTCACGATCACCGGCATTGCGGACCTTCGAGAAGCGTCTTCAAGCGATGCGTCTTGGCTGACTTCGGCGAAGTTCCGCAAGCACCTGACGACATCCTCGGCGGGAGTCGTCTTGCTGCCAGCGTCGATGGATGCATCTGTCCCTTGCGCAATCGTCTGCCAGAGCATTCACCCGTCAGTTGCGAAGCTCCTTGCCGCATTTGCACCACGACTCGTCGGCAATGTCGCGGGCGTGCATCCGTCAGCCGTCATTCATTCCACCGCAACCCTCGGCGATGGCGTCGTTGTTGGTCCACACGTCACGATCGACGCGAGCGCGACCATCGGCGATCGCACCGAGCTACAAGCCGGAGTCAACGTCGGTGAAAATGTCGCGATCGGGAGCGATTGTTGTTTGCAGCAAAATGTCGTCGTCCGTCATGGTTGTCGCCTTGGAGATAGGGTCACAATTCTCCCGAACTCAGTCATCGGCGGAGATGGATTCGGCTTTTTCTACGATGGGCGAGCACACCAGCGGATTCCACACGTCGGCGGCGTGATTATTGAAGATGACGTGGAAATCGGGGCCTGTAGCTGTATTGATCGGGCGAAATTTGGCCACACAACCATTGGGGCAGGCACAAAGATTGATAATCTGGTCCAGCTTGCCCATAATGTCCGGGTTGGGCGGAATTGCGTGATCGTCGCGCAGACGGGAATCGCCGGGAGTGTACGAATCGGCGACGGATGCGTCTTCGCCGGTCGTTCCGGAGCGAGCGACAATATCACGATCGGCGACGGAGCACAGATCGCCGCGACGTCGGTCCCTTGGGCGGATGTTGCTCCCGGTGCGAAAATGGCCGGGACGCCAGCCCAAGATAGTACGCAAGAACATCGAATGCTGATTCATATGCGCCGACTTCCGGCGCTGGCGGCGAAGCTCAAGAAGCTCATTGCTCGAGTAGATAAAGTTGAAGCATCAGCGCACAATCAGCAATGACGTAGAGCTTGAGGGGCGGGGTCTGTTTACGGGTGAACCGGTAGCGATCCGAATGCGCCCGGGCGAACCGAACACGGGCATCTGGTTTATTCGAACCGACCAATCGCCTCCGATTCGTATCCGCGCTCACGTCGATAACGTTTCAAAACGCGCACGAAGAACCGCGCTGCGCAACGGAACCGTCGCGATCGAAACAGTTGAGCACTGCCTAAGTGCCTGCGCAGGACTTGATCTCGACAATCTTCAGATCGAACTGAACGCCAACGAAATTCCGGCGATGGACGGGAGCAGTCTGGCCTTTGTGACAGGACTTCGCAAAGCGGGCATTCGCGAACAAGAGCCAATGCGGACGCCTTATGTGATTACGGATGTCATCCGCGTTGTCGATGGCGACTCGGAACTGCTTGCCCTGCCGCCGCTCGACCCAACAGAGGAACTCCTCGAAATTTCGTACGACTTGGACTACGGTCCGGGGAATCCGATTGGTCGACAAAGTTACCGTGTCGTCGTAACGCCGGAAAGCTTCGAAGCAAACATTGCCCCAGCCCGTACATTCGTGCTCGAAGAAGAGGCTGCGAAACTGCGCGAGGCGGGCTTGGGGTCGCACCTTCGACATGAAGATGTACTCGTCTTTGGGAAAGACGGACCGATCGAAAACCGCTTGCGATTCCCCGATGAGTGCGCTCGACACAAGATTCTGGACCTCATTGGCGACCTTTCGCTGTTCGGGAGACCCGTTGTTGGACGCATTTTCGCAAGAAAGAGCGGACACTCCCTGAACCATTCCCTCGCCCGTGCTCTGGATAAGCAAGACGCCCAAGCTCGACGAAAAAAGCGTGAACGAACCCCGGTCGTTGACATTCATACGATTCAAAAGATCCGCCCCCCCCGGTACCCCTTCTTGATGGTCGATCGCATCCTTGAAATCGAAGGAATCGAACGGATCACAGGGATCAAGAACGTCTCGGTGAATGAAGCGTTTTTTCAAGGTCACTACCCCGGCGACCCGATCATGCCAGGCGTGTTGATTATCGAGGCGCTCGCACAAATCGGCGGCGTCCTTCTCAGTCAAGTGCTAGAGCACAAAGGCAAGGTGGCGGTCCTGCTGAGTTTGGACAAAGTGAAGTTCCGGCGCGCGGTCCGCCCTGGCGATCAGTTGATTCTTCAGGCGGAAACGATCCGTGTCCGTTCGACGACGGGGCATATTCGAGGACGAGCGATGGTAAACGACGACCTAGCCGCCGAAGCAGAGATCAAGTTTATTCTGACCGACGCAGAGTCGAAATGATGAGGAATTGAGAGGAACGTTTTCGGTGAGTATTCATCCAACAGCAATCGTAGACCCCGCAGCCACGATAGGCAGCGACGTAGAGATCGGTGCGTTCAGCATCGTCGGCGCCAACGTGACGCTTGGCGACGGGTGTAGGTTGCATCATCATGCGATCGTCGAGGGATATACGACCCTAGGCGACGGATGCGAGGTCTTTCCGCAAGCAGTCTTGGGGATGGCCCCTCAAGACCTAAAGTTCTCCGGCGAGAAAACCACACTCATCATCGGAAAAAACAATATCTTCCGCGAAATGGTCACGGTCCACCCCGGAACGGGAAACGGCGGAGGCGAGACAACAATCGGTAACAACAACCTCTTTCTCATCGGCGTCCATATCGCCCATGATTGTCGCGTTGGAAGTCGTTGCGTCTTCGCCAACTATGTGCAACTGGCTGGCCACATCCATGTCGCAGATCATGTAAATATGGGCGGGCATTCCGCCGTACACCATTTCGTGAGCATCGGGCGACACGCGTTCATCGGCGGAATGACCCGCGTCGCTGCCGACGTCCCACCGTTTGTTATTCTCGTCGCGGCGAGAGGGACGCGATCCGAAGTACGAATGATTAACGGAGTCGGCCTCCAGCGCAATAAGTTCTCAACTGACGAAATCACCGCCCTCAAAGACGCGTTCATGAAAATATTCGCTCGACGCGCACGCCT
>JAJDDZ010000203.1 GCA_029260025.1 Phycisphaerae bacterium | reverse complement strand
TTAACCCGCGCCGATTTCTCTGATGCGAACTTGGCTGGTGCCGACTTGTCTGATTGCGCCGCGGACCTTGCCGCTATCGTCCGAGGCTATCATATTCCCGATTTCTCGGAATGGAAACACGAGGATGCCTTCGAGAAGAACTTTGCCGATTTGATGCGCGATCTAAGGCAGAAGGCTGAGGAAGACGAAGACAAGGGTGGGGATTCTTAGCTTCGACAACCCTTTGTCATCATTGCCGACGTACTTGGGCTTCGCTGCAATGGATGATCGGGTCCCCGCTCGTGGTTTTTGCGTGGTTTGCGCAGAAATGGCGTTCGTTCGGGTCGTTTTTGTAACTTGCAAGAAGTTGTGACTTGCTGCATAATGGTTCGCTCGCAGCCCATTCTGAGGGGGATGGGCGGACAGACAGTTTGAAGCACACGCAACGGAGATTGTATGGGCGAGCTTCTTGAAGAACTCAGGGGCCTACAAGCGGTGGCACTTAAGCTTGTGGGGATCGAGCAAATCCTAGAGACGAAAAAGCGCCGTGTCACTGGGCGAGAGCGCCAGGTGAGGCAGGCGGACGAAAAGCTGGAACAGAACAAGCGAGCCACTCAGCAGTATCAAATCCGAGTCGATCAACTCTCCCTGGAAGTCGCATCCCGCGAAGCCTCTCAGGCGAGTCATCGCCAAGCCCTCAATACCGCTAAGACCAACAAAGAATACGCTACCATTCTGGCGGCGATGAATACCGAGAAGGCTGACACTACTAAGATTGAGGCTGCGGTTTTAGAGCTGATGAGTGAGGTTGAGAAGCTCAAGGCTGTGGGTGTTGCAATCGAGGCGGAGAAGGCGGCGATTCTTGGTGATGTCGAAAAGGCGACCAAGACGCTGGCGGATGCTCGAGTGAAATGCCAACCGGAGCTAGATGAGCTTCAGGGGTTGCGCAAGGAGTTTGTGGATCGCCTTGAACCTCAATCGCTAGCGATGTTTGATCGGGCAGCCTCTCGTCATGAGGGTGAGGCGATGGCTGAGGTTGTGAAGCCTCGTGCCAAGGGGTCGGAGTACAACTGCGGCGGCTGCAACATGACGGTGACGCTTGAGGTGGTCAACAGTTTGCAGACGCGGGATAAGATTCAGAATTGTGGGTCTTGCGGTCGGATCTTATTTATCCAGGGGGTTGCTGCTGCGAAGTAGTTCTAGTTTTCTAGGGATCGGTCGATGTCGAGTGGTCCGCGCGGGCTAAAGCCACGGGGCTCGGCGGGTGTACGGGGATTCTTGGTTTGGCCGGTGGTTGGGTTTCTGTGTACCGATCTCTTGCACAGATGCTGATCTTTTCCGGGTCCTACTGGATTCAGTCGGGTTAGCTTGTTTTCATTTCGCTGCAGAGTCGTTCCAGGGTTACTTCTACAACGCTGTCGTCGTCATATTGGTGGTTTTCGATTGCCTGTTTGGCGCTGTTGATCTTGTCAACGCGGACATCGGGCAGTTCTTTGAGGAGCTTTTTCCAATGGCGGAGGTTGGCGTTCAGCTCGTTGGTTTCGTTGTTGCCGTTATGGTTTTTCATGGTCTTGTCCTTTCGTGTTCACTCTTGAAGTTGTGTATCGGTGTGGATTTCGCTCGGATTCAGGTTTAGTTCCGATATTCTTGCTGTTTTTGTAGTGTCTGGGTCGATTCGCTTGGGTTGATGCTGGTATTGCGGTTTTTGGTTTGGCTTGACACGCCGGGGGTAGGTGGCCGATAACACGGGTGTTCGGCGCGGTGTTCTGACTTCGCTTTGCCGGGCGAAGGACTCCAAGACTGTGATGAAGGCATTTCGCAATACTGGGATCGTTGTCCCCATGCTTGTCATGGTGAGCGCGGTTGGGTGCGTATCTGATACGGGTCCTGTTCCTACACGTCGTCAGCGGACGTATGAACCGCGTCGCCGGCAAGCTCCACCTGTTGAGAAGCGCAAGCCGCCTCCTGCTACAATCGCTCAGCGTCCGAGTCGTCAGCCTCGACCGTATGTGGCTGGTCGTAGCGAATGGATGCCGAATCGTGGGCAGATCAGCAATCGCTGGCGAAAGATCGTGATACATCATAGCGCGACGGCCGAGGGTTCTGCGAAGCTTTTCGACAAGGGTCATCGTGCGAAGGGTTGGGATGAGCTGGGGTATCACTTTGTGATTGGGAATGGTCGCGGGGCTGGTGATGGTCAGGTTCAGGTCGGTCCGCGTTGGAAGAAGCAAAAACACGGTGCACACTGCAAGACGCCGGACAATTATTACAATGATCATGGGGTCGGGATTTGTCTTGTGGGCGATTTTACCTCGCGTGGGCCGACGGCTCGTCAGCTTGCATCGCTCCGCCAGTTGGTTGAGTTCTTGTGTGATCGGTGCAGGATTTCGGCGAATGGGATCACTTCTCACGGGATTGTGACCAAGAATACCGCGTGTCCTGGTAAGCATTTTCCGTTGAGTGCATTTCGTCGGAGTCTTGCGGTGGCGCGTCCAGCGGGTGGTTTTAGGGCTCGGTAGCCTGGGTCGCCCGGTCTGTCCGGTGTGCTTGTCCGATTTTTCCACAAGTCCCCTTTTTTGCCCTTTGCGGGTGATTCTTGGTAGAAAATATCGGATGTTCTAAACCGTGGGGGCTGTCGGTCCGATGGGTATACAGAACCGATAAGGTCTGCTGAGTTTTGGTTGTGCATGGGATTCTTGGAAACGAGAATCTAGCCGTGCGACTGTTTGTGGGCCGTTGGGGGTTTTTGGAACGAATATGAATGGGTCTGGTTGGCTGGACTTTGAGGCAGGAGTGAGATTATGAACAGACGTGGATGGCGAGCGAAGTTGCTGCGGTCGGTGACTGCCCTGGCGGTTGGTGGATCGGCGTTTCAGTTGAGCGGGTGCGATCCTGACGTTCGCGATACGCTTCTGGGTGGTTTGGAGACGACTTCGCAGACTTTGGCGGGTTCGTTGATTCAGGCATTCTTCTTAAGTCTTGCCGACGATGATGCTGATGGCTCGCTGACGACGACGTAAGGCGTCGCGCAAATACGAGAATTGAATAGGCCCGTCTGCGCAATTGCGCTGGCGGGTCTTTTTTTGTTCGCTGGCTTTTTGGATGGCATCGCTCGGGGTATTTATTCCGGGCGTTTTTTCTTTGGGGGTTTGGTTGATCGGGTTTGCCATTGGCGGAGGTGTTCTGCGAGGACTTCTGGTTTTTTCTTTTCGAGGATTCGTTCGATGATGGTGGGGTGGATTTTCAGGTTGGCCATGGCGTCGGCGGCGCGTTTCCAGAGTCTTTTCTTGGTTCCTTCTGCGGTTGCGAGGTAGATTTCGGTGACGATCTCCTGCAACTTGACGATCATGATTGAGTCGCGGTTGTCGTAGTAGCGATCGATGATCTTTTTTTGATGATTGGAGTATTCTGCCATGATCTCTTCGTGTTGGGGTTTGCGTCGAGCGTTACCGGCTATCTTAGTATACTCGCACGAGTCGGGATTTGGGGTAGTAGTATCGCAGGATTTCTCCTGCGTGTTGGCCTTTTAGTGCTTGACCTTGCATTCCCCATTGGCACAAACCTAGGCCGTGGCCGAAGCCTTTTCCGTTTTCGAAGATGACTTTTGCGCCCTCGATGCGCAGGTTGAAGTCTGTGCTCTTAATCCTATTTGGCCCCAGCGTGTGTCGCAGTTTTTCGGCGAGTAGGTCGAAGGATTCTCCGTTTGATCCGGTGAAGCGAAGGCTGAGGGGTCTGCCCGCGTCTGTCTTTTCTGAAACGGTTATTGCGGTGATGCGGCCCAGCTTTTTCGCATTGTTGTATCTGGCGGTGAGTTTCTTTTGGATCGAGGCAAGCGACATTTTGACGGGTTCCCATCGGTAGTTGTCGCCGGGTGCGATTTGGCAGTAGTCGCAGGGGACGTTTCCGCGAAGGGGTGGTACGTCGCTATCGGCGCCGAAGGGGGCTGCGGGTTGGGAGCTTCCGCCGCAGGCTGCGCTGTAGTAGGCGCACAAGAGTCGGTCCTTGGTCCCGTCTTTGTAGACGAGTACGACGCCTCGAGTGAAGTCGGTTGCTTTGTCTACGCGCTGACCGACTGAGTCGGTGCGGATTCCGTGGTAGACTTGTGCGCCTTGGGTTGCGGATAGGTCGATCTCGGCGTTTGGGTCTCTGGTCATGTGGTAGACTGCGAAAGATCTCGCGACGATCGCCTGTCCGCGCAGCGCCTGGTCATGGAAGGTTGGCCACGCTTCTGCGGCGACGACTCCGGCGACGTAGTCTTCGACGTCAACGTGGTTGATGATGTCTAGTGTGTCGTCATCGGTTGAGGCGATGCGTAGCGAGCCGGCGTAGGCGCCTAGTTGTTGCCATTTGTTGCTGCGGTAGATGGAGACGCTTACGGGTTCGCCGTTTTCTGGTTCGAGGAGTATGTCGTTTGGGGTACGAAGTCGGTTGTCGAATTGGATTATTGATCCGCCTTGCGGGCGAAGCTCTGATGTCTGGTTGGGTGGGAGTTCGCCGAGTTTCCTGTCTTTGTTGTTTCGTATTGAGATGGGGCTTTTGGATTCAATGCGGACTCGCGGGGCGCTGTCTACGATGAGGATGCGCGCGTCGCGGAGTGGGGTCGGTTTTCTGTGCGTTGCGAAGGTCTGTAGCGGCGCTGCCAGGACAATGGCGAACATCGTGCAGCGGGAGGCGGTGCGCGTAGTCTTCTTTAGGGGCGTTTTGGCTCGCGTGCTGCTGAGATAGGATGGGCGAGTCATGTTCATGCAGCACCGTCGCTTTATCGGCCCGATTGCGGGGTGTGCAGTTTGGCGACTTCGCCCGGAGTTCCTCTTGCGAATTTATCAGGCGTTCTTGAGGCTGATTCCGAGTTTGGTCAACTGCTGTTTGATTTCCTCAAGGGAGGTTAGTCCGAAGTTTTTGACGGTCATCAATTCTGATTCGGAATGGGCGGTTAGCTCGCCGATTGTCGTTACGCCCAGTCGTTGAAGCGCTTTTCTTGCTCTTACGGAAAGTTCAAGGTCTGCGACTGATCGCTGTGCAGAGATTGGTGCTTCGCCAATGGGGGTTGCTAGCTGCTGTCTTGCGATCGATGGGGGCATGGGTAGTGCTGACTGACCTAGCTCAAGCCCGCGGTTGGTTAGCATCGCCTTGATTTCAGACAGCGACGTTTCGCCAAAGTTTCGGTAGGACATTAGCTCTGGTTCTGTTGTGCGTAGCAGGTCGTCAAGCGTCCGGATATTCATCTGTCGCAGACAGTTTCTACTTCGCACGCTTAGCTCGAAGTCGGAGATTGGTTGATCGAGAACGGAGTGACGTCCTTCGAGTTCTCTCGTACCCGTGTCGTCGTAGATCATGGTCGCAGAGCTTTCCGCCGACTTTAGAATCTGTCGCGCGCGAACATGATTTGGGTGTTCGTTGACGACGGCTGCTGCTAGTGCTTCGGCTTCCGCGTATCGTCCGCTCTCTTCGAGCAAGATGGCGAGGTTTAGCATGGCGCTCACGGGAGCTGGCGTTATCTCGATGCATGCTCGATAGAGCTCGATGGCTCTTATGTCGTCGCCGCATTGGTCGTGGAGGAGGGCTGCCCGGAATGTGGCGTCCATGTGCTCTGGGCTTTCATCGAGGATTCGATCGTAGGTATCCATCGCGCGTTCGTTGTCGTACTCACCTTCGGCGATGAAGCCCTCAAGGAATTCGAGATCGTGCTTGTTCTCGTCGGACTTGGGTGCGGCGGCGAGCGCTTGTCGCGCTGCGTCGAAGTTTTGGGAACGAATCTTATCGACAATCGGTTCGAGCGTTGCTTCCATGAGAATCCTTAAGCTTTGACGTCTATTGGCCTTATCCGCGGGGTGGCCCAGCCCGTACCGGGATCCGCGAAGGGTCGCCTTGTGCATTGCGGCCGATTTCACAGGCGGCGCAAGTTGCACAGTCTATGAATCTCTCGTCCGGTTGGCAAGGCTGGGGTTAGTCGCCCAGGGTGCGGAGGAACCGGAAATCGAACATTCCGGCGTTGTGACCATCTGACCAGTCAAACTGGATGGCGTAATTGCCAATGAGTCGGGCGGTGGTGACTGTGAGGGTGCTGGGGTCTGATTTTAGGATCGCGAGCGGGTTTGCTGAGGCTTGGTCTCTTTCGCCGCGGCAAGTCGCACAGGGGCAAAGAGTCCGCAGCATTCCCAGGGCGTATTCACTGGTTCGTCCGTCCGCCCAGAGAATCGTCAGTTTTTGCTCTTTGAGCTGGATTCTGAGGTCCTTGGGGAGGTCTTCG
>JAJDDZ010000202.1 GCA_029260025.1 Phycisphaerae bacterium | reverse complement strand
CGATAATCGGTGCTACGACCGCAGCGTGGGCTGCACGAATCAGACGGTTGTTGAACCTTGTTGCGGAAATGGAATCTGCGAAACCTACGAGAGCGGTTGCTTCTGTCCAGAGGATTGCGGATCACCGCTCCCATACGAAACAGCAGGTTCTACCTGCCAAGATGGGATGGACAACGACTGCGACGGGCTCGTTGACTGCGAAGACCCGGATTGCAAGAAAGACAATCTTTGTTGGACCTGTAACGGAAACGGCGTCTGCGAGCCGGGTGAAGATTGCAACGGCTGTCCGTCGGATTGCGCGGGTATGGCGCGTGGACGAAGACTGCTGCGGTTCTGCTGCGGTAACGGCGTGCTCGAAGGCGCTGAACGCAACCCGGAAGTTTGCGACGGAAATCCCTAAAGATTCCACGAAAGCCCCTTGCCGACAAGTGTGACCTCGGGGACGTACCACCGCGTGAAAAGAACAACGCCCGGAACTAGGCCCATCTGTCGCTCTTTTACCAAAAAAAGAAGTTCGTGCGATTGATAACCCCCACTGAATCAGTGGGCTCGATAATTAAGCGCAATATAAATGCCGCTTTCGGGGGTTGAAGTACGTCGTTGGTTGTTCAGGCCTGCTGTCATGGCTGTCTCACGCTTCACGTTCCTCGTTGGACGTGGCGGTGGGGTCCAATTTCTTGACACGTCCCTGAAACGCCTTGCGGAACGCGATTACGTTCCTCGTCATCCAGTCGATGTACTTGAGCCAATCACCCTTCTTTTCCAAGTCAGCCTTATGATGCAGCGCGATGATCTTGTCCTGGTTGTCCGGGTTTGGGTTCCATAGTAGCTTCGCGCCAATTTCGCTCTCGATCTGCACACGGTCCTTCTCTAGGAGGAGCAAAGCCTAGTCAGCCACACGACGGTTCATGTAAACCCGGATTCCGATTCGATTCTCGTGGGTATTGGCAATAAGCGAGAGGACGAAGTACGACCTGCCGATGGCAATGTCGTACCAATACTGTGGGCGCGGCGTCTGAAGCGACGGAGCGGCCTTGGCGGCCTGGAGGGCCTCCCTCACCTCGGTCCAGAACCGCAACTGACCCTCCGCGTCTCGGTCTATTCCCCCCCCCCGGAACAACCAAAAGGCGGTGGCTTGACGATCTTCACTGGCCGGCTGACGACGTTGAAACGTGGTGCGGGTGGTGAAATTCCGATTCGCCAGAGTTCGATGCAAATACCATAAAATTGCAGCTCGTCATCCGTGCGATTATTCAGCCAGTCGAGCGCTTTACGATGCTCATCGGTAAGGCGAGTGGTTTGCCCGCCGATGCGGACTTGGTACCCGCAACAAGTCGAGGACTCTGTTGCTGATCGGTGAGTGTGGCAAGTCGAATATCATAGCCCACTTCACACGACGAAATGAATCTGCGATCATGATCAATCCAGATGATGTTAAGATCGTCGAGACTATCGTCATGGGTGGAGACGGTGAAATACCCAGAGTAGCCTCAGTCCAGATGGGTGATGACTAATATGAGACAAGCGACTACTGCCCAGATTCGTCGGTTTGAGCCAGATCTCGGTTGGTTCTTTCGCACGCCGGAAGGGATTCACGGACTCGGTCACGAGACGCGAGTGTTAATCTGGAGCCAAATCCTCTCGTCGATGGTTCGCGAGGAGAACATGGGGGTTGACAGTGACGTTGTTGGTTGGGTGGCTGCATTTCACGACACGCAGCGTTGGAACGACGGGATTGACGCAGGCCACGGCACGCGAGCCGCAGATTGGATTTTGGAACGACCGAGTTGGCTCTCTTCATCAATCCCGATCGAAGAAGTTGCCTATGTTTGCCGGTGGCATGTTCCAGGTGACGAGGAAGCTCCCGCGATGACGCCAGAGTTGAAGGTGTTCAAAGATGCAGACGCTCTCGACCGTTGGCGTATAGATGATCATGATCCCGCCTACCTACGCACGAACGCCACGAAAAAGATGCTCGACGCGAGATACTCACTTTGGGAAGCAACACATGGCTTCGTTCATGTCGATGAGATGTTTGAACAGATCCTGATTGTCGCGCTGAGCCAGGGAATCCTCGTTTCTGATTAATTTCTGATCATCGCGAGCATCGCAGCAAATCTGGCCCTTTAGATGTATCGAGATGTAACCAAACGGACTTACAGCGTATCCAAACGTAACGAAACGTACTCGACCGGGAGTTCGCCCACAGGTCATTCCTGTGGCCCAGCGCCCGAGGCAGGTGGCTAACGCGCAGCACGCCGAAACAGCAAGGCCGATCCGACAAACAGCGTGGCAAAGAACGCACTGAAAACAAACACACCGGGCACGCTTGGTGCCCAAGACGTAGTTGGGGGCGGCCAACTAATCAACGCAATGACGGGAACCAACATTTGAGCGAGGGCCGCCGCAGACAAAGTACGTGCCATTCCGCGTGGCTTAAAGCGTGCCACAAGGGAACCGATTAATCCGACAACGAATACCGCTCCATACAACAGGTTTGCGGGTTGATCTTCGTTTCCAATAATGCCGACGGCTCCGTTGACCCAGAAAAGAAGGAAGGCCGTTGCAAGCCCAACGCTACAAGCGATTCGGTACACGGTTTTCTCCGACCTTCTTGCTGCAAGCTCGTACGCAAGGCCAACACCAAGCAGTAGGGACCCCATAACAACGAAATCGAACAAGTCCCAGTTCACTTCATTGGTGAATCGCATCGCCACCAGAGGTATCATCAATATGGACGCAATGACGACAGCCCACACAGTCAGTCTTCTTGTAATGTCTTGCATCAGAATCATTGTTATCCTCTCTCTCATAATTCCCGCGAATGTTTCTGCGAACGCCCAAAGCGCGAAAGCAAACATTCCCTCGTCGGCTTCTTTGCGTTCTCGGCAGAGATCGTTGAAGGTCTGCTCCATTCCTTCCCTGAAGCGATCACGATGCGACTTCGAGTAAAGGCGAAGCAGCTGTGCGTATATTCTTCGGTATCGCGTGATTGTGTGGTCAAGCGCCATAAGCGTAAGTAACGGGCAATAGCTCGTTGTTCGTGGCAACGGCCACCACGTCACGGTATCGCTCTAGCTCCGCCGCGAGTGCTTTTTGGCCTAACTTTGTAATCCTGTAATATACTCGCCGTTCGTCATCCAAATCGGGGTCTATCTTCTTGTCGCTTTCGCATATCAAACCGGCCTCAAGCATGCGACCCAACGAGCCGTATAGCGTTCCCGGCCCCATTTTCACTTTTCCCTGCGAATCGAATTTCACCTGCTTCATGATTCCGTAGCCGTGCCGCTGTCCTGTTGAGAGTGCGAGGAGGATGTGAAGCACCGCCGGAGTGAGGGGTGCTTTGACATTCTTGATTGCCATGCCTCAAGCATATATCCGTTGCGGATATAGTCAACCAGATTCCGGATTGTTTTCTAGCGACACTTGCGCAAGTCGCATTCGACGACCTCGATCGCAGTTACGCCCTTTCGCTGTAATTGCAGGTCGCATCAAAAACCTGGCGCAAAGCTGGCCCCTTGAGCGTAACGAGATGTTACGAAGCGTATATGTAGCGTATTGAAACGTCATGAAACGTAACGAAAGAGTTTGACCAGAGGTTGGAACCTGCGATAATGACTCAAGAATGGCGTTTTTCGCTATTGCGGGCGTAATTCAGTGGTAGAATGCCAGCTTCCCAAGCTGGACGTCGGCGGTTCGAATCCGCTCGCCCGCTTTAATGGTTGTGCAGTGCCTTGCTAAGTCCAGCACCTACAACGGTTTGCGCTTTGCTCATGCCACCAACCCCAGCCGTAGTCTTTGTGCATGCTTTTGCACGTTTAGGCTGTGAAACGCAC
>JAJDDZ010000201.1 GCA_029260025.1 Phycisphaerae bacterium | reverse complement strand
ACTCCTTCGACTTGTTATCCGATCGCCGCAGCACATGATGCGCCTCTTCCACAAAGATTACAAGTCGAAGTTTTTCACGAACAGGATCAGATAATTGAAGATGATAAAGCCAGAGGCAAATCATCGGGACAAGGAACTTCTTATCCGCCTGGCTCAATGAGTCGAGCTCGACTATTGTGTTTTCGCGAAGAAGCAGCGTTGCCAGTTCCTCCTGCGTTGGTCCTTTTGTTACTGAAAGTTGCGAGAATGACATGCTCTCGAGCGCCCTCTGCGCGGAAATCTTCCATGATCCCGACCGGCCGCGATCTGGAAGGGTTTCTAATTGCATGAGAACGTCCTGCGGGTTTGGAGCTTGTAATCCGGACTCGAAGCACTGCGAGATTGCCCGTTGAAGCACACTTCGCGATCCATCACCAAGCGTGTACGCATCAGCCATCGCGTCGATCACATGATTGATGTGGACGCTCGGTTCAAGGCCGGGGGGCGGCACAAACGGATTGAATGCCAGTGGCGACAGCGGTCGTCCCGGCGTGTAAATGTTCACGTTCGCCTTCAGACGTGGGAGCAGGTGACGTGCCGTTCGCTTCCAATCCAGAAATAGAAATGGGATCTTCCTCTCAGTAAGTTGTCGCAGGAGATGGAACGCGACGTTGGTTTTACCGGCACCGCTCCGGCCGACAACGGCAAGATTCTGGAGCAGTTCACCTGTTGAGATCCCTGCGGGCCATTTTTCACCTGCGTAATGAATCGTTCCGAGGTTGATCGCTCCGTGTATTCGGCGCTCGGGTGGGAGGGAAAGCAGCGTCCTCATTTCTGTCTTACCGAGTTTGCGGTAGGCGTTATTGATCAGTTGCCTATCCAAGAGTGAGCGTGTGAGGGGATCTACGGATTCGCGGGCTTTCCGCCAACCTGCGACGTGTTTCGGGGCGAGAGGTTCAAGTTTGCGGGCGAGGGTTTCGATTTCCATCATCGTGGGAAGTCTATGATTAATAAAGGGATTCGACTGAGCTCCGCGGGCATGGTGACATATGCATGCCGCGTGCCAAAACTACGTGACAACGAAATGACGCCGACAGATCGGGAGCATGCTTGGCCCTAATTGTGACCATCGTTTCCGATCATTTCTACGAACATTGGACATGGATCTTGACAATCGTACCTATTACTATGATTGTTCTGATTCTTCTCTTAGTATCTCGAAGACCAATCGGTTCGAATGCCGTCTATGGAGCGAGACGCTCGTCCGGCGTATGTCCTCGAGCCATCGCAGGACAGACACATGGGACCAATTCAGCGGCACGATGATGAGTAGGCACTCTACACTGAACGCCGGCACGGTTTCGCGGTGGCACTATGCCAACTCTTGGCCTCACATGACTGCAATTGCTACAGGAGATTCATCATGAGTCGGAACGGTGGCGGCGGGTGTATGACGCTTATCTTCATCCTGATCATGTCCATGTGGGCGTTACATCAGTTTTTCAAACCGGTATGGGACCGGCTGATGGAAACCGTATCTGGTGGGCGATAACGGCGAGTTCGGCAGCACAAATCGGTAGGTTTAAGAACTCAAAGCGAATCCGTTACTCATGGACGCCAGAGACGCCGAAGTGAAACTTCGACTTTCAGGATATGTGCTTTGTGGACTTGGAGTTAGTGCAGCAGTTGGTTCCGTATATGGTTTCACCCTCGGAGTCAACGCGACAGATTGGATTCTGGATGGACTATTCTCTATCGCCATGATCTACTTTGGATGGCTGGTCTTGGCGTCGCTAAAAGTATTGGTGCAAAACTGTGGCTGTTCTTCTCGAAGTTAGCGCTGACGAACGCGAAAGCCGTTCTCCTTGGTCAAACCGGATGGCTATTTTGGTAGTCAGAGCGTACCAAATAGTCTCCATAAGGATTCCAATCCGATGGTGCCGGTTTTCCCCGTCGTGCAGTTGCTATGCACTTGAAGCCTTCGCAATATACAGATTTCGGCATGCTCTGGCTTTGGTGATACGACGACTTGCTCGCTGCAATCCGCTAGGTGCTCGAGGAGATGACCCGCTACCTTTGCACTCGCAATCGCCCCAGCAGACAGCCACGCTCGCCTCCGGTAGTCGGCACGTCTACACAATGCGCAACCGCCCCTCCGGTTCATGAGCGTCGTTAACGGGCACGCGACTTCTGTATCTTCTCCGCCTGTCGCATCGCCACGCATCACAGCGCCCCGACACTCGCCTCATGCGAGTGCGGTCACGCGTGTAAACCTACATCCAGAGGATGAGTTCCCAGGGGCTAAGTGCCCTTGCTCCATCATCGTGCACCGCGACCAAGTATTTCAGGCACCACCGCCTTGCTTGGTGCCGCAGCTCGATCGGCACCCGTTCGTGCAGCGAGCCACAATATACGGTTATCATGATTGCCTCACCCCCTTTCTGAATTGAATGAATAATTCCCCCCTTGGTTTATACACCCTCCTGACGTGGATCTTAGCTACATCTCGACCTTCCCTACCTCGACCCCCCAGAACCTCGGAAGACGAACATTCCGGTCGACCCCCGTCATTGACACCAAATTGTACGAGCTGGTCGTTTTTCTGATTGGGTCTTCTTAAGATCACAATATCGGACTATCGTGGGGAACGGGATCATGCCACTTCCACCTACATCGATCCACTAAGTACGACTAAAAGGGTGATCGGTGTTCTTCCCCTCAGTGGTGCTGACTACTGATCGCCCAACGACGTCCTCCGATTAATCAGCATCAGCAGTCGATCATGCAACGCTTGCAGCTTCTCCGCCTCCATCAGCGCCAGCCGCCTTCTCTCCTGCCCAATAGCAAGCAACCTTGCTCGCAGCATATCCCGCTCGGCAATCCGTCGATCAACATAGACGGGTATTCGCGGTTCACGCTGAATGATCTCTGTCTCGATGTAACACTCAGCGCGGGTAAGATCCCGGCGCAGTTGCTTGTGGACTCGGCGTACTGACCGAATGTGACTCATCGCAAGCGCCAAATCGCGTTCAACGATTCTGATTACCTGATCAGAGGTGTCTCGATTCCGCGCGCTCTTCAGAAGAGTCCCGGCACGATCTTCCAGCCGCTCCGAGAAACTCTTTTCCGGTTTGTGCTCAATAATCCGAATCCTTCGCCCTGTCATGCAGCTTCCCGCGTCCGCTCCGCGAACTTGACTCCCTTCAATCGCTCCCGCGCCATCTCGATGTATTCCTTCTCAAGATCAAAACCTAAGAATCTTCGTCCCAATGATTGCGCCGCCACCGCCGTCGTTCCCGAACCCATGAATGGGTCCACGACAAGATCGCCTTCGTTAGAACTTACGGCCACGAGCAACTCGATGAGCGCAAGCGGTTTCTCGGTCGGATGTTTGGTGATATGGCGCGTATTGGAATACCAAAACACATTTTTACACTCAGCCTGCGACACGAAGTTGAAAGTCGAAGGTTTTCCTTTCGTCAGATACATGCATGCCTCGTAAGCACTGCGCCAGTTGCTCTTACTAAAACTCGGCAGCGGATTCTTCTTTACCATCACTAGCTGGTTTCGATAAACGAAACCTCGTTCGACTGCCTTACGCACAAAGTACCCGTTCTGTTCGCGTGCCGTGAACATGTACAACGCCCCGCCCGGTTTCAGGACACGATAACATTCGCTGATTACGCTCATGATCAAAAGATCGTAGTCAAATGAGTGAAAACTATCCCAGGCTCCCCACGCCTTCATGGTCGAAATGATCTTACCCTTTTTCATCGTACTTCGGTTCTTGGACGCGATGTTGTAAGGCGGATCGGTGACGATCAAATCCACGCTGTTGCTCTCTAGTTTTCTGAGACCCACAAGTGCATCCATCTGATAGATGCGATTCGGCAGTAACACTTTCGACGTCATAGCAACGCCTCCGCATTCCAGAGTAGCTGCTGGAAAACCTTCCCCTGTTCAGTAAGCTCGTATCGAAGGTGCGCCTTCTTTCGGACTTCAACCGGTTGCACAATTCCACGCTTACGAAACTCCCTCACGATGTCCCGCGCATTGTTTCCGCTCAATCTCAATGAGTGGTCATGCTGCCGGGCTCGACGTTTGATCATCGCCGGTTGCATGGGTTCAGTGAGTGTCTTAATGATCGTTGATCGGTGCGAGTAGCATTGCGATCCGTACAAATCCCAGTCGATTTCCGGTACGAAGTGATCCGCGAGAGCGTGTTGGTTCTCACGAGCGAGTTTCTTCTGAATAATGACGCCAAGTGTTGTGAGCCAGTAAACGCGGCTTCGTCTCGCCTCTGGATTCAAACATAGCAGGAATCTGTGACTAGAAAGCCGCCGTACGACCTCCCGACACTCATCGAACGTAAGTCCAATGCGTCTCGCAAGTTGTTTGGCCGTAAGAGGCTGCCGCAGAGCCATAAGAACTCGTTTTCGGCGTTCGCTCTTGGTTAGGTAGTTATATGCTTCGCTAAGTTGCAAGTGTGGTTGCAATTAACCGGTTAATCTTCCTCCTGACGAATCGTATTGATCCGCCGTGAGCCAATTGGTAGTAACAGAAGGACGCCCTGCTTCTTATTGCCTCAACTGATTAGCGCGGAGCGATGTTGTAGATCGGTGTCAACACCGAAATATTTATAACCAGAACGAGCGAAGCACTTTTCCAGGGAAGTGTTTCGACTCTTTCCAGTTCTGCCTCTCTGCGCTGAGGGGCGGGACGTTTTTCTGTCATGAACTCAGAGGGCATCAGATTATTTAATACTTCTGTTCTGGTGTCACTACAGAGTGTCGGCGCTGTTCTTTCCGCAACGGCAACCAATGAAACCTGTACGATTTCGACCGGTGAATCGGTCGAAGTGGCTTAAAATCGAGCGCCTTGCATCTATCATGGAACAAAAAAGTTTTCTTGTTGGGATGCCAATCAATCGACAAATCCAACGCATCGACCCGAAATTGGAGGGCGAATAGCGATGGCGTGGCGACCTCAAGATTACCTGATTGCTGGCACACTCGATAACACCGAACCTCACATGGTGACGGGCCTCATGTATATCATTGGGTTGCCGCAACCCGTTTCGTTCGACCTAGATGGGGATTTCCATCGCGACATCCGCGGCGCGTCAATTGAATTCCAAGGCTACGCGACACCGGAAACGGATCACCGCAAGGCTGCAGAGTACATGAAGTCCTTTTCGCTTCGTCAAACAGGCAAAGTCGGCGACGTCACTGCCGGATTGCGGCCTTTCGACTACGGGGACTCACCGTATGTAGAATGGTATAGTGATCAAAACGGTCGCGTTGTCCTTGAGATTGAACCCAAGCAGATGCGTGTTATCGGCACGCCGATCCCTTATATCGAATCCGATCCGATTTCTCGAGAACAGCAAGCTCAGAACATGGCAGACCACATGGGACGGATCATCGACGGCCTAAGACAGAAGCGTTCTCAAGACAAGAAGAAACCGAACGGCTCGGACGATACTCCGCCGGAAAAGTCGTAGTCAATTATGTTTTTTTGCTCGCCGGATCCCAAGACGCGGATTGCCCGCCAAACCAGTTGATCCTTCTTAACCAGCCTTCTTTTCTCTCTCGTATGGAAGACGATGAACACACACCCATAACTTGCGCCCACTGCCAACGAAGACTGGACCTCGGTGTTGATGTTGTCCTTTTGGAAAATGGCGTCAACGGACCGCGAGGATTCGTGTCCCTGTCGAATCGCAAGTTCTTCTGTGATGAAGACTGCCTGGAGCATTTCGTGAGCGACGAAGAGGTCGTGCGATTGCCGAGGCGGACCCCGTGATCACTGTAAAGGAGATCGCATCTATCGATGGCGTATCCCTTCCGTCACCCGCGATTCGTTGCGTAACGACACCACATTCAAAATGACCAACCAACCCAAAGACGAACAGGTACAATCCGAAACCCGTCAGTCAGACGCGTCAACGCATGAGGATTCCTGCAGATGCCGATACAACCCGCCCGGAACGAACTATTACGTCTCTACAATCGAAGGCTCACGGTACGCGTTGCTCGCCGGACCTTTTTCAACCCATCTCGAAGCTTGCGGGTGGGTTCACAGAGCGCGAGAGGAAGCGAATCGCGTAGATCCTCGTTCGTTCTTTTACGCTTTTGGAACGGCGTCGACGCATCCACAATATCGCAAACCGGGAATCCTCAACGAACGACTGGGTCTAGGCGGTGAGGCTTGATGGTCCCGGCCGATGGTGATTCGCTGAGTAGAGCTGATTATCTCCAACGTTACCCGAGGATCTGTGCCCATGTTATCGCCGAGTCGCTCGGGTACGCGACGCCGTGCGTTGCGGCCTCCATCTTGAAAGACGCCCACGAGGGAAACGAAAACTGGTGCTAGTGGGTCTACTCCTGTTACGACCGCGATCCAGGCCGAGCGGTTCGGGATGCCATCCGCAAACGGCATCGTCACCAGGGCTACATGGCGTCGTATCAACAGGCGCTCGGAATAGTCCGCCGCCAAATCGAAACCGGTGAAGGCCCAACTCTGGCTAGTTGGTTCTGATCCGGAACACCGGATGCCCATTGGCAGTCACACCGAAACAGGCGACCCAGTTCCAGTTCACGGACTTTCTTCCCCCACCACTCCTCTGAAACTAGAAACCAAGTCTGAAACTATCGAATCTGGCTACTCAATTCCCCAGACTACCAACCAACACCGTCACGCACTCCTGCTTGCACCCCACCAGCAATCTTCTACACCCCGTACCCGACCTTCTCTGAAACGCCCCGCCTTTCCCCTTCCCGGGCGACAGCCGCCCGAACGGGAGCCCGGCAAGCCATGCCGCCAACGTACTTACCCAACCCAACCGAGACCCATCTTCAGCAACCAACGCCAACCAAGTTACCCGCCCTTCAAGCGAACCCACCACCTCTCGCCCAATCCTACCTATTGCCCGAATCGTCCCACCCATTTCCTTCCCCTTCCGCCCGCGGCAGCCGCCCAACGGCCGCGGGCAGGGGTGGGGAGGCCGCCCACCTCACCGCTTCCAGCAAGAACAAAAAAACCAAGCCCCTTACTACGCCAAGATCATCTCCCGCGCTCGTCCAGCACATTAGGAGTCACTTCGCTGTACTCTGGCGAGCCCAACCGCGGCAGCCTCGACCTAACGCGAATTGCAAACTCGCGAACCCTATCGAACGAAAACTGTCCCAGAACTACCGGATACGCACATCCCCCGCCACCGCAAAATCAACGATCACCTAAATCGCGTCCTCTACGCCTGAATTAGCTTCAGGACCCGCCGAAGCCCGACCTGCGGCGTCACCTCGCAGGCTTCGCACCAGACGATGAATTCCGTCACATCCACACGCCTGTTTGCGGTCTCGCAGTTGTAGACCCAGGATTGAGGTTTCTTGAGTAATGCCCCGAGATCGCGTTGCGTCAGCCCAGCTTCCTCCCGCATTTCACGCAGAAGGGGCGGAAGGCAACGATAGCGGCGGTCATGTTGGGCTTTGGTAACCATGCCCGAACATTCTCTACAGAATTGACTTGACACTAGTTCCGTGTCACGGTATGTATCATAGATACGATTACCGCAACGGCTCGATGGCCACCGCTTGGCCTACCGCAAGATGCGTAGCGCTAGCCGTCTGTGTTTTTGAACAAGAATCCCAACGGCGTAGGGACATGCTAAGTCCGCGCGCCGAACTTACGCCAACCCGCCAAGGCTCAAGTCCGGGGTCAGTTGACTGCACGCTGGCTTCGGGCGGGTGCGGCATACTTCGATTGTCTTTTCGACCCGCGAATAGGCAGAGATGGATACAATTACGAGATACCGCATCGACAGATTTTGCTTGCTTTTGACTCCGGCTTGCGGTACATTCAAACTGTTAATTGAGAATTGCCAACCCGCCAAAGGTACATGAAAAGCGTTGTTTTTTCATGCGCGCTAAGCCATCCCTGTGTCACGGCCGTGGCCAGATGGGCTGCTTAGCGACGCTTGCCTTGGCGGGTTGGCTAGCTGGGACTCGT
>JAJDDZ010000021.1 GCA_029260025.1 Phycisphaerae bacterium | reverse complement strand
CTCGCGACGCTTCGTGAGGCGATCGAACGGTATCCTGAATCGTCTGAGGCGAAGCAAAAATTGGGGCTCGCTTATGATGAGCTGGGTCGGTTTGAAGAAGCGATCGACTACTACGAGCAGAGGGTTGCCGAAGCGACGGGCGACAACCCGACGATCCGCCGGCTTGCGATGTTGTATCGAAGATTCGATCGACTCTCCGAGGCGCGAGAGCGATACGAGCAAGTTCTTGTGAGCAATCCATTTGATCCTGAGGCCGTGATTGGATTGGTCGAGCTCGATATCGAGCTAGCGACCAATGACGCGTACAAGAGTTCGGACGCACGACTCGCCAAGCTTCTTGAACATTTGCCCACGAACCGACGCCTGCTTTCGAATCGCAGTATGGTTCGGTTTCTTGCGAGTTCTGCGGACGCGAATATGAGGACCGCGGCGACTGCGTTCATCGCGCTGACAGACGGGCGTTACATGGTCGCGGCGAAGCGGATCGATGGTCTTTCGGGTGTTGATCCTTCGCTGCGTGCGGCCCGCGGGTGGTTGCGTGAAGCGATTGGGAATTTGTCAGCGGAGCGCCCGGATGAGCCGTGGATCTACGGACTTATAACGCGCATCCTCATCGCTGACGGCGAGCCTGAACTCGCGAGCGTTTCGCTTGACCTATTTCAGCAGCAATGTTCGACGGATACATGCAGCGAGTACGCTGCGAGCCTTCGCGAGATGATTCCGGCGGGTGACTGAGTCGCCCACCCTCTAAATATCGCCTAGAAACGCGAGTCTTCGTTGTAATTCGTCGCCGTCCATAGACCAGTCTAGTTCGATCATGGCTTTGATTTTGGTTCGCAGTCGCTCTGCAACGGCGAGTGCGAAAGCTAAGCGATCGGCGTCGCTTCCGGCATGATAGACGGGATCAGGCAAGGCCCAATGTGCCTTCATGGGCGAACCGGGCCAAACGGGGCAGGTTTCTCCGGCGGCTGCATCGCAGACAGTGACGACAAGGTCGAGATCGGATTCGGCGAATTCCTCCCAGCTCTTGGAAGTTTGTTCACCCAGGGGGATGTTGAGTCGCGTGAGCGTATCGATCGCGATTCGATGAACGAACCCCGCGGGATGGGATCCGGCGCTCAGCGCCTCGAAGTGTTCACCGCCCATGTGTCGCAGAATCGCCTCAGCCATTTGTGACCGACACGAATTTCCCGTACACAAAAACAGGACTCGCTTTGTTGCGTCACCACCCATAATAAAAGAACCCTACCCGAAGGTAGGGTTCTGGGCAATGTTCTATAGTTGTCGAGCTTCGGTGCCCGAGCTTGCATCGATTAGCGGCAGAGTGTGTCGGCTTTGGCTGCACAATCTGCGTCCCATGTGGTCTGGCAGCAGAAGGGGTCGTCCGGACAAACCAACTCGCAGCATGAAACCGCGCTGCAACCGGCGCCGTCGTGAGCTGCGAAACAATCGCCGCTACGCGCGCCGCACGTCAAGAAGCACATCGAGTTCGCTTCATCCACGCAGGAGGCGTCCCACTCATTGATGCAGCAGAACGGATCTGAATCGCAAACAGTGTTGCAACAATCGACCGTTCCGCAGCCACCCGATGTACGCGGGATCTGGCAGCTGCCGATACCGACCTGACAAGCTGGGAAACCATCGGTGCATAGACCGGCAGCCTCTGACGCACAGAATGAGTCCCATGCAACGTCGCAGCAATATTGGTCGGTGGCACAAACTGTCGCGCAACATGACGCATCGTTGCAACCGGTCGAGTCGTCGGCTGCTTCGGCGAAGCAGTCGTTTGATGTGGTTCCGCACGCGGCTGGACCGCACGTAATGGTCAGGCGTCCGCTGTCCCCTTGAGCGCCGTTGAACCCGCCGATGCGAATCGTGTACTCGTTGCCCTCGGTCGCTTGGAACGCGACGCGAGCTTCGATGTTGCCCTGGGCTGATCCGCAGTCGTCGTCGCTGCACGCTGAGGCGGCAGCAGAGGGGCAACCGGGGCCGTCATAGACAGCCATTTTCGTATCAAACTTGCTCCCGCAGAGGCTCACGACGAGTTCGCCAGTGCAAGTCGAGGTGTAGGTGTACCAGATGTCTGATTCGACCTGTGTTCTTCCGAAGAATGCGCAAATGCCTGGCTCGTCGGGACCGTCGGTCGTTGCGCCGATATTGCTGAAGTCCTGCCGGCCGTCTACTGCGACCATCGGTGAACTGCATGAGTTGTTCGTTGGGCCTGCAACCTCGTTGCGACACCCACCGCTGCATCCGTCACCGTTGATCAGGTTGCCGTCGTCGCATTCTTCGCCGAGGTCGGTGTCGAGATTGCCATCACCGCATAGGTCGGGGCCACCACCACCGCCGCCGCCGCCACCTGTGTCGATTTGACTCTGAGCACAACCGTTGGCATCTGCTTGCTCGCCATCGGGTGTTTCGGGGCAGGTATCGCTTGAGTCCATAACGCCGTCGCCATCGGAATCGCGCTCTGTTTCGCTACAACCGTTTGCATCGACTGCTTCACGGGAGGGCGTGGAGAGGCACTGATCGATATCATTTCCGACACCGTCATTGTCATCGTCGTCTGCGTCGGGATCGCCGACTGGGCAACCGTTTGCATCAATTGTTACGGTTGAAGGTGTGCTTGGGCAGGTGTCCGTGTCGTCGTTGACGCCGTCGCCGTCGGTATCGCGTTCGCTCGGAGCGCAGCCGCTTGCGTTCGCCTGTTCGCCGGTCGGAGTGGTAAGACAATCGTCGTCTTCGTTGGCTACGCCGTCCCCGTCATCATCGACGATCACGACGACCGGAACTTCGCATCCATCGTCATCGACATTGGCGCCGTCTGGGGTGTTGGGACAATCGTCGTCTTGATCGAAAACGCCGTCGCTGTCAGTATCGAGCGTTTGTCCGGGCGGCGGATCGTCTGGCGGCGTGGTCGTTGCCGGGCAACCCACGATCGAAAGCGTCAAAACGGTGACCACAGCCACAGAAAAAAGCTGTCTACTAAGATGCATGCAGTTCTTCATCAACACGGTGTATCTCCCTAACCCCCAATTCAGGCGGCGAAGTGATGTTACCCTTACCCCTCATCTGCCGAATGGTCCGCGTCGCGAACTACCGACAGCTCCACTCTAGCCAACTTTAGGCGGGCACTAAGAGTAAGGCAAGACCGTGCGGACATCTTCCCGCGCTGGTTATCGGGCGAGAAACCGCATATTCTAATGACCCGAGCCGCTTGAAAAGGCGGGCTAATCGACGTAGGTTATCCCCTTTCACGGATAAGGTGAGAAACATGACGCAAAATGACACAATCAGGATCGGCGTTGGGTATGACATTCACCGCCTCGCGAGCGACAGAAAACTAATGCTCGGGGGGCTTGAAATACCTCACGACAGGGGGCTTCTCGGACATAGCGACGCGGACGTCGTTCTTCACGCTGTGACCGATGCGCTCCTCGGAGCTGCGGGTCTGCCCGATATCGGCGATCTTTTTCCGGATACCGACGACGCGTTCAAGGACGCCGACAGTCGAGATTTGTTGGCTGACGTGATGGTAATGATTGCAGAAAAAGGGTTTCTGATTGGAAATCTCGACGTTATCGTCCACGCGGAATCGCCGAAAATGTCGCCCTATAAGAAAAAAATGGCTGACTCGATCGCGAAAGTCGTCGGTGTAGAGCCCGACCGGGTCAACGTCAAAGCCAAGACCAACGAAGGCGTCGGACCGGTCGGACTGTCTAATGCGATCGCTTGCACGACGGTCGCCTTACTCATGAGAACCTAACAACGAATACAATGACGAGGTGTCGTCCGAAAAGTACCGCAACAATGTGCGCACCTTTTCGGTCGAGACGCGCGGACTCTTGGCCAAGGAAAAGCGACCCATGGGCATCACGATTTACAACACACTCACGCGAAAAAAGGAACCCTTTGAGCCGATCGTCCCCGGCAAGGTGGGGATCTATCTCTGCGGTCCGACCGTTTATAAGCCCAGTCATATTGGCCACGCGGTGGGACCGGTTATCTTCGACGCGATCAAGCGATATCTCGTGTTTCGCGGGTTTGCGGTCAACTGGGTTGTTAACATCACTGACGTCGATGATAAACTCATAATCGAAGCGGCTGAGCAGAATACGACGATGTCGGAACTCGCCGAACGGATCACGGCTGACTATCTCAAGGCGATGGATACGCTCTATGTTCATGGGGTCGATCTTCGACCGAAGGCGTCTGAGCACATCGGCGACATTATCGACATCATCAACAAGCTGATCGAAAAAGACATCGCGTATCCCTCCGGCGGGGACGTCTATTTTGACGTTTCCAAAGACGCCGACTACGGAAAGCTCTCGAATCGAAATCTCGAGGACCAGGCGGGTCAGCGCGATCTGCAGGGCGCGGAAAAACGTAACCCCGGCGACTTCGCGCTTTGGAAAAATGCGAAGGAAGAAGAACCGGAGGAAGTGAAGTTCGACTCGCCGTGGGGAAAAGGGCGTCCCGGTTGGCATATCGAATGCTCCGCGATGGCGAGTCGCTATCTCGGCGACACGTTCGACATTCACGGGGGGGGGATGGACCTGATCTTCCCGCATCACGAAAACGAAATCGCACAATCCGAGAGCGCATCCGACAAGACGTTCTCAAAATACTGGATGCACCACGGACTCACCCGAGTTAATACCAAGAAGATTTCCAAGTCTGACGCCTCGCCCGAGATGCAGGCGGCCCTCTCCAAAATGACGCTGCACAACTTGCTGGCCGAGTATCCGGGCGAGTTGATTCGCTTTTTCATTCTTAGTACACAATATCGCAGGCCCATCGAATATTCGACGCAGGAAATCGAAAGCAAGCGGAAGGGTCTCGAAACATTTTACCGACTCTTCGAGCGTGCGGAGCGCGTCTGTGCCTGCTCGCCATACGAAACCGCCGATACTGGCACTACCTCGCCGGACAAGAATCTCGCCGACGCGTGCGCCGGCGTAACCGATTCTTCGCTCACGGAGTCTTGGTCGGTCGCCTTTGAAGCTTTCACCAAAGCAATGGACGACGACTTTAACACAGCGGGGGCGATCGCGGCGATGTTTGACTTGGCAGGAAGAGTCAACGTGTTTATCGAAAAGTCCGGTCTCGAAAAGGGTGGATCGGACCAAGACAAGAAAGACGCCATCACCGCAACCGCAGCCCTGATCCGGCTGGCTCGACTTATCGGTGTTTTCATCGAACCGCAAGTGAAGAAATCGGGTAGCGATGACGGTCTAACCGACAAGGCAATGCAAGTTCTCATCGAAGTTCGCAAGCATCTGAAGAAGAACAAAGATTTTGCGACTGCGGATCTAATCCGTGATCGGTTAACGGAGAGCGGGATCACGCTGGAAGATCGACCCGATGGGACGGTTTGGCGGGCGGAGTAGAATCTTTTTTGAGCGCGATTGTCCTGCTAAACCAAACCGGCGATGGGGCGGATGTTGTTAGTGAGGGTTTCGATGGTGACTGGTTTGGCGAGGTTGATGGTTAAGAAAGTTCCGTGGTTGTGCTCGCTTGCAAGGATGACCTGGCGGTCGTGCATGATGTCGTAACCGGTCTCTTGCGGTTGATGGCCATTGATGAAGAAGTCGACGTCGAGCACTTCGCACAATGTCTCGAGTGCCGCCTCTGTGTGGTGTCTTCCCCAGACCATCGAGTGCGCGGACCCTGCTGGTTCATAGTCCTCTGGGGTCATGGGTCGGTTGAGCACCGTTTCGTCGAACCCTGCCACTTCTCTCGGGGCGGGTAGTGAGTGTGAGACGAACACTCGATTGTCAGTTCGACCGGCCAGCGGATACGTTTTGAGAAAATCTCGAATGGCGTCGTTTACGTCATTACCGCCGTCGCCATATTTCGCGCTGACTGCGTCTTCAAATGCGTGAGTCACGATGCGACCGTTCTTGCTAATCTCGTGCCCGGTAATTTGTGCGAGTTCGTGGTTGCTTAGAAGAAAATGCACCTGATCGGGGAAGTCGCATTTCCACTGGGCAGCTTCTAGTAGGACTTCGTGGGAGTTGTCGAAGTCGGCGAAAGAGGCGACTTCCTCGTGAATTATTTCGTGGAGGATGATGTGTCGGGGGCTGAATCCTTCGAGGTCGCAGTATCGCTGAAGTTTTTGGAAGTTGCGGCGGTGGCCATGCAGGTCGCCGGTCATGACGAGCTGCCCGTAGTTTGGAAACTCGAGAAGTGATCCTTGAATCAGCGGGTCTTCGCGGTTGCACTCCGCTGCTTCGCGGAAGATCTCGACTGCTTTTTTACTATCGATTGCTGTTGTTTCCATCGGTACAGTATCTGCGGGGTACGCCGTGGCGGCATCTCTTCATGTCGCCGCTAGGCAAGTGGCTCTTTTGACAGTGCTTCCTCGTCCGTTTCGTTGTCGCTCGTGGCTGACGTTAGTTTTGCGGCTTCTGTTTGTTTGTTCCACAGCCTCTGAATCGACGCGAGTCTTGAGGCTAACTGTTTCATATCGTCCGGTCGCTCTTGAGGATTTTCTTTGCAGCATTCCATGACGAGCGAAGAGAGTGGAATCGGGAGTTTAGCATTGAGCTCGACTGGCGCCAACGGATTCTTCGCGCTGGTCAAATTGACGGTCCCTCGCTCGGCGGGCGCGCGAATTGCCGTCGGATATTTCTCGGAGGTGAGCACCCAGTACATCGTCGCTCCGAGATTAAAGACGTCGGTGCGGCGATCGAGCTGGAGTCGGCGAACCTGTTCAGGGGCGATGTAGTCGGGTGTTCCCTGGACGCGTTCCTTCTTATGGTTCATCGCGCACGTTTGACCAAAGTCAATGATCTTCACTACGCCGCCCTTGGCGATCATGATATTGGATGGCTTGATGTCGGCGTGGACGTATCCCGCTTCGTGCATTGCGTCCAGACCCATCGCGATTCGCTGGAACAGCACGAGGAACGTGTTGAGTCGATTCGGGCGGGCGGTCTCCATCGGGAGACCCTCAACGTACTCCATCGCGACGTAGATTTCTTTGGTTTTGAAAAACTTCTTGACGTGATAGATCGCGTAACTCTTTCGAAGAGCTGGGTTGTCAAGGGCGTGACTAACGGCATACTCAGCCTCAACCTGCTCGATGAATTTGTCGTCTTCGGCAGAATGGCGCACGACGTGCTTGATGGCGCACGGTTTTCCTGTCAGCAGATCGGTTGCGAGGAAAATCTTGGATCCTGCACCGGTACCTATCTGGTCGCCGAGGCGATATCTATTCAGAAACTTTGGCAAGGCTATTCTTCAATCACTTTCTTGATCGCAACGATGAAGGTTTCGTCTGGGGTCGCCCGACGTTGACCCGGAATCTCGATTGGGGCGGGTCTATACTTTGGCCCAGGACGAACAAGCCCCTTTCGGGGTGCGTCAGAGGGTAGCGATGTTTACTCAAATGACAAAGCGCCTCGCAGGAATTTGCCTCATTGTTGCATTGCCTGCCAGCCATAATGATCGGCTCGACAGGTGGGCAACTGGACGGTCCGATAGCCGCCAAACCCCAACGGACCCCAACCGACCCCGAGGTACCCCGACCGACGCCGACTTACCTCTCTTGGTCCCTGGTAATCGGAACTCATCTCGGGGTCGCCGGGCGTCGTGGATCATGTGTATCCGTCGAATTTGTGGGATTTCCGGGCGCGGGATTTTTCTGAGTAGCCCATCGCGGCTTGCGAGAGACTGCAAAAATGGTCCCGCCAAGCGGAGTCGGCGGTCGTAGCGAGATACGATTTGAGGAATCGGGCGAAATCGGTGTTGGTGAGGATGGGGTAATCCAGAAGGCTAGCTGTGAGGCGAACGATGGGTTTGAAGCAATCGTGGCCGATAAGTGCTTTTTGTTGCAGGCCATCGAGATCGACGAGGACGATTCTCGGAGATTGATCCGATCGCTGCCACCCATCGATCAGGATGTTTGAGGCTTTGAGATCTCGGTGGAAGAGTCCGTTTTTATCGAGGCGGGCGAAGAGGTCGGCGGTGATAGCGATGATTGAGTTTTTGGCTTTTCGCTGTCGGTCTCTGGGAATCTGAGGCAAGTCAGCCAACGCAATACGGTCGAGATCCACGAGTTCGGGGAGGAATTCGGTGATCAGCCAGTTGGCGCGTGGCTTGGTTCTGTCGATCGCGGCGAGAGGTCGCGGCGTCGCGATACCCGCGTTCATTAGGATCAATCCGCGATCGAAGTTTTTTCTTGCGCGCGAGATGCGGAAAGCGTCGGCGAGTCCCTTGAGTCCGCCCGACGAGACGGTTTTTTTGCAAGCGACGTCGATCGATTTTGGCTCGTGGCCAGGTCCCCAGGTTAATGTTGCGCGGAAAACCTCGTTGCCACCAGAGTACTTGAGCACGTCATATCCGGGAATGGCGGACGGATGGTTAGCGATTTGGGAAATGAGATCGTGCCACGTTTTTTCATCGGGAAGGCGTCGGGTGCGTTCGGTTGCGTTGGAAGGCTCGGTCGCGACAATGCCGCACAAACCGCCGGGCAGTGAAACGGTTGTTGACTGAGGCGGC
>JAJDDZ010000003.1 GCA_029260025.1 Phycisphaerae bacterium | reverse complement strand
CACCCGTGTGGGTCCGTGAGCGGATGCCCGGAGGATCGCCCGGAGCTGAATTTTGAACATATCAAGGTTTTGCAGGCTGTATCGGATCGAGCGGAGTCCCAGCATGGGGTTTCGCTCTTGCTCGTATCTCCGCTGCTGGGTGTATTTATCTGCGCCGAGGTCGAAGGTGCGAATGGTAACCTGCTTACCTCCCGATCCGTCGAGCGCTTGGCGGTAAGCCTCGTATTGTCCATCCTCGCTGGGGGCGCCCTCGGGTCTGAGGAATAAGAACTCGGAGCGATACAAACCGACACCGTCGCCGCCTTTTTCGCGTCCGACTCTTGCTTCTTGTGGAAACTCGATGTTGCAGTTTAGTGAGATTCGTTGGGCGTCGCGCGTGACGGCAGGAAGATCGCGGAGTTCGTCGAGGGTGCCGGTGAAGCGTGCAAAAGCCGCCTCTTTTTCGCGGTATTCGGCGAGAGTTGCTTCGTTGGGGTTGGCGATCACGAGGCGATTGGTTCCGTCGACGATCAACGTATCGCCGCCGGAAACCTGGTTCGAGATATCGTTGAGTCCGATGACGCCCGGTTTTCCCCAGGAGCGGAGCAAGATAGCCGTGTGCGAAGTTGAGGCGCCTGCGTCAAGTGCGACGCCAATGACGTTTGACTCGGCGAGGTGCGCTGTTTGCGTCGGGGTCAGGTCGTGGGCGACCAGGATGGCTGGTTTTGTCAGATGGGCAAGGTCTTCACGGGCTTCGCCTAGAATATGTCGCAACAGTCGCCGTTCGATATCTTGCACGTCGCGCATCCGCTCGACGAGAAGTGGGTCTTTCATTTGCATAAACCGCCGCTGGTAGTTCCGCATGACTGTGCTTGTCGCGTAGGCGGCCGAGCATCGTCCTTTGCGGATTTGATCGCGGATGGATTTTTGGAGGCTTCGGTCTCTAAGAACGCCGATGTGCCACTTGAAGACATTGGCTGCGTCTTTGCCGAGGGTCGTACTGAGAAATTTATTCTGGTTGGTTATTTCTTCGATCGACTCTGCGACTGCTTGTTCGAGAATCTTCAGTTCTGAGTCGATCTGATTGACCGGCACGATTCGTCGTGGAATGCGGAAATCCTCTGCTTCTAGCACGACGATTTCGCCGACGGCTACGCCCGGTGCAACTGAGATTCCGCGGATAATCTGCATGATTTCTACGCAACAACGAGATCCTTCTTGCTTCGGCGACGAAACACGCTGGGATCGCTTTGGACTTCGGTCAAACCGAATGAAATAACGTGGGGGGCTGTATCATGAGGCGTTTGTTTTCGCCGAGAAGCCATCTGAAAAACCCGACACGACTAGCGCCGATAGTGCTTCTATTGCAGACTGAGCGTCGTCTCCTGACGCTTCGATGCGAAGTACGCTTCCTTGCACAGCTTCGAGCAACATCATCTCCATCGCGCTTTTTCCATCGACCCGTTCGTTTCGTCCCGAAATGTTGGTCACATTGACTGACGCGTTGAAAGTGGAAGCGGCGTCAACAAATCGCATGACGGGTCGTGCATGCATTCCTTCCTTGTTGGGGACCGCAATTTCACACGACACTGTAGAATTCGCATCCGACAATCCGGTCTCGCCTCTTCTGTGGTCAGGGCGACACATACGTGTCGCCATCAGTCGCTGCTTTCGTCCGCTTCTCTGATCAAGTCCATTATGGCTTCGGTGGTATCGGACTGACGTAGAAACCGTCTAAAGTTTTCGCGTTGCAAGTATCTGAAGATTCTTTCCATCGCTGCGAGATGCTCTTCGGGGGCGTCGGCAGGACTTAGTAGCATGACAATCGTATAAACCGGCGCACGGTCTAGGGCAGCGAAGTCTACACCGTGACTTGATCGACCTATGGTTGCGACCATCTTCGTTAGGCAGGCATGCTTGACGTGGGGAACGGCGACGCCTTTTCCAAATCCCGTACTTCCCTGGTTTTCTCTGGTGATCGCCGAGCGTGCGACTGTTTCCACTTGGTCGGCGGGGATCTGTCCCTGGTCGGCGAGGGACTGCAGGAGTTCTCGCAGTACGCCGTTGCGATCTGTCGCCGTGAGCTCGGGAACCAGTGATGGTCCGTGTATCAATTCGGAAAGCTTCATAGTCACCGCCGTTGGTTGCACGTTTTAGATAATCGTTGGAATAGCACTATTCAGTGATTTCGGTGCCCGCTCCGTCTGCCGGTGAGGCGCCTTTGTGATTCTTTTTCTTCTCTTTGTAATCGCGAAGCTGTCGCTCGACCTTGTCTGTTATCACATCGATGAGCGCGAATGTGTCCGGGCCGGTCAAGCTAGCGACGAACGTATGCTTGTGATCGACGCGTACGATGATCTCTGCTTTGAACTGCTCTGACTCGTGGTCTAAGACCACTTCGATCTCGTGGATTCGATCGTAGTATTTCGACAGCCTTCCAGCCTTTTGATCGATGTAGTTTCGGATGTCGTCAGTTAGATCGACATGCCTTCCGGTGACTAGAATCTGCAACGCACGCTCCTTGTGACACTAAGTTTTATCGTACGATGGCAGCGGTCCAATCGGACCGCGCTCGCGAGGACGACCCCGGTGGTAGCCTCGCAGTCTTCATGCAACTGTGATGATACCGCGACCTATGCATTTTGGGCAGTTGGCGAAAGTTAGGCACTTTTCGCCAGCACGGTAGTATTCGTAAGCTATTTCGGCAACAAAGCTTATGGCTCTATTGTCGTCGACGATCACCTTCAATGGTGTCATCGATCTGGTGAAGACAGATGAGAATCGTTACTCGGTCCTGTTTCTGCCAATCACTGGCGACTCTATTGAAACCCGCCGAGATCGTCAACGTCTGGCGTTTCGCGCAGGCGCAGGATACGATGCGAGCATGTCTATTGATGTTTATTCGTCTTCCAAGCCCCCGACGCCTTCACGAGCATGGGCGTCCGCGTTTGGGTTGCTTATTGGGGTTACTGCACTTGCTTTGACGATGTCGATGGGGCGAGTTGAGGGGCATCTTGGGGCGCTCGAGTCATCGCCTGATTGGAGATTCTCATTTCGCTTGCCCAGGGGGTTTGTGCCGCTGGATGTCAAGATTTTTCCAGAGGGGACGATTCGACGTTACAAGTCGGTCGAAGGCGGGGTTCCGTTAATTTTTTCGATCTGGAGCTTTGAGGACGCAAAGAATCTCACATCTCCCCGCGCCTGTGATCTCGTTCTCCAGGCGAGCGGCGATTCGTTGCGAAACGCATTGATCGCAGAGCCAGCAACCGCCAGCAAAGAGCTAGTTGGCGGCGTCTTAGGTCACGAGGTCGAAAGCTGGGCGCAGGCGATGGTGGTACGGGCGTTGGTCGCGGATGAGTACGCGGTTGCGTTCGCTTTGAAAGGGCGTGAACCAAACTCTGTGCGGCGGGGATACGCAGACTTTGATCTGTCTTGTCGGTCGGTTCAGTTTGCGCGCGATTAGTCGATTCCCATCGGTAGCAGATCGAGAGTACGGACGGGTCAGGTTGTTGTCCAACTGGACTGGGCCAAGGCATGTTTTTCGTTTCCCGACAGCACTGGGGAATTCCTACTTCGCGGCCATTGCGCGCGCGGCGGGCGATTTCGCTGCTGGAAGTGCTTGTTGTGTTTAGTATCGTGCTGTTTATCGCGGCGATCCTTATTCCAAGCATGTCACGGGCGCGAGTCTCAGCCTGGCGCGTTCAATGTCAGAATAATCTCCACCATTGGGGGGTTGCGCTGCAAATGTATCGCGACGACTCGCTGGATTATCTTCCTACAGAGGGGACGTATCGTTCGATCGATAAGCCGTACGTGTGGTATAATGTATTACCTCCCTACCTCGACGCACCTTCTTATTCTGATGTGCGGCGCGTCAACGGGAAAATCGAAGACTACCCGGCGCTTCATATCTGGATTTGCCCAGCCAAGAATCAGACGTATCGCAAGAAGAGTTCCACGGGAAAGAACCAGTTTCACTATGCGATGAACCAGGTGCTCGACGGAATGACTAGTAGGCTTACGCCTGATTACCCAGACGAGGGCGAGCTGCCGATTCACGCATCGCGATTCGTCCGCCAACCGCACACCGTCGTGCTTTTCGACGTTTTCGGAAACTCGCCAAATGGAAAGCAAAGTGACGTAGCGACTAGCTTTCATGAGGATCGCGGACACGTCCTCTATCTCGGCGGCGCGGTTGCGGGTTTTCGAGCGAGGGACTTCGTTGTCGATGGCGATTACTCCAGCCGAGAGTTGATCTGGGATCATCCGAGCCTACACTGGGGATATACGCCGCCCGAAGAAGATTCAGAGTCGGCGGATCAATAGGTGCAATCGGCGGAGGGGAAGCAATGCTCGTCGGAATTTTCTCAGATAGTCACAATGATCATCTCATGACGCGCGAGGCGATGCGGTTGTTCGATCATCTCGGCGCTGCGCATCTGATTCACTGTGGTGATGTCGGGGGTCAATCCGTCTTTGATGAACTCGTCGGGCGACCGTTGACCTTCGTCTGGGGAAATACCGATTGCCCAGATCAGGGTCTTTTTGCTTACGCTGAATCTGTTGGATTTACGCTACCGAATGGTGTGCCGACAACTGTAACACTTGGCGGTAAGCTATTCGCTGTGTTCCACGGTCACGAACAGGGGTTTGAGACGGCCGTCGATGATCTCGACGTGGATATCATTTGCCATGGCCATACGCACGTGGCTCGCGACGACCTTGTTCGGGGAACGAGAATCATTAACCCCGGGGCACTGCATCGGGCTCGGCGGAAGACGGTTGGAGTCTATGATACCGAGACTGACAAACTTGAGTATTTCGATATCAAGGTCGGTTAGCTGAAACAACTCGCTCGGGTAGTTCGAACAAGTAGGGAGCGATTGCGGGGGGCGTGTTGGGGATGGGGATTAGTCCTAAGCGTATGATCACAACTTCGGGG
>JAJDDZ010000200.1 GCA_029260025.1 Phycisphaerae bacterium | reverse complement strand
CTTCGCCGATTTTCTCACCAAGTGGATCTTCGATTGGGGCGATTGCGTTAGTCGTTCCGGTTGCAAACGAAGGCGAGTGGAATGCGAAACTGGCGTCGTTGGAGTCGCTGTGTCGTTTTATCTCGGCGATGTCGGAGTTCGTTGGTCAGACAGGGGTCGGTTCTTCTTCGGGCGGCGGAGCGATCGGTGAGCAGGCGATGGGAAGGGCCGGTGGTTGCGAATCGGCTGAACAGTTCGCGTTTTCGATCACTAGCGAATTACGAAACAAGTTGGGTCTTGAGCAGGTCGCACTTGCGATTCGACATCGCTCGCGTGCAAACATCCTATCGATTTCAGGGTTGGATCAGATCAATGCGAAAAGCCCTGGCATCGTTGCGTTGCAGTCAGCGATGGAGGAATGCCTCGATTCCGGCGCGCCGATCTCTTTTCAACGCGGCGCGCAGTGGGATGAAGCGTCCGAAGGTGCGGTCTACCTTCTTCACAAGCAGTGGCACGCGGCTGCGAACGGCGACGCGGTTGCGTCGATTCCGCTGAAGGTCGATGGTCGAACCATGGCGGTGTTGAGCTTGCGGAGTCGCGCGGACCACCCGCTGACTGCTGAGAAGATTGGGATGATCCGCAAACGTGTCGAGCCAATCGCGCCCGCGCTGCTTCTTACGCAACGTGCGACACGGGGGGTTGGTCGTCACGCTTTGGATGCAGTTCAAGCCTCCTACGACGATCTTCTTTCCCCGGGTAGGATTGGTCGCAAGGTTGCCTTCGGAGCCGGAATCTTGGCTGCCTTGTTCTTCGCATTTGGGTCCATGGACTACGAGTTGAACGTGCCGTGTAAGGTCGTTCCGGCGGCGCTTCGTCATCTTAGCGCTCCTTTCCAGGGGCGACTGTCCGCTGCGCATGTTGTGGCTGGGGATCATGTATTGAAGGGTCAAGTCCTCGCCGAAATCGATAGCAAAGACCTTATTCAGCGGCGACGTGAACTTGAGGCGCAGTGGGAGGTGCATGAGCGGGAGCGGGATCGAGCGCTCGCAATGAGTAAACCTGCCGACGCCCAAGTCGCACTTGCGAATCGAAAACTGATCGATGCGAGATTGGAGATCGTCAAACGCCGTCTCGCGCAGGCGACGATCGTCGCACCGTTCGATGGCGTCATCATGGAGGGTGATCTGCGCAAGACCGTCGGGATGGTTCTGGCTCAGGGCGAGCCACTCTTTCATATTGCCCGGCCGAATCTCTGGAAGCTTGAGATTGAAGTACCCGAAAGGGTGGCTGACGACGTTGAGGCAAATCTATTGGGCAGTTTTTCGAGCTTTGCCGATCCGAGGCGACTTTCGCCTTTTCGCCTGATCCGCGTAAGTCCGACTGCTTCTGTCGTTCACGAGAAGAACGTCTTTGTGACTGAGGCTGAGGTCGAAAGCGAAGCGTCGCGCCGCCTTCGACCAGGGATGGAGGGGATCGCCCGGGTTCATGTCGGTCGTCGTCCGATCCGCTGGGTCACGTTGCATCGCATCATCGATTACTTGTACATGAATCTTTGGTTATGACCGACCGTGTTGCCACCAAGAAAGATGCCACGCTAGCCGATTCGCTGCAATCGGTACAGGTCGGTCTGCGCGAAGACCTTGGCGTGAGTCGCCATTTGTTTCGCGGTGAGGTCTCGTACATCATCCGCGATCCGATGACCTTCCAGAATCAGCGATTGAGTCAAGCTGACTACGAGATTTTCGTACATATCCGATCTGCTAGGACACTCGGTGGAGTTTTCTCTGAACTCGTTGCCAAAGGCGTGCTCGACGAAGGCGACTCGGAGCATTTCTATCAGTTCGTGGTATCGCTGCATGGTCTGGGTTTCCTCCGACTCCCCGTTTCTGATGACAAAGCTCTGTATGAGCGATTCAAACGCAGGAATCAGGCGTCGCGGCGGGCAAAGTGGATGGGCTTTCTGTTTCTGCGTGTTCCGCTGTTCAATCCCGACGCCTTTCTGAATCGGACGATCCACTTGGTTCGGCCATTCTTCAGTACTTACGCGTTTGTTCTTTGGGTTTTGCTTGTTGGGGCTGCCGGATTTGTCGCCGTGAGTAGATGGGACGACCTTGTGCAGCCAATCAACGGTGTTCTTGTGGCGCAGAATCTTCCGCTTCTGGCGGTGCTCCTGCTTGTGTTGAAAGTTTTTCACGAGTTCGGTCACGCGTACGCGTGCAAGCATTTTGGGGCCCACGTTCCTGAGATGGGGGCGGTCCTAATTATGTTCGCTCCGTGTGCATATGTTGATGCGACCGGGTCGTGGTCGTTTACGCGGACGCGTGATCGGGTGGTGGTGTGTCTTGCGGGGATGTACGTTGAGAGCATCTTTGCGTCGATCGCGGTTTTTGTTTGGGCTTCGACGGATTCGTCGATTATCAACTCAGTTGCTTACAACGTGATGTTCCTCGCGGGGGCGATGACGATTTTCTTCAACATCAACCCGTTGATGCGTTACGATGGGTATTATGTGTTGTGTGATTTGGTGGAAGTGCCGAATCTCCGACAGCGATCTACGCACTATCTGCGGGCGATCCTGAAGCGTACTTTCCTAGGAATTGTCGACCATTATGAAACCGGTAGTCGGCGACTGCGAACGATATTGTTGGCGTATGGCGTTTCGGTATCAATTTATAGAGCGGTCTTGATGGTGACAATCGCGACGGTGCTCGCGTACAAGATGCGAACGCTTGGGCTACTGGTGGGCGTTGGGTTCGTCTTAATTGCTGTGGTTGGGCTTGTTCGCGGATTGACGCGTTACCTTTTTCATCACGAAGAGACAGCGCACGTTCGATGGCGTGCTGTGTCGTTGGGTGTGTTGGTGATGATCGTTGCGCCGATCGGAATTTTCTGGTTTCCTCTACCTGCGACGGTTCATGCTGCAGCGGTTGTGGTGTCGGAGAACGAGATCATCTTGCGGGCGGATGCGCCGGGTTTTGTGCGCGAGGTCGTGGCGGAACCTGGCGACCGGGTAGTGATCAGCGACACAGTCGTTGTACTTGCGAACGATACCCAGGAGGAGGAAGTCGCGAAGGCGGCTGCGGCGCTCGAATCAACGTTGCTCCGGCGAGATGCTTTCCGCGTAGATGATCCGTCGCGTGCTCAGCAGGAGCAAAGCAAGGCGGACGCGAGTCGTGCTTCACTTGAAAAGCATCGCGGTGAGCTTGCGAAGTTAAGCGTTCGGGCGCCTGCTGCGGGACTTGTGGTCGATTGTATTCGTGAGACGTCAATCGGAATGTTCGTTCCGCAAGGATACCCGGTTGCGACGCTTTCTTCTGGGGCTTGGCATGTGCGGGCGATTATGAACGAAGACGACTTCCAACGTGTGGGTCTTCGGGTTGGCGATGACGTGGAATTTCGTCCAGTCAACGCTTCGCGCCGGACTCTGACAGGGCGCGTTTTGACCGTCCTCCCTTCCGGGTCTCGGGAAATCGAGACGATACAACTTACGCACCTCGCCGGCGGCGACATCGCGGTGATTCCTTCCACGCATGAAGCAACTCGGTCATACTTCGAGGTGCGAATCCTACTGGACGGAATTGACCAGGGCGTTCTTCGAAACGGCATGACAGGTTTTGTGCGTCTCCCGGGGGGAAGTGAATCGATTGGCCACGCTGCGACCCGCAGATTCATCCGTTTTTGGAATCGCCTGGTGCAGGAGCAGTAGGTCACCTGTGCCCTCGCTCGCATCAGGTCAGTATGACTTGGCGAATCAATCTGTTTTTCCTGAGGGGAGAGGTTCCAGTAGAAAGAAATTGCGAAACTCCGTTGCCCGGAACTTTGACGCAAGTTGCTCGTTGATTCTTGGAACGAAAACCGGCCGCCTGTCGAACTTTCTTGCAAATTCACCCCACCGTGCTATTGAAACCGTTTCGATGTGTATGTCAGGTCTGTTTGCGAAATGGTGAGCGTAGCGTAACGGCGTGGTTACTCCCCATTCGCTGATAATGACAGAGTCTTCTGGCATCATGGCGAGATCTGCACGTTCGATCTTACCTGTCGCATCAAAAAGGGCTCGGTAATCGGATCGAAGCATCACGTACGTGCTCGCGGTACCGACGCCAAGAATCGCGATCCCCGTCGCGACCAAAGCCTGTTGTCTGATAGCAAGGCGCGCAATCGCACCGCTAACTGCCACGCCGCAGAAGATCGTGGTGGTTAGGAGTAGTGGGAGCAGGTTCGCTTCTTGTCCGTGTACCTGGTAGGCGCAGACGAACACGACATTTTGAGCCACGAACCCAATCAAGACGACAGCGATACTTCGCCGTCGGATCCAAAGTGCCATCATACCAGCGATGGCTATCGCTAGAATTAGGACTAGAACGGATCGCTCAACCGGAAAAGCGGATCGGTGGATCCAAGTTATCTTCGCGCGAATATCGGACCAGTTCGCACCCATTTTCTCCTTGAACTGTTGGCCGGTCATCGTCCACAGAGCCCGTTCGAAGCGCGCTGAGATTCCGCTGGTTGAGTCGGGGAGCGCTTGGCTTTCAGCGTTGTGCAGGTCAATGTAGTTGTAGGCGACGTTGGTTTGGTCGCGCACAAGAATATAGCCAAACGAATACACGCCGGGAGCCGCGATGAGTAGTGCCCCAAACAGAATTCTCTTGGTGGATTCTGTGCCCGATATTTTTCGCTGTCTGTCGATCACGATTGTCGCGACGAGAAAAAAGGGAAGCGAAAAGAGTGTGGGGGGGCGAGTAAAGAGCGCGAAACCAAACAACAGTGTGGACGCGAAAAAATGTCGCTGCGAGCCGTCTTCGGTGAACCTCGTGAAGCAGTAGACGCAACCGGCGAGCATCGCCACTGAGGGCATGTATACCTCCGGGCCGACGACATTAAACCAAGTCCAAGGATGAGCCAGGAAAAGGGTTGCAGTGGCGGCCGCGATGAATCGGTTTACGCCGAGGCGGAGCTGGATCAATCCGCACAGGTAGGCAGCGATCGCGCCGGAGAGGGCGCATGCCAACGTAATCATGTAGGCGTGGTCGATGAAGGGGGTCCGTGTCAGGATGTATCCGATCGTTGAAAGGACCGGGTACCCCGGAGGATGCCCGATTCCCAAGGTAACGCTGGAGAGCTGGAGGTCGCCGCCATCGCCAAAGCAAACGCCCGGTGGGAGTCGTGTGATGGCGATGAGTGTTGGAATCGTGATGGCGAGCAGGATTGGAACCCAGTCGCGCGGGGATAGCTTAGTAATCAACCGCGTGGCGGAATCGGCATGATCCGTGGCGGCCGTGTTCGTCGTTGATGATGGCTTCTTACTCGGGTGACGCTTGGGCACAAATTGGTCCGCCAATGCGTTACTGAAGTTTGTACCTGCCGCCTTGAAGCGATACCGTCATACCTGCTTCTTCAAAATGATTGAGGTAGCGAAAGACCGTTCGCCGTGATGAGCTCGTGGCTCGCATCATCTCAGCGACGGTTGCACCCTTCTTGAGGAACGACCGGAGTTGTTGATGTCGGCCGCTGACTGATTGGGTACTCTTCATCGTCTTGATGAGGGCAGCTGCGGCTTTTTTCTGTTGGGTGTCGGTGAAGCCCCCCTTGGCGCTTGTGAACTCAAGCGCCTTGAGGATCGTTTCTGTTTCTACGAACTTGGTCTGTTGCACTGTCTTGCCTCCGCAGTATTCTGGGCGCGGCACACGCCGCGTTCACGAGTCGCCTATGATTGTACCGCGCGATCATGCAATTCGCCAAGCGTCGTGGTAGAAAAGTGACGGTCCGTGTCATTCAGGGGTATCGCCAGGCGATGCGTCGTAACTATTGGAGTAACAAGATGTTATGGTGCATGCTTGGCCGCGTTTACGATTAGTGATTTCAAATAACAGAGTCCGATGCGCTTGGGCGTAGGTGCATCAAAGAGTGTATCAGTGGTCGTGCCCGTGCAAGCCGGTCGCACCGTGGAGAGCCAGGAGATATGCAGCCCGAACCAGTTTTTATTCTCGGTCTACATCGCTCCGGAACGACGCTGCTCTATGAGCTACTCGGCGCGACGGGTTGCTTCAATGTCGTTACGGCGAGGCATGTCGCGTTTTTCGATGGGATCGCACGACCGGGTGGAGATGTTGAGGGCTTCGACCGTCGGGTGGCTGAGCGGTTTGGTTCGCTGGAACAAGCTGATCGCGGTGTCGATGGCGTTTCCGTTGGACCTGATACTCCGGAAGAGTACGGGTTCTTGCTGGAGCGCTTGACGGGTTCTCGGGGATTCTCCGCGTCATCGGGGGGAGCGTTGCGGTGCATCTGTGACATGATTCAGCGCGACTCGGGGGCCCGGCGTCCGACGTTATTAAAGAATCCATGGGATTTTGATCGTGCGGATCTGTTGCGTGAGGTTTTTCCGGGCGCGCGGTTTGTCTTTATCCACCGAAACCCGTTTCATGTCCTAAGCTCGACGCTCAGGATGACGCTTGCTTTGGCGGAGAGGCGAAGTGCGTATCTGGCGATGTTGAGCGATAGGTACGCCGCCCTCTCGGAAAGCGAGTTTCCGTGGCGTGTCGTCCGGAGGTTGGGGCGTGGTGCGCCGGGGTTGATGGCGGACTGGATTATTCGATATTTCGCCTCCCGAGCGAAGGGATTCCTTCGAGTCATGCCCCGTGGCGACTGGGGTTCATTTCCACACATTCGGTACGAAGAGCTTTGTGAAGATCCGGACGATGTGATATCCACGACGCTTGATCGGTTGGGGTTTACGCTGACGGCTCAAGACTTCGCGGGGCACATTGGGCCATCTCGATCCAGCGTTCACGAGCTCATCGCCGCGAGGCGTGGACGGATTGTCGATCTGTTTGGTGCCTACGCGTCACGTTTCGGGTACGATTTGGAACGGATCGGTGACGAACTATCGAGCGATTCACTTAAACAAGAGTAACGAGACGTCTTGGCGTGAGATGGATAGAACGCTTTATTTACCGCACGACCATGATGGTTGGGCGAGGTTACATGAAGCTCTTCGTGGATCTTCGGGTCTGGGGGCGCGAGCACATTCCGACCGGCGCCAAAATCTACGCGCAGAGTCACATCACTGCCGGCGATCCGTATTTTGTGCTACCGATTATTCCTGATTGTGTTCATGTGGTGGTTGGTCCAGGGTACAACCTTCCGCCCTTAGCGTGGGTTCTTGATCGATTCGAGCAGATTAACGCCATGCCGGATCATCGAACCACGGTGATAAGCGATGCCGTCAAGTATCTTGAGAAGGGGGAAGCGGTTTACATGGCCCCCGAGGGTGATCTTCAGGAGCTGTTTCAACTGGGACGGTTTTATCCTGGCGTGGCGAAGATGTATCGTCGCTTCAGGGCGCCGATTATTCCGATCGCACTTGTCGCACCGAAACGACACGCACGCGATTACAAATGGCTTGAAAATGAAGTGGATGGGCGAGTCTACCGGGCATATATGATGTTTCGTGGAACGTACTGCATCAATATCGGCAAGCCGTTTTACCCCGAAATCCACGACGACGTTGACGAAAAGGAAGACAATGAACGGATCATGGCGGAGCTCAGACAGCGCGTGCAAGAACTCACCGATGAAGTTCGTCACGACAAGTTCTGGTTGGAATAAGCAGCGGCGGCGAGCTAGTGGCTGTCCTCACGGTCGATAAGTTGGTCGGTATTGCTCTCGGGGTTTGGATCGGACTCGGCGTTGGCGTCGCTGAACAGGGCGATGCTTGCTGTGAACCCGTGAACGAAGTTCTTGCCTCCAACTGGTCCGAATTCGCCACCGGCGAAGAAACCCGCGACCGGTATGTCCCCGAGTGTCTCGCGCAGGGCCGTGACATCATGTCCTGGCTCGTCCCACATGCGCGATCCTCGTCCGTTGCATCCGAAGAGCAACGCGCCTTCGATGTTTGACCCCGCGCATGGTTGCAGAAGTGCTCGAAGATCCTCGTCGGCGCTTTTTGCATCGCGGACGTGAAACTGTACGGTTGTTCCGACGCGCGCTTGCCCCGCGATTCCGATGGCACCAGTGTCGCGATCTGCGCCCATGATGTTGTGGATTAGGAAATCGCCTCGACCAAAACGTTCCTTGTATTCGTTGATGACGCGCCCGACGAAGAGCGACTCGCGGGCGAGCTTCGCGTCGGTCTCAGGGAGTTCCATGAAGACCTTGTGCAATTGTTCGAGGGCTAACCTTCCGCCGAGTTCATGGATTAAGTTACGTTCGCCCTTGGTGATGACAAATGGCGATCCGATGGGTCTGCACCCCTGCGAGACGACAGTCGTTACGGTCACCGGTCCGGACAAGGCGACCCCGACCATCCCATGATCGAATGTTTGATCGCCGACGAGCAATCGGTTTTGGTGTGGTTCGCGTGCCCCGCTCGCGACCCCGCCGACAAGGGGCGCACCCGGATAGGCGTCGTTGAGTTCTTCGACAAACTCATGAGCGGGCATTGTAAAGGGGTCAGCCAATCCGATGAATGTCGGGTTACTCTCGGGGGCGACAGCTACAAGATTTTCCCAGTCGCTTGCCTTGGAGATTCCCTCGAGATTCGCCTGGGTCATGTGAAACGGACGGATCGCTACGTCGGGAAGCGAAGCGACGAGCAGGGACATTGAGGGTATCCGCTCCAGCTCGCGATCCGACCCGATCGTCCCCTCCGCCGTGCAGCCAAGGAGCATGGCAGATCCGAATGTGTCGGAGAGGCGATCGACTACCTTGGGCAGATCGTCTCGGAAATGCGAAGTGGCGAACAGCATCGCCAGGTCGACCATACCGGGTGTGACGCGGTGGTCGACCGGTTCGATTAACTCGTTGATTGCGCGATCAACGCTGTTGTTGTTTGTAATGGAAGAGGCGAACCGAATTTGCATCGCTAGCTTCTAACTCCTCGTATCCTTCGTTTGTTCAAGAGCCACCGCGACGATACGGGGGACTGGTCAGCGACGCAAATGTCGGATAAAGTGCATGTCCGGGACGCGTTCCCGGAGGTTGCTGTGAGATTCAGGAACACCGACGCTTCCGTCCATTGTCCAAACAGAGTCATGCCCGAAAAAAGTACCGAGTTTCAACGGTTTTGGCACGTTCATGTGCTTCCGCGTTCCGCCAAGTTGGACGGACACGGACGAGACGTTCTAGCCGACATACGTCACGTTGGTTTGGAGCATATCAAGGAGGTTCGCTCATCGAAGCTGTATCTTTTTGATGGTCGTCTCAGAGAGCGGGATGTTACGATGCTGGCTGAGCGGTTGCTTGCGGATCCTGTCGCGGAGACTTTCGTTTGTCGTCGCGGGTTGTCCCTGCGCGAGGGTGATTCGGACGCGATTGAGGTTCAGAGGCTTCCTGGTGTCATGAATCCGGTTGCGATGAGCGCGTTGCAGGCTGCTCTTGCGATCTTGGAAAAGGACTCTGACGCCGCGACGATCGTTCAGGTGCAAACAGCCCGCCGTTACGAGATAACCGGGGCTCAAAGCGCGGACGATCTCGATCAGATTGCCGGGAACGTGCTCGCCAATGATTGTATCGAGACTTGGTACGTTTGCGGGCAGGGTCGTTCTGATGAAATTCCGAGCGAGTTTCCCGTGCCGCCGACGCGTTCTTTCAAGCTTCGACATGTTGCGATACGCGCGCTCGACGACGACGGTTTGACGAAATTATCTCGCCAAGGGCACCTCTTTCTTTCACTAGAAGAGATGCAGACGATCCAGGGATACTACGAGAAGCTCGGGCGAGATCCTACAGATCTTGAGCTCGAAACGCTCGCACAAACATGGTCGGAGCACTGCGTTCACAAGACATTGAAGGCGGCGATCAACTACACGGGTGAAGAT
>JAJDDZ010000199.1 GCA_029260025.1 Phycisphaerae bacterium | reverse complement strand
CTTCGCCTGGAAGACATCACGCTTGCTCAGGCTGGGTATTGGGCGGGGGGCTGGGTTCCGCAGTGGAATGTCTTCCTTCATCCGATCGCGTTTCTTGTTTTGTTTATTACCGCGCTGGCTGAAGCGAACCGGACGCCTTTTGATCTTGCTGAGGCTGAGCAAGAGCTTGTAGGTGGTTATCATACAGAGTACGGAGCGCTCAAGTTTGGGATGTTTTTCCTCGCAGAATACGCCCACATGATTACGGCGAGCGCCTTTATCTCTGTGCTGTTCTTGGGCGGTTGGCATTTTCCTTGGTGGTCACTCACGCAACCAGAGGCAACGCAGTGGTACGCGGTCTTGGCGAAGATCGGTGTGCTTTGTGCGAAGATTTGCGGTTTTCTGTTTGTGATGATGTGGCTGCGATGGACGCTTCCGCGTTTTCGGTTTGACCAGTTGATGCGGTTGTGCTGGAAGTCATTGATCCCGCTTACGCTCTGTATTCTCGTACTGGCGACCGGGTTGCTTTATGTCGGCAAACATCGCGATCCGGTTTGGGCGTTGAGCGGGAATCTTGCGATTCTGATTATCGCTTACATCGTTGCTGCGATGAAACGAACGGAAATAACCGGTCGGCAGCGAAACATGCCCGCTCCTCACGCGGGATTGACCCGTATCGGTCAGCCAATCTCGGAGCAAGGCGCATGATCAAAGATGCTGATATTATGATGATCGATCCGCCGGATCTCTCTGCCGGTGAGCGCATGTTTATCGCACCGATTCTGTCGGGGATGAAGGTAACGCTCGCGCATATGGTGAAATCATTTGTTGGTGGACGAATCACAATTCAATACCCGGAAGAGAAACGGGAAGTAAACAAGGATACTTATCGCGGAGTTCATCGTCTAAATCGCGATGAAGATGGTCGCGTTGCATGTGTTGCTTGCTTTTTGTGCGCGACCGCGTGCCCGGCGAACTGCATCCATATCGAGGGAGCCGAGTCGCCCTGGGCTGACCGCGAAAAGTATCCGGCGAAGTTTGATCTTGATGAGCTTCGATGCATTTACTGCGGGATGTGTGAAGAAGCGTGCCCGGTTGATGCGATCGAACTTACGCACAATTATGATCTGGTCGGAAAGACGCGCGAAGAGTTGATCCTGGGAAAAGACGAGCTTCTTTCAATCTTCGACGCGACCAAGGGCGAGAAGCCTCGTAAGAATCCTCGCATCACCGGGTATCTCAATACTGGGGATAGAACGGACTCGCCGGCGGACGTCACAAACCCCACTGCCCCGACCACCCCGACCACCCCGACCACCGACAAAGGAGATTCGTCGTCGTGAATGACATGACGCCGTACATCCTCTATTCGCTTTTCGCCGCTGGCGCCGTGGCGGTCTATTTTCGCATGCCGCGCGCTGGCGAATCGAAACTGGGGGTCGGAGCTATTTTCGGAATTGCTTCGCTTGTCGGGTTGCTCGCGGTCTTGCATACGAGGATCGCAGCTCCGGTCGATTCTCGTTGGTACTTCTATCTGTTTTCGACTATCGCAATCGCAGCGGCTGCTCGTGTCGTAACGCATCCGCGCCCGATTTGGTCGGCGATGTATTTTATCCTTGTTGTGATTGCGGTGGCAGCGCTTCTTGTCTTGTTCGGGGCTGAGTTTGTCGCGATTGCGGTCGTGATTATCTACGCGGGTGCCATACTCGTGACATACCTGTTCGTGATTATGCTGGCCCAGCAATCTGGATCGCCGATGTACGATCGTCGAGCCCGTGAGCCGTTTGCGGCTGTGGTGGCGGGATTTCTGATAACCGGCGTGATCGCGGGAAAAATTGCTGAGTCGCCGCCCGCGCTTCCGTCGGGGGTAGCTCAAGCATCCGATATGATCTTGGCGGACTCGGCCAATGCGCCCGAGCTTGGCAATACGTTGGCGATTGGCAACATGGTCATGACCCGGTACGTCGTCGCCCTTGAGATTGCGGGTGCACTGCTCTTGATTTCGATGATTGGTGCGATCGCCCTATCGCGGAAGAATGTACCGTCGGAAGCGTTCGACGGTTCTGCGATGCCGCTGGGGCAACTCGGCAAGGAGGTCGATCCTTACTAATGCCCGGCGCTACTGAATATATTATTGTCGGGGCGATCTTGTTCGCTCTTGGTGCGGTCGGGTTCCTAACTCGCCGAAACCTGATCGTCATGTTCCTTTCGACCGAAGTGATGTTTCAAGGTGTCGTCGTGAACGTGGTCGCTTTCGCACGGTTCCATCATAACTTGCAGGGTCAGGCGTTCGCGCTTTTCCTGCTCGTCATTGCTGCAGTGGAAGCTGGCCTTGCCCTTGGAATGATTATGCTCCTATTCAAGCGTAAGCGGACACTCGACGTTGACGTCTGGTCCATGATGCGCGGATAACGATTTTTGATGTCGCACGAAAACCTTAAACTTTGTGGCGAGTTGATTTTGCTAGCGCCGCTTGCGGCGGCGATTATCATCGGTCTATTCGGTGCTAGATTCCTCAAGGGCAGCAGTCACTTCGTTACTATTCTTGGCGTTGGTACTGCGTTTGCGGCAGGGCTTTTTGTTTTGTCGACGGTCTACAAAGCAGGTATTGGGGAAACGACTGCTCAAATTCCGGTTTACGATTGGATCGCCAACGGGACGAGCAAGGTATTTCGTTTCGAGTTGTTGTTTGATCCGCTAACCGCGGTGATGCTCTGTGTTGTTACAGGTATTGGTCTACTCGTGGTGATTTACTCGCGTGACTACATGCGCGACCACGGTAAGCCCGAACTAGGGTACGAGCGGTTCTTCGCTTACCTCGCCCTGTTTATTTTCTCGATGTGCGTGCTGGTCTTGGGCGGGAATTTCTTGCTATTGTACCTGGGCTGGGAGGCGGTCGGACTTTCTAGTTATCTGCTGATAGGGTTCTACTATCAAAAACCGTCTGCCGCAGCGGCGGCCAAGAAAGCATTCTTGGTTAATCGGGTTGGGGACTTTGGATTTGGGCTGGGCATTTTGCTGATCTATCTAACGTTTGGAACGGTTGAATACGATCCGGTCTTCGAGATGGTGATCCAAGGAGTTAACTCGTCGGGGCAGGAACTTGAGCTCGGTACGATCACGACGATCGCCCTACTGCTTTTCTGCGGGGCATGTGGCAAGAGCGCCCAGCTGCCGCTGCATGTGTGGTTGCCCGATGCGATGGAGGGTCCATCACCTGTTTCTGCACTCATTCACGCGGCCACAATGGTCACGGCGGGCATTTACATGATCGCACGATGCGGGGCGATCTTCACCGCCTCCCCCACCGCGATGATGGTCGTTGCTGGTGTCGGAGCCTGTACCGCCTTATTCGCCGCGACGATTGCAATTGTTCAAACGGACATGAAACGTATCCTGGCGTACTCGACGATTAGTCAACTGGGGTACATGGTTCTCGGCGTTGGCGTGTATGCCGCGGACTCTGCTATTTTCCATTTGTTCACGCATGCCTTCTTCAAAGCCTTGTTATTCCTGGGTGCAGGAAGTGTGATGCACGCAATGGGCGGCGTGATCGATGTGCGACACTTCAGCGGACTTCGCAAAGTTCTCCCATGGACGTTCATTACGTTTACGATTGGTGCGCTCGCACTTGCCGGGTTCCCCATGTTCAGCGGGTTCTTCAGTAAAGATGAGATCATTCATCACGCGCTTCAGGTCAGACCGCTCTTTGGAATCATGGCAATCATCACCGCAGCACTCACTGGTTTCTATACGTTTCGCATGGTGTTTCTAGCTTTCTGTGGCCCCAGACGTGTTCCCGAGGGTGCTCATCCTCATGAGTCGCCGCCATGGATGCTCATCCCGTTATTGGTTCTTAGCGTGGGCGCAATCGGTGCCGGATACGTCGGCGTTTTCGGCGGGATGGCCGGTAGGCCTATGTTCCACGACTTCCTCGCCCCGGTCTTTGGACGAACGTTTGTCGCAAACCTTCCCAAGCACGCAGTCCAAGCGGCTGAGCATGCCGGATTCTGGGCGCATTATGGACTCATGATCGTGTCAGGAGCGATTTCGATTCTATCGATCATCACGGCGTATGTCATGTATGTGCGAGCGCCGTGGATTCCCGGCTTGATCAAGGCATCGAGCGGAAACCTCTACCACACGCTCCGCAATAAGTATTACATGGACGAACTTTACGATGCAGCCTTCGTCAACAACGCCAAACGCGGCGGAAAGGTTTGCGTAGGGCTTGATGATTATTTTGTAGACGGACTTGTTTGGATCGTTAGCGCAATACCGCGTGGTCTGGGATAC
>JAJDDZ010000198.1 GCA_029260025.1 Phycisphaerae bacterium | reverse complement strand
GTTGATGGCGCCTTTGGAGCCGGAACAGCCGTGTTCGATACTGTGTTGCCAGCAGGCGGGCCTATTGATCCGTGCCCGGGTCAAACTTGCGATGAGGCAAATGGAATCTGCGTTCCGTAGGATCATCGCAGACTGGAAGTCGTCATCGCATGAGTGCTCTCGACTCAGTCGAGTCTCATGCGTCGATTGAACGAACGAAGTACTGTTGCGCGGGGCAGGTCGTGATGGCCTGCCCCGCGTTTCATTTCGTAGTGTACTGGTCCAGCGATTCTTGCGCTACGCTCGTTTACCCGCAAAAAAAACGTTGTTCGCAAACCGGTTATGCTGCCTTCTGGGTCTTAGAGAGAGAGATTGACAAGTCACGGGATTCCAATTGGAACCTCGATTCCCGCCGGCCGGCCCCGGTACGCCAGGTCAGCCATACCGCAAGTTACTTCGTTGGCCCAGTTCGCTCTGGTCCACGCCCGCGGCTGGGCAGTCATTAGCCCCATCGCCCGTGTCTGACTGAAAGTCGAAAACGATCGACTCTGGCAACATATCCCACTCCTGCACGAGGAGATCCGCATCAAGGCTGCTCGAATGGAACGCAACGATTCGCAAAGGCGGCCGCACGATCCGCCCACGCATCGGATGGCTGTTCTCGAGCCGCGTGCTGCGTGTGCTTGGTCCGCTTGAAAAGCGGCTGATGTGTTTCAAGTTGCCTCAGCGACCCTAGCGTCTCGGATGAAGCGACTTGACGAGCTAGGACCAGATGCGCTCGTTCAGATCCGTGAGCCCGTCAATAAGTTTCCAGATTCTGTTCGTTACGCCGCGCCGCGTCTCAAAACACTCTGCCGAGCTTGGGCAAGGTCAAGGTGGCTGAAATCCTGTGCCGCGCCTGACCATCTCATCTGCGACCAAGCCAGTATCTTCTCGTGTGACGACTTCAAGCGATGGTGTAAGCACAAATCAATTTGCCCACGATATGAGGCCGTTGGGAAACATGGAAGTATCGCCGTGGTCGAACATTTCATCAGAACGATCAAGGATGAGGGTACGTGGAGGATCCTTGTGCTAAGGCGCCGAGAAGCGTTCCGCAGGGAGCTCACGTCATACCTTGTGTGGTATAACGAGCATCGTCCACACAACACGCTCAAGGGGCGGACGCCGCATGAAGTCTGCCTTCGCTTGCGACCGGCAAATCGACGACCACCAATCGAGCCTCGCCTCGACCGGGTGTATCTGGGAGTCGTTCACACCAGCAGGTCTCTTCTTTTCCGCCGCGCAAGGATCGGTGGACCACCACGCTTCCTGCGTTTCGAAAGAGCGCTCGATCGCACACCAGACATGTGAACGCCATGACTTACGTTCTTGAAGACGGTTTCGCAGGTTCTATTAGGACGTGTTTGAGTGAGCTTGGATCTGTTAGAGTGAGGTCTTAGCGCCTATCTTATCGCGCCGAACTATCTCCCGTAAGTACTGATCTTGTCAGCAGCATCATTCCCAAATTAGGTTGTCCAGATGCCGCGTAGCGGAATGTCGCTTGAACGGTGCGCCTCTGCCTAGTCTGTCGTGCCCATTCGTGGCATCAACAGATCGACGTCTCGAAGATCTGCTGTGCGATTCACCATGGAGATTTTCGCCCGAAATTTCGCTACAATCCGTAGCGTCACTCCGCGTTCGGCGTGCTACACCGGTCGGCTCACCTGGCGCCTGTCGTTGGGTTGACCAGCTGAATGGGGTCCGGTGCGATCAACTGCAGTTTTTCGTTCGAGTCTTAGATTGAATCGTCTTTCGTGCCATTATTTACGTGCAGGACAACTTGTTACATGTAACCGAATGAGTTACGGCTCTTAATTCTGTTGTGATTCTTGCGACAATGACGTCTGATGGCATAAGATACGCGTCTGGCTTATTAACGGCTTCAAGGCGGATTGTTTGTCTCGTGCGGGTATCGGGTGACTCTACCCGAGTCCGCGAACAAGTTGGATCACCAACCGACGATCCGAGTATCGATTACATATGCGCGATCGTCCAGAGTAAATCTGAAGGATAACAAAAAGGATCAACTATGCTTCGTTCAATCATAACTGCATCGCTCTTGATTTTCTTGATACCCGGTTGTGCAAAGGCCGACAGCAGGATGGTTCCAATCACCGAGTACGCAAAGCTCGCGCACGAATCTTCTGCGAGAACGTCCGCAACCGCGATGAATAGCACAACAGGGAACGTATCGCTTCCACGCTTTCCGTCCATTAGTCCTGACGGAGAGAACATTGTCTTCTCGTGGCGTGGAGATCTGTGGAAAGTCGGCGTCTCTGGTGGTACGGCAATTCGATTGACAAGTCACCCCGCTGATGAATCGCGATCGGCGTGGAGTTCGGACGGCAAGCGGATCGCATTTGCTTCCGACCGAAGCGGATACACCAACATCTATATAATGGAAGCAGATGGTTCTGACATTCGTTTGGTCACAGATACGGATCGAGGGTGCTCGCTAAGTTCGTTCGGACTGGACGATGTGGGCAATGAGGTCATCGCTTTATCATCTTCACGCGAGGGCGACCTCTTTCGATCACCGAGACCATACATGGTCAACTCATCTGGGGGTTCGATCAATCGATTGCACGGCGCTTTCGGTTCGGAACCGGCGATTCATCCGGATGGAAAGGTGATCGCATTCACTCGTGGCGGAGTTCGTGCGACGCGTCGACATTACAAGGGTTCGGCCTCGCGCGACCTCTGGACGTTCAATCGCGACGATAACACCTTCCGTCGTCTGACTAAGTATGCGGGCAATGACACCTCAGCCAAGTGGGCTGGTGATGGAAAACTTCTCTTTCTTTCAGATCGTGAGCAAGATTGCGTCAATCTCTATGCCATGGACCCCAATGCGGGCGAAAGCAGTGCAACCCGACTGACAGATTTCAAACAGCATGACATTCAGCACTTCGACGTATCTGCGGATGGTCGCACCGCAGTACTGCACGTTTGGGGTAGCCTCTATGCGTTCACACTGAACGAACCCAACGCCAAAGCGACGCCGATCAGCATCAACGCCGGGGAAGATGAGCAGGATCGCTTTGAACTCCTTTCTGTCGACGACAAGTCCAGCGAGGCGGCGCTGAGTCCAGACGGAAAGACGATGGCCTATATTGCTTACGGCGAAGTGTACGTCCGCAATATCGAGGAAAAGAGCACAACGCAACGTGTCACCACAACACATGCCCGTGAAAACGGAATTGCCTGGTCGCCGAACGGATTGAAAATCTATTTCTCTAGTGATTCTGACGGCACAGATTCAATCTACGAGGCCACGGTCGCGCTGACTCGCGGCGAGGTAAAAGAAGAATTCGAGAAAACGATCAATCCTCCTGAGGAGAAGCCCGAGGAAGACCCGAATAAGGACGACAATGCCCCTGGCGATGAGTCGGACTCTGGAGACGACGAGAGTGCGAGTGACGAAGAAGACGGTGCGGCTGAGGACAATGACACGTCCGACAAGTCAACCAAAGACGACGACAGCGAGGAAATCGATAAGAAGAAGAAAAAGAAAGACGAGGAATTACCGAAAGAGTTGCAGGCAGATCGATGGCATGATGCGATCCGGTTCAACATTGCACCCGTTGTACAGACCAAGAACAATGATCGAGAACCAAGCCCATCGCCGGATGGAAAGTCGCTCGCATTTCGTCGCGGTCGCGGTGATCTCGTGATTCTTGATCTTGAAAGCAGCGAATCGCGGATCTTAGCACCAGGGTGGGACACCGGTCTCGAGTGGCGATGGAGCCCTGATAGTAGGCACATCGCGTACGCTCAGGCGGATCTTGATTTCAACTCAGACATCTGGGTGGTACCGGCGGACGCAAGCGATAAAGCTGTCAACGTTACCAAGCACCCTGACGACGACGGAAGTCCGAGATGGTCTGCAGATGGCAGAATCTTGGCATTCACATCACAGCGGGTCAATGACGAATCCGACGTATGGATGGTCTACCTCGACGCGGAGCTTGAGGCGTATACGCCCAAGGAGTTAACGAAATACTACAAAGATGCTGCGGACGCCGCCAAGAAACGCAAGCCCCTAGAGATTGAGAATCCCAACAAGGACGACGATGAAGACATTGAAAATGGCGAGGATGAGAAGTCCGATTCAGGCGATGTAGAGTCTGTGGAAAAAAATGGCGACGACGAAGAGAAGGGGGACAAAGATGAAGACGACGAGAAAGAAGCTAAACCCGTAAAGCTCGCGCTTGAGGATGCGTATCTCCGCTTGCGCCGCATCACCATGCTATCCGGCAATGAATTCGATCTGGAACTGACGCCAAGTGGAGATCGTTACGTTTTTTCTGCAACCATTGGAGAGAGAGGGCTGTACTCAATTCAATGGGACGGGAAGGAGCGAAAACGCCTTGGCGGTACTCTCTCTGTTCAGCACGTTAGTTTGACCGGCGACAAAGTCGTCGTCATTTCCAAAGGGCAAGCTGGAACCGTTCCACCAGCCGGCGATAAACTCGAAATGGTCAACATCACTGACAAAATGTTGATCGATTTGGAAAAGCAATCCAGCCAAAAATTTCTTGAAGCGGCACGAATACTAGGCGAAATGTTCTACCACCCGACGATGAAGGGACTCGACTGGGCCGCCCTCACGACGGAATATCACACGCTTGCGAAACAAGCTCGCACAGCGAGCGAGTTCAACGACGTTGCGAATCGCTTTCTTGGTGAACTCAACGGGTCGCACCTGGGTATTTTCGCCCGCGGCGATAGTTCCGATCTGCAACAACCGCAGGGGCGACTTGGTACTGTTCACAAGCGGGTCCCCGATGGATTTGAAGTCGTCGAAGTCATCGAGCATTCACCAGCGCAGACGGGTCCGATGGCGCTCGCGGTCGGCGATGTGATCACATCCATCGACTCCGCGCCGTTCGCACCGACCGACACAATTGAATCACGACTCACTGGCCGGATCGACGAAGAGGTACTGCTAACGATCAGACGCCAGCTAGGCGAGGGCGATACGCAATCGCTCAATATGTTCATTACGCCAATCAGTTGGGGAGCGCAAAGGCAGCTCAAGTACAGCGCGCTTCGCCGACGTCGAGCCGAGCTTGTTAGCGAGTGGACCAACGGTCGCATCGGCTATATCCACATTCAGGCGATGGGGCAGGAAGCCCTCGACGTCTTCGAAAGGGACCTTTTTGCCGCAGCGGAGGGCAAGGATGGACTCATCATCGATGTTCGTGACAACGGCGGTGGGTGGACAACGGACAGACTTCTTTCGTCCATCATGGTTCGACCGCACGCGTACACGATTCCTCGTGGCGCGGATCCCAGCAAGGTCGGACATTACCCGCATGGCCGTCTCTTTATTCAGCGATACTCGCTGCCCATCAACATGATGTGCAATGAAAACAGTTACTCAAACGCGGAGATCATCTCCCACGCTTTCAAGACGCTGGAGCGCGGAACGTTGGTCGGTACTGAAACATTCGGTGCGGTCATCAGTACGGGTGGGACGGCCCTTATCGACGGCACGTTTGTCAGACTTCCCTTCCGTGGTTGGTTCCTGATGGACGGAACTGACATGGAGGAAAGAGGTGCCGTCCCGGATATCATTGTCGAGCAAACTCCCGAAGCGGAATCAATTAACCAAGACGCTCAACTTCGCGCGGCGGTAGACGATCTTCTCAATCGTCTGTAGGCCGGAGGCGTTTAGGCTCACGCATATGCTTGACGTAACATAGGAAACTGGGCGATACGGAACTCGAACCTTTGAACCCCTGCGGGTCGAGAAAAAACTCTATCGCACATAAGACTTTGCTAGCTAACGACTTACTTCTAAGATCGCGAAATTGATCGCCATATTAGGACGCGTTTGAGCAAGTTAGGATCTGTTCGGGTGAGGTATTGGCACCCATTCATCAGCTATCCAGCGCACCCATCCGAATAGCTGCAAGACTCAGTCTGGGATTGCTATCAACACTTTCTTTCCTCAAGAGACGGACAAGCGTCGACAGCCGCGAAGAACAACGCTACAACAGATTGTCAATCCCAGCCCAAGGAAGGCGAGGCCCCAAGAAGATGCTGCTGGGATTTCTGGTCCGCACGCATCCGGAATGCCGTCGCCGTTGCAGTCCACCCGATCGTCTCCGCCGTCGCACACATCAACACAGTCAGCCACCGTGTCGCAATCACTATCTTCGTACAAGACCCCGCAACCACACGCACCCGGCGACATCTTGTTCCCATCATTCGGACAACCGTCGCACTCGTCGCCGTTCTCGTCGAAGTCGGCGTTGAGTTGATCGAAGTTCGGAATCGTAGGACAGTTATCGCAAAGATCGCCCACACCGTCGGAGTCCTGATCCAACTGAACAACATTCGCAACGACCGGGCAGTTGTCGCAACCGTCGAGAATACCGTCGCCATCGAGGTCGCCGCCAAGACTAGCGACGCTTCCGTCGGCCAAGCTCTCTCCGGGGCAAAACGCTACGAGCACTTCGCAATCCATCTCAGCTTCGAACGCACACGTCAGATCCCACGCAACGTCACAGCAGTACGAATCGATTTCGCAGACCGTCGTGCAGCACGTTGCATCGATGCAACCGGCAGTTTCGTTCTCCGTATAGCAGCTCCCGCCGGCGCCTTCAACACATACCGATGTCGGCAAGCAACCCGCACACAGCGACTGAGAGAGAGTCACACATGCATCGTCCCAAGCGTTTTCGCAACAACTCGGATCCACCTCGCAAACGCTTTCGCAACAAGGGGCGTCATTGCAGAAAGGATCGCCGTTCGATGAGCAGCACCCGCCCGTCCCCGGATCCCCGCATACCACAGGAACACAGGTCCCCATGCTTTCGCAAAGATCACCCGCCATGTTCGCACACAACTGATCCCACTCATCGCTACAGCACGAGGGGGAGAGATCGCAAACAGCGGAACAGCAATCGCTGTCGTCGCAACCCGGCGATCCATTGTTCGAGCAGCAAGACCCACTTGCGAAATCACCACAAGACGGATCAGGCTCACAAAGTAGCGGACACACAATCTTCGCCTGGTCAGCACAGGCTTGGTCCCAAACAAAATTCTCACCATTATCGACGCAGCAATACTCAAACCCCGGCGTCGAGCAAACATCGGCGCAACAACCTGAGTCGTTGCATCCACCGGAAATATTTGGCGAACAGCAATCGCCAACACCGCAACCCGTATCAAGTCCGCAAATCTCTCCAGCCCGCACAACGCACTTCTGGTCCCACGAGTGCTCACAACAATATGGGTCAACGTCGCACACCGACGCGCAGCACCCCGGCTCGTCACAAGACGCCGTACTGTGCGCAACGTCGCACGACTCGGAGTCCACGGTGCCACAAGCAATCGGCTCAAACTGCCCGGGCGAGGCACAAGCGCCTGGATTGTAAGCTGGATGAAGGCAATCCGGTGTAAGCCCAAACTCCATCACGAGCGCAGTCCAATTCTGAGTTCTGATCAGCAGATCAATACGGGCAATAATTGCCTTGATCTTGCTAATCCACGCCTCCCGTTCCGCTTGCGACAGGTTCTTGAGGCGCTTTATTTCCTTGTTCCACGCTCGCTTGGCTTTATTCAGCTTTTTTAGCGCCTTCTTGTCGCCGCTTTCTAACGTATTCGACTGTTCCAAGACACATGCAAACAAATACACCGCGCGCATGCACGCCCTTCGCGAACTGATCTTCTTCACGATCTTAAGTATGCGTGGCAATAAATGTTTCATCAACGCAGCCGTAGCAAGAGCTTTGAGAGCAAGAACTTGCTCTTTCTTATCTTTCATAGCCCTAATATCTGCATCCTCCAGGTAGATCATGTACGCCAGGAGCGCAAACCCAATAGCATCCGGGTCGCATAGATTCTTAACGCACTCCGGCGAAATCCAGATCTTCTTCGGTGTCAAGAACTTATTCTCGAACACCATGTTGCATCCACCCGGAGAGGTTCGACTGTGCGTCTCGTCGATGCCAATGTAGTTCTCATCGTCGCTCATGATCTCTTCAAGAACATTTGCCGCATCTTCATACCCGGATTCGCGCAGCGCCGGAATAACAACATTCTCAAGAATACTGCGCAACCAATCATCGCACTGATGCACACCGTCAACCCTGGGGCACTTCGCCTCCATGATCGTGACATTGGGGGCGGAAGATTCTGATGGCAGAGCAAGTGCAGATTCGCAAACGCCGCCATCCAACGCCTCGAGAAAGCATGACCCCCAGGTCGTGGTCCCGAGTGACTCCATCGCCAACGCGTCAAGTTGCGCTTGCACATCAATACCGAGTGGATCAGCCGACACAGATATCGAATCAAGACCCGACGGGCCCAGCCCAAACGAAATATCAAGATCGCTCGCGAATCCAAACGCCTGAGTCACGTCCGCGCCAGCGAGGGGCGCTTTCATAACAAGCCGAGCCTTACCATCCACCTCAACGTAAAGAAACTCGTTCCACGGATTGGCCGAATCAGATCGATACCGAAACCCAAGACCGCTCCCCACGCGCGGATCCGGATGACTCAGTTGATCCCCGTAAAGAACCTCGATCTCTCCGTCCGTACAGACCTGTCCCGGTGAGACGGCTGCGAAGAAGAACACGGGCAGGGCGGCACACGCCAACCGAACACGGGAGAACGACCGATGCCATCGGTGAGATGTCAGCTGAGGGCTCCCAGATCTCATGGTCCAATTCTATTGAACCTCCCAGTCCAAATCAAGAAAATAAACTATGGCTTTTGCCCGATACCACTCAGTTTTTTGGAATCTCGACCCGTTTCGGGAAGACTATCCGGTAGGTTGTGGCCAACTGTTTCCGTCGGACCGTTGTGAGCGGCGGTCAACAGCTGGAGCCGGATGATCGCCCACAGTTGCCTCGCTACATACTCGCGAATCATGTCTACATGATCGTGAGCGACAGACTGGACGGGTTTGCTCTCACGCGCCTCGGATAGCCCCCGCTTCAATCCTGAGACCGCTTGTAATCCGTGATAGACGGATGGGGCGATCAGCTCGTTCTCTGTGGCCCAATGGAAGACGCGCCTGATTCGACTAGTCATGCGGTTGATGTTTGTGCGATACCAATCCAAGTTGATCATCCATTGACGACCGGCATTGAGACTTCGCGGACTGAATTCGGCGGCCCTGCTCATTTCATACAGCTCCGCTACGGTTAGATCGTCGGGATCGACGGCGAGCTGTCGCTCGTTGGCGATCCATTCCGCGATCATTCGATGATACTTTCCCCGCCGACTCGGGGCGATCGTAGCGACCGAGATATAAACGCCTACCGTCCAGCTCGACGAAACCTTGTCCGGTTGCTTTGTGGTGACGAAACGACGGGGTACGAGGGGTATTTCTTACTCACAAGGCTGCCTCCATAGTGCGAAACGGGTAATACTATCCGTTTCTGACTTTGGTTACAGCCACGCCGTCACGATGACGGGTATCCCTAAGTTCGGGATTCAGCGTACGTTACACGAATGGGCGATACTGGACTTGAACCTGTGACCCCCTGCGTGTCGGAAGAACAGTCTAACGCACACAAGACTTTACGAGCCAACGACTTACGTCTCCGAATGCTGATATGCCTGTCCTGTTAGGACGAGTTAGAGCGGGTTTGGATCTGTTCGGGCGAGGCGTCGGCACCCATTCGCTTTGATGCTCCGCTTGCATAGTCCAGCAACAGTCTCAATATCGAAGCAGTTTCTCGATAGTGAATGACATCGCACGGATGCCCTATTCCAGCCACGGAACTGAGCGGCAAGAATTGCCGAGTGGAGAAACGTCGCTCACCACGCCCCAGACTGTTTTGGCGGACCGCCCGGTACGCATCATGCTGGCCAATTCGTGGATCGGCACGGCAGGCTACAGTCGAGCTGCAATATTCTTTGGCTCTCGCGTGCCACGTTCAGCAGCGATCGTCGTTTCTGAGGTCAGTTCTACATACGCTGAGTTGTGAGTTTGTTTGACCGTGATTTGCCGGAATTACATCCCCCTTGAGACAGGAGATTTGAAACGTGAAAGCACGAAAATGTTATCGGTTGCCATTATCGCGGTTTGCTACGACCGCCCTGGCGTGTTTTGCCTTGGTCGCAATTACCGGCTGTTCAGATACATTGCCTGACAGCAATGGGGATGGCACTTCGGGCCTTGTGGTCGTTGATCTTGGCGCAACGGCAGAAGATGTTCTAGCGGAGCTAGACGTCCTGAGCGAAATAACATCGATTACCATTGCCAGCCCGCCCGTTGTCGAGTTCTCCATGGCAACTGAAAACGGGACACCCATCACAGGCGTCGGCGCCCTCTGGGAGGATGACAATCGCTTTGTCCGCTTTACTCTAACAAAGTTGGTCCCGGCAGCGAACGGTGAACCGAGCGACCGGATTTCCTATACGCGAGACACAACGAACGACGGGTCCACGGCCCCGGACTACGATACAGGGTCGTCACTCGTTGACCACGGTGACGGAACATACACCTTCATTTTCAACACCGACGTCGCAAATGTGACCGGCGTGGCCTACGAGCCGAGTCTAAGCCATCGTGTGGGCGGTCAGATCGGATCCAGTGCCGTAGCGCTGAAGGCCCAAAACCTGTTCCTTGACTTCGTTCCGACGGGCGTCGCCGTATCCGAGACTCGCGACATCGTGACGATGAACTCGTGCAATGAGTGCCACGACGGTCTCGTGTTCCACGGTCGCCGTTTCATTGCGGAGTACTGCGTGAATTGCCACAATTCGGACCTCGCTGCGGGCGAAGGCGACATGAAGTACATGATCCATAAGATCCACTCCGCACAGAAATTCGACGTGCTCGACGAGGGTGTCGATTTCTCCGAGGTCACCTATCCTCAGGATCTCACGAATTGCCGAAAGTGTCACAATGGTGAAGACCAGGCCACCCCCGACGGCGACAACTGGAAGACCGCGCCGAGCATAGCGGCCTGCGGGTCCTGCCATCCGGACGTGAACTTCGCGACGGGCGAAAACCACGACGGCGGCGCCCAGGCTAACAACAGCGCATGCGCTTCGTGCCATCCGGCCTCCGGCGGGCTCTCCGGAATTGAAGATAGTCATACCACTCCAAACGCGACACCCAATAACCCGAACCTCCCCACCGGCGTACCGGAAATGACCTTCGGCATCAGTGCAGTTAGCGTTGATGCCGCCGGGTCTCCGACCGTTACGTTTGCGGTCAAGGCGGACGGTGCGTTGCTCGACCTTAACAACCTACCCGATGGCTTTGTTGACGCCGATGGTAACGCATTCCGCTGGCCGTCATTCCTGATGGCGTGGGCGGAGCAGCAGAGCGGAATCGTTTCACCCGCGGACTACAACAATTTAGGAAGGAACGGGGGCCAGCCACCGACCGTCGATTTCGGAGATCTCGTCGCTGCAGGCGCCGTTGATTGCTCAAGCGGAACCGATTGCGTGGCCGACTTCAGCGCGACGGGGGACGCCTTTCCGGCGGGCGCCACAATGCGTGCGATCGGAATGCAAAGTTACTTCCGCTTCGATGCCGACGACGACGAAACATCCGATTACAGTCTTCATACAATGTCCGCAGTCATGGCAGTCGCTGGAGATGACGTTCGGCGCGAGATCGTCGATCCCGCTAAGTGCGGTAACTGTCACGAGTGGTTCGAGGGCCATGGCGGTAACCGCGTCATCGGACTGGCAGCGAACGACGAAGGCCCGAGGCAAGCTCTGGTCTGTATGCTGTGTCACGTCCCCAACCTGAGTAGCAGTGGACGGGGCATCGATCCTGCTATCGCTGCCGACCGAGATGGTGATCCACTCACCAGCGATCCGTCAGCCGCCAGTGTGGACTTGGAGACGAGTGATTCCTGGACTTGGCCAGAAGATACCAACAACATGAAAGACATGATTCACGGCATCCACGCCTCCGCCGCCCGCACGATCAACTATGAGTTCGTACGAGGCCGCAACGACGGTATCTACTACAACTGGTCGGAAGTTACGTTCCCAGCCGAGGATGGCGTGAGCAACTGCTTACTCTGTCACCTAGATGGCACCTATGGACTGCCCTTGGCCGAAAATGTGTTGGAGACCACCGTACGGACGACCGGTGATGATGACGGTTTGGACGGCGACGATTTCACCGCAGTCGGCGTGGCACGCGACAACGTGCCAGGTGGAACCGATTGGGTGAATTCGGCCACCTCGTCAACTTGTTACATGTGTCACCCGAACGATACGGCTCTAGCTCACATGCGGCAGAACGGTGGTATCATCAGTGTTGCCAATCCTGACGAGTTTGACTTTACGCAGCGCCAGGATCTCGACACCGTCGAGTCTTGCACGATCTGCCACGGCGAAGGAAGAATCGCTGACCTAAGTTCGGTGCACGCGATCAAGTAATCCGATCGCCTGAAGCACCGCGAGTTTGTCTCAGGACAAGGGGGCTTTCAAGCCCCCTTCTTTTGCGCGCGGATGACACCAAACAGACACCGTAGCCCAGAATCAGTTCGTTTCGGCGCTTGCCCGAAGAAGTACATCGACGCTAAGCCGTTGACAAGACGTGCGTTACGAAACTGGGCGATACAGGACTTGAACCTGTGACCCCCTGCGTGTCGAGCAGGGAGTCATCATCTCAAACCAACCTTACAAGCTCAAGAACGCCGTTCTTTACGTGAAAATAGGCGATCTTCGGACCCGTTACGCTGGCGCGACGCTGGCGCTCGGGTGGCGCTACGCTGGTCTTACAGACTCGATGACACCAAACGGACACCGGATCTCCCGAAAAACCATCCTCTGGGATTGTCTGGGTGGCGAGAACTCGCGCACAAATCTCCAGAAGGTCGGCGTGGATAGCACTCCTGAGCAGCAGTGCAAAGGGCTGAGGCAAGAATAGAGCCGTAATTAAAACGGCTGGTGACCGAATTGCCTCAGCCACCAGCCGTTCCCAAACGATGCCGTATTCTTACGTGCGACTCTAGGAAGAACATCCCTTTCCGGTACAACCACCTCCGCCGACATAGGGAATCTCGTACGCACCCATTTCGACCGTGACAACAGCACGTCGTGGATTGAGGAGCAGGTCCTTGGGTAGTTGCTCCGTTGTATTGTTGTCCCAGTCCAGATCTCCGATATCTGTCGGTAAGTAAGAATCTTGACCAGCATTATAACACGGACTCAACTCATCGAGCTGATAGTTGTCAGCCAAAGGAGACTGAAACAGAGGATCCGAGTTAAGATTGCCCGCGCCCGCGAACCCACCTTGCACATCGGTTTTTGCAACAGTCGATGTTGAGTCAGATCGATTGTAAATCTGCGCGCCGTTATATGCCGCCGTATTTCCCCAGAGGATTGAGTTTCGGATCGTCGTGGCGCCGAGTTCATCAAAGATGGCACCGCCGTTTCCAATGGTGGCCTTGTTGTCGGCGAGTGTACAATTCGTCAGGCTGGCCGATCCAGTATAGATCAAGAGCGCACCACCCTCACCAGCAATATTATCGCTGAACAAGCAGTTCGTGAATGTAGGTGTGCCTCTGTAGACATATATAGCACCGCCGCCGAGAGGCGTGTCGTCTGTTCCGTCGGCCGGAGTTCCGCCATCGTCGCCGTTGTTACTGAATGTACAGTTGATGAATTGTGGGGAGCTATCGGCGCGAACGGCGACAGCCGCTCCGAACTTACCAGCATTATTGTTCTTGAAAACACATTGCACGAAAATCGCGCTACTTCCAT
>JAJDDZ010000197.1 GCA_029260025.1 Phycisphaerae bacterium | reverse complement strand
CTACGTTGATCGACCACCCCGGAAGCAGCCTCGTGAAGATTTCCGGAAACCAAAGGCAAAGCCCCGTGATCCCGATGATGGCGACGCCCCAGAACACTGCGAAGTAGTCGAATTTCTCCCAGTACGTCCAAGCCCCATATTTTGGGCGGGGTCCGCGGCCTAGAAACCACCGAAACGTCCGCAACATCTCACCCACATCGGACCACTTGGGGAGAAGCGTTTCCGGACCATAGAAAAACCGACGGACCGACAGACCGCTTCTTCGAAAGCGTTTTGAAACATCCCAAAGGTGTAGCCCCATGTATCCGAACGTAGCGATCGCGCAGACACGATGGATCCACCCAGCCACATCCATTCCACCGAGCACTCTGAATAATAATTCAGCCCACCATGTATAGGAAAACTTGATCATCATCCCGGTGATCGCAAGTCCGAAGAAGCTAAGAATCACGACAACGTGCATTCTCCGGTAGAAGGGGGGGAACCGAACGAACTGCTTCTCGCCGTTACTCACCTTCGCACGTCCCTCCGCCAACTCCTGGCGAAGCCGCCACGATCTGGGCAACCATGCCAGCGTGTGAAGCCCGAAGAAACCGAAAGTCCCTATAAGCAGCGTCGTCATTCCCCAAAACGCGTAATAGAGCGTCGGATACTTGTCGGGGTCATGGTGGGTGGCGTGGGTCAGGTAACCGGCGAACTGGCGATGCGAACCCGGATGACATTCGCCGCATGTCTGCACGATATTCTCGCGACTCAATCGTGACGCTGCATTGTCTGGCGGAAGGATGTCGTGTGCCCCGTGGCAGTCATAACATTTCGCACGAGTCGTGTCGCCAAGTTCTGACGCTTTCCCATGATAGGTGTCGAAGTAGCTCTCGGTCACATCCTCGTGGCAGCGCCCGCAACGCTGCATGATTCCAAGTTTGAAATCAGGTAGGTCTGTTCGTGATACTGAATGTGATGTGTGGCAGTCGTCGCAATGTGGAAGTTTCGGCATTCCACGAGTACGCCGCGCCTCGTACGTCGGGTTGCCAGCAAGCGAGTGGATGCTCCCCTCGTACTGCTCAAAGATCCCGTCGTGACACTGACCGCACGTCTCGACGATATGGCCCGCACTTATGCTCGAATCCGGATCGTTACGAGGAAGTTCCTTGTGCGCTGTGTGGCAATCCGTACACGTCGCCGTCACTGTCAGACCGCTTTCCAGCAACCCTTTCCCGTGGATGCTCATCGAGTAATGTTCAATAACCTGGTCCGATGGCCCAAAATATCTGACCGCCGCAGGTGCGCCGTCCCGGTGACATCGTGCACACAGTGTCGGGACGTTCCGGCTAAACGTCGGCGATTCTCGAATTCTGGCGGCCAGAATTGATGCGGCCTCCGGCGGAACTTCGTGTTCCAGGATCTCGTGGGCGCCGTGGCAGTCAATGCACGCCGGGGCGACCGTGTCACCCGCCGCCCGAAGCGTTCCGTGACGACCACGTTCGTAGTCCTTGGTATGCTGCTCGTGACACAACGCACAATCTACCCGCGTCGTGATCGAAATACACGATCGCTCCTTCGACGACGGCGTTACGCCAGTGTGGCACTGTGCGCAGGCGACACCGTTGCGACCGTGCACCGATCCGCCATGGACTTCGGCGTCCACAAATAGCGATCGTCCATCGCTCGCCCCTTTGACCGAGAGGTCGCCGTGGCAGTGCAGGCAGTCAGCGTCTGCCATGTTCGTGTCGTAAAAGACCTTACGAGCTTCATGGGGAAGGTGACACTCGACGCAGATCGGAACCACTCCTTCCGTTTCCCATAGCTTGCCGGCAATCTGCTGTCGATGAACTTCCTCGATCAGCCCGTGACATTTCATGCATGTACCAACGACGTTGTTCTTGTGAATACTGGATCGTACGTCTGTGTGGGGAAGAACATTGTGGCCTGTGTGACAACTTGTGCAGACAGCTGTGACGATCAATCCTTGTTTGAAGAGTCCCTCGCCGTGAATGCTTTGCGTGTACCGAGCTACGATTTGATTCTGCGGAATGTCGTGCGTACGCGCCACCTCAGCCCCCTCTGCGTGACACTGTGCGCACATGGCAGGGATGTTGAACGGGGAGACAGCTGAAGTTGGATCCGAGAGAGGTAGTATCTCATGCGCGCCGTGGCAATCTTGGCAAAGCGGTGCGTCACGATCCCCCGCACTAGCTAGCAGACCATGCGTGCTCTGTCGGTACAACGCGACTGGACCATCTTCGTCGTCGTGACACTGTGTGCAATCAACCCGATCCAGTCCAGAGGCGTGGGGAAAAGTGCCCGTGCCTTCGAGCTCCGAGTGACAATCCACGCAATCGAGCCCGGCGTGAACACTTTCGTCGTACCGATCGGGGTCGACAGAGAGCGAGATCGAGCGACCCTCGCGCTCCACGCGAAGCCCCACACGCCGGTGGCAATCTAGGCAGTCCTCATTATCTTGTCCGTAAAGACTACCGGCAGTAATTCCCGCGAGTACGAAACAGAAAGCTAGAATAGGGGTAGAGAACAACCGTGCAGCACCACTGGTGCCCATTTCTAGGATCCTCCAGTCCAATCTCGCGCTCTCAAGCCCTCTAAGGTGTCCAGGGCATGCTGCGTGCCTCAGCTCGGCACCCGGTAATCCCACGAGATTCCTGTAGCGCTGTCTTGTGTTCCTCCAGTCGACCCAGCCACGTTAGGCAGTCCGCCATGTATCGGTCATGTCACGAGCAGGCTGGGTCTACGCTACCTGTAGCATTAGGCGTGAACCGGAATCTGGCCGGATGTCCCGGATAGAGTGCGCCCCGGCGCACAAACGTCCACCTGGGAGCTCGACATCGCCGGAAAGTTGTAATGGGTTGTCAGTCACGCCCAACTTGAGGCGCATAGCATCCTCGATTAGCGTATGATGTCCGTCGGGTCGATTCGACCGCCGCGCAGCGTGGCCAGCGCGACGATAGTCGTGACATCGGAGAGGATGTTATTTTTCCATAGTGGAGCAGTTGCACGTCCAATACAAGCGCTCGCGTTTCTCGACGCGGCTTCTCTCTGACCGACTATATACTCCGAGCCACTCTTGGCTGATGGAACAGGCCGATGGCGTCTGGCGTGTCGGGTTTACGAAGTTTGCAACGCGAATGCTTGGCGAGCCGGTTGAACTAGATTACGAGGTCGAGCTAAACGGCGCGGTTCGCAAGGGCGAGATTGTCGGTTGGGTCGAAGGCTTCAAGGCGGTGACGGATTTGTACTGTCCGATGGACGGCGCTTTCGCCGGGGGAAACCCCGTACTAGCGGATGACATTGCGACCGTCCAAACCGATCCTTATCAACGAGGCTGGTTGTACGCGATCAATGGAACAAGACCGGACGACGCGGTAGACGTCGGCGGTTACACAGATATTCTCGATTGTGCGATCGACAAGATGCTTGGAACAACTTGATGATAGCAGGAACGATTCCCAAAGCGCATTACATCATGATCGGCGGCTTCCTTGGAGCCGGGAAGACGACCGCGCTCGCACAGTTTGGCGAGTTCGTCAAGGGTCGCGGCCTCCGTGTCGGTCTTATCAGTAACGACCAAAGCACCGGACTGGTCGATACGACGATGCTTCGATCCAAGGGGTTCGATGTCGAAGAAATCGCCGGGGGGTGCTTCTGTTGTCGATTCAACTCGCTCGTAGACGCGGCCAACCGTCTGACAGAGGCAACGCGCCCGGATGTGTTCTTAGCAGAACCGGTCGGGAGCTGCACCGACCTTGTCGCGACCGTTAGCTATCCTCTCAGCAGAATCTACGGAGATCAGTTTACCGTCGCACCGCTCAGTGTTCTGGTCGATCCTAGTCGCTGCGCCCGGGTGCTTGGTCTAGCCGAGGGGCGATCCTTCTCCTCCAAAGTCGCTTATGTCTATCGAAAGCAGCTGGAAGAGGCTGACCTGATTGTTATCAACAAGTGTGACACGATCGACGACGGCTTGCGAGCTTCGCTAACTTCGCATCTTGAGTCTGAGTTTCCCAAGGCGACGGTTATGCTCTGCTCCGCGATCGGCGGCGAAGGACTCGACGATTGGTTCGCGACGGTTTTAGAAACTCAGTGCGAGAGCGCAGCGACGATGACCATCGATTACGCCGAATACGCCGAAGGCGAAGCCCTTCTAGGATGGTTGAACTGCACCGTGCGTGTTTCGTGTGAGACGGAGTTCGATGCCAATGCGATGCTCTCCGACCTCGCGGAGCAATTGCGTACACACATCGCGGCAGGCGGACACGAAATCGCGCATCTTAAGATGACGCTAGACGCCGGCGACTCGGAAGGAAGTCTCGCTGCCGTCAGCTTGGTCGGTAGTGATGAAACCGTCGATCAGCGCGAAACGTTGCTCGACAGGGTGGGCGGCGGTGAGTTGATTATTAACATTCGCGCCGAGGCGGACCCGGAAGTTCTGCGTGCCGCGACGACGGCGGTCCTTTCAAGCAAGACAGCAGCAAACCACGGCGTCTCGTTCGAGGTGGAGCACCTTGAGCACTTCCGCCCTGGAAAACCTACCCCAACCCATCGCCATGAGGTGTCGCAATAATGTCAGGAACAAACGCTAGCAAGAATGGCCAGTCGGGGGGGGCAAGAGGGTCGGGATCCCAGCGAATCGTTTACTGCAATTGTAGTTACGCCAAGGTGGTCCCTTTAGAAACGAAAAGTGAAGTGCTATCCAAGCTATGTGCGTCGGGCGTCGCGTTTGATTCGGTTGCAGACCTCTGCGAAATGTCCGCTCGAAAAGACCCCGCGCTCAAGCGCATTGCGGGATCGGGCGATGTCAAAATCGCCGCCTGTTTCCCTCGTGCGGTTAAGTGGCTATTCCACGCTGCGGGTGCTCCTTTACCCGAGACCGGCGTCGATGTTCTTAACATGCGTGAGCAAAGTGCAGAAGAAATCGTCCCGCTGCTTCTGAATGGTACAACCATTAAAGAGCCCAACGCATGACGACAACCCTGAAAACACCAACAAACGTTCAGCGATGTCGCGTCGTGCTCTATGAAGGGTCCGGAAGCGATGTCTTCTCGCCGGACGATCGATTCACGCTGTTCTCCTCCCTTTTAGAGAAAGGCCACAGCGTCACGCTCGCAAACGGAAACGGCGAAGTCGGAAGCGGCGATGGTTCACCGCTGGTTGTTGTTGGGCGCTTTAATGAAGATTTCCCTTCCGACTCGCTACAAACATCCGACGACGCAACCATCTGCGTGCAAAACGTGTGCGGGCTAGCAACGGACAAAATCATCGAAACGGTCGAAACAGCGGTCGAATCACTCGGCGATGCGCCACCAAAGAAGTGGAAACCGTGGTTCCCCGTGATCGACTTCGATCGCTGCACAAATTGCATGCAGTGTCTGAGTTTCTGCCTTTTCGATGTTTACGCCGTGGACAAAAAAGAGCAAATCACCGTTCAGAATCAAGAAAAATGCAAAACGGACTGCCCCGCCTGCTCGAGAGTCTGCCCAGAGGTCGCGATTCTCTTCCCGAAGTATGGCAAGGGACCGATCAACGGCGACGTCGTTCGGGAATCAGACATCCAGCGTGAAGCCATGAAGGTAGACATCTCAGCTCTTCTCGGCGGAGACATTTACGCTTCACTTCGCGAGAGACAGTCTGACGCTCGCAAACGGTTTTCAACAGAGCGAGACGAATCGCGTGCGCTGATTGAGCGGAAGCGCTGTCTCAAGAAGTTGCAAGGCGACCTGGATATTCCAGACGAAGTCCTGATGAGTTTGCCAAGCGTCGGCGACATCCAAGAGCGGGCTGATCGCGCCAAAGCGAAAATGGAGAAGCGACTCGCTCGTTCACAAACCGTCAAGGACAATGCTCCGCCTCCCTCCACGGAAGAGTGGGGTATCTGATCGAGTCTTACTACCCAGGAACGTGACGTATGGTACTGCAACTAGGCTATCGAATGTGGCGATCGACGGATGCGCGCCTCTTGTGGAAGTTTGCCTACAACTTCGGCTACAAGGGGATGCGTTCGGTCCAACGTTTTAAGAAACGCCTCAAGACGGGAACGACTTTCCCGCCTTTTCTCTACATCTCGATCACCAACGCGTGCAACCTCCGCTGTACGGGTTGTTGGATCGACGTGACCGCCCCCCAGTCAAACATCTCTTTTGAAGATATGGACCGACTGATTGTCAACGCCAAAAAACACGGAAACAGCTTCTTCGGTATCCTCGGTGGAGAGCCGTTTATGCACCCCGAGTTGTTTGAGATCCTTGAAAAGCATCGCGATTGCTACTTCCAGATTTTCACTAATGGGCACTTCATCACTGACGAAGTCGCTGCCAAGCTCCGCAAGGCAGGGAACGCAACGCCTCTGATTAGCGTCGAGGGAACCGAACTGGTCAGCGACCAGCGCCGAGGCAGACTCGGCGTCTATAGCAAGACGCTCGCAGGGATCGACGCATGTATTCGCAACAAGATCATCGTCGGCGTCGCGACAAGCGTCTGTCAGACGAACATCGATGACCTCGTCAGAGAGGACTGGGTCGACGCCCTCATAAAGCGCGGCGTTCATTACATGTGGTATCACACCTACCGGGCTGTCGGTCCAGAAGCTGCCCCGCATCTCGCGCTAACGCCCAAGCAAGTCTTGGATGTCCGCCGCTTCGTCGTCAACATGCGATCCAAAAAAGCGATTGCGTTTGTAGATGCCTATTGGGACGACAAGGGTCAGGCACTCTGCCCAGCCGCGATTGGGATTAGTCATCACGTCGGCCCTTGGGGCGATGTCGAACCCTGTCCCATTGTTCAGCTTGCAACGGAAAAGATTCAAGACAACGACGGCGACATCTACAAAACGTTGACAAACTCAGCGTTCCTAAAAGACTTTAGAGAGACTGCCGCGAAGACGACACGCGGGTGCATCGTGCTAGAAAGACCAGACCTTCTCAAAGAACTTGGCGAAAAGCACGGGGCCCATGATACTTCGCATCGCCAGACCGTCATGGCAGAGCTAGACGCGATGACCGAGTTAAACAGTCAGCATGACCCGGGCAACGAAATCCCAGAAGATCACTGGATGTACCGATTCGCGAAAAAGCACTGGTTCTTCGGTTTTGGTGCCTATACATAAAAGAAGTTCAAGGCACCGAGCGAGTCCGATTTCAGCCATACAAGGATCGCAAATATGATCATGCCAAACGATAACAGTAATCCAGAAATCCAGGCCTCAGATCGTCCACTTGCTGCGGAGGCTGCTGCAAACGGAATTGCTCTTCCGCTGCTAACGCTACCACGCCGCGCCCCCCAACAGGTAGAGCGCCCGTCACAGTCCAACATCCCAGACGACCGTCAGATTCGCGATCGCCTGAAACAGTTGTGCGCCGAATACGTCCTGCGAAATCAACTCGTTCCGCCGCTAGTGATGGGCGAGTTGCAAAAGCATACGATCGCGATTCGCGAATTGGCTAATCTTCCTGACACGTTCGACGACTACATCGGCGTCCTGGTCAGCAACGCAACCTGGCGAGACACACTCGCTCAGATTCCGTTCGAGCGAAGGCTGCTCCTTGTTCCAAAGTGCTTACGCGCCGAAGAAGTCTGCCCCGCGCCATTCGACGAATTCGGTCTACTCTGCAAAGAGTGCGGTTTGTGCTCTCTTCACGACATAACCGTCGAAGCGGAGAACTTGGGGTACGCTGTTCTCGTTGCCGAAGGGTCCGCTATCGTTCGCAGCATGATCGAGACGGGTAGTATCGAGGCGATCGTCGGGGTGAGTTGTCTCAACGTGCTCGAAAAATGCTTCCCTCACCTGGAGGCGACGGCTGTTCCCGGAATTGCGATCCCGCTTCTTCAAGACGATTGCATCAACACATCCGTCGATCTCGACTGGGTCTGGGATGTGATCCATCTGACTTCTGACGATCGAACGTACCGTATGGACCTCAACGAACTTCGCGATCGCGTGCAAACGTGGTTCACGGTCGAGTCTTTCGAGAACCTCATGGGCCCTTGCGAAGACGAAACGTCTTCGATCGCTCGCGAGTGGCTTGCTAGGGCGGGCAAACGCTGGCGTCCGTACTTGACGACCTGCGTCTACCTAGCCATGACCGGTGACCAAAGTGAAAACGAAC
>JAJDDZ010000196.1 GCA_029260025.1 Phycisphaerae bacterium | reverse complement strand
AGATGTAAAGATCGCCGGTTTCGAAATCGTTCCAAAATGCGAGGTAGTCGGCGACTTGTGAGCCTCGGGCGTGACGGGTTATGCCATCGACCAGGAAGAATACGCCCTGATCGGCGACGACCTGGGTGTTGGGGCCTATTGGGGCTGCCTTTGCTGGGGTCATCATCAGGGTGGAAGTGGCTGCGATTATTGCTAGCGCGGCGACTTTGGAGATGGGGTGCGGTGCTTGGCGATTTGGCGGTACGTTGGATTCTGGTGCACGAGATGACCGACGTGAAAGATGAGACACCGTGACCTCCCTTTCGAGATACCCTATCCCAAAACATTAACCCACGATCTTATCTGAGCACTCTACCTCCCTCCTATTGCCTATGTCAAGGAAAATCTGGGTGGATTTGATGATTGTTTTGGGGGGCAGGGGTGCTGGATTCGTACGTTGGTCGCGGGGGCAGGTGGGCCCTTCGCTTTGGGGGCAAAGAACCACCGTGGCTTACGTGCGGGACGAACAGTGTGTCGTTCGGGGTGGTGGGGCAATGTTCGTACCGGGATGGGTGGTGTCATTTGACTTGCCGGGGCGTCCTGAGTTCGTCTAGCTCCCTTACGGTCGCTGCTTTGAGCTTGGTGGTCTTGTAAGCGAACGATGCGGGATTGTTGACCTGTGGGGCTTGATCGGGGAAAATTGCGGGTTCGGTTTGGGGTTGTGTTTTGAGGTGGTTCGCTTGCAGGTTCGTTAGTGTTTCGTCCTGCTGGGACTGAGTGGTTGACGGTTTCGGGATTGAGAGGTTGCTGGTTTATGCCACATGAAATTCATGGACAACTTTTGGTTGATGGGGCTAAGTTTGCCCTTGTGGTGAGCCGTTTTAACGAGTTTATCACTTCAAGACTATCTGGGGGGGCTGTGGATGCCTTGGTTCGGCATGGTTGTGCGGATGGGGATATAACGGTTGTGCATGTTCCAGGGGCATTTGAGCTTCCGCTTGTGGCTAAGAAATTGGCTGAGAGCGGGAAGTTTGATGCTGTTATCTGTCTGGGGTGCGTGATTCGGGGGCAGACTCCTCATTTTGATTATGTGGCTGGTCAGGCTGCGAGGGGGGTCCTTGAGGTTGGGCTGGGTTCTGGGGTTCCTACTACGTTTGGGGTTATCACTTCCGATACTCTTGAGCAGGCGATCGAACGGGCTGGTGCAAAGGCTGGGAATAAGGGGGTTGAGGCTGCGCTTTCTGCGATAGAGGTCGTTAGCGTATTACGTCAGCTTCCGGTGCGGTCTTAATCACAATGCCCAAAGGACGTCATCACGCTCGTGTTCTTGCAATGCAGACCCTGTGTCAATGGGATGTGCAAAAAAACCAGGACGAGGGTGAGCTTGATGAGTTCCTCTTGGCGCAAGACGGGACTGACAAGGATCGTCGTTATGCTTGTGAGTTGGTGATTCGATATTGGGCGATGAACGAGGATGTTGATCATCGGATTTCTGCGTCATCTACGAAATGGGACATCCATCGGATCTCGTCTGTTGAACGGAATACGATGCGGGTGGCGGTTTCTGAGATGCTTGGTGTTGGGGTGCCGGTTAAGGTTGCGATCGATGAAGCGATTGATTTAGCGCGGGAGTTTGGTGGTAAGGATTCTCCGCGGTTTGTTAACGGGGTGCTTGATGGTGTGCTTCGTAAAATCGAAGAGGAGACGGGAAAGACCGACTGATGGGACTCTTTGATCGATTCAAGAAAGGGCTCGCTCGGACGCGCGAGAAGATTTCTACGGGGTTTAAGTCTGTCTTGCGGATTGGTCAGAAGATTGATCAGGGTACGCTTGATCGCCTCGAAGAAATCATGCTGACGTCTGACTTTGGGCCTACTACAACGTCGAAACTGATTGGTGTTGTCCGGGATGGATGGAAGTCGGGTTTGATTAGTGAGGAACAGGAGATCCGGGATCATCTTCGTACGCATATTGTTGAGATGTGGCCTGAGGCAGATCGGGCGATTGGGTTTGCGGAGTCGGGGCCTACCGTTGTCTTGGTCACTGGGATTAATGGGTCGGGGAAAACGACTAGTATTGCTAAGCTCGGGAATTATTTCACTAAGCAGGGGAAAAAAGTTGTGCTTGGGGCGTGCGATACGTTTCGTGCTGCTGCTGTTGAACAACTTTCGGTCTGGTCGGAGCGGGTTGGGGTTGATATTGTGAAGCATGGTCAGGGGGCTGATCCTGGTGCGGTTGCTTATGATGCTTGTGAGGCAGCGGTTGCTCGTAAGGCGGATGTTCTGCTTTTAGATACGGCGGGTCGTTTGCATACGCAGGATCACTTGATGCGTGAGCTTGCTAAGATTCAGAAGGTTGTTGAGCGGAAGATACCGGGGGCGCCGCACGAGGTCGTGCTTGTTCTGGATGCAACGATTGGTCAGAACGCGCTGCTTCAGGCGCGAGAGTTTTCTCGGCATGTATCGGTTACGGGGATTTTTTTGGCGAAGCTTGATGGGAGCGCTAAGGGCGGGATTGTTGTTGGGATTCGTGATCAGTTGAATGTGCCTGTTAAGTTTGTCGGTTTGGGGGAGACGCCGGAGGATATAGCGCCTTTTGATCCGGCGCTTTTTGTTGATGCTATGTTTGTCGAGTAGGGGGCAGGGGTTCACTGGCAGGATGCCGGTGCCACACGGGATGAGGATTGACCAAATGGGGTTGATTGGTTAATTGGTTGTTCATGTCTGTTCGTTTTATTCTTGGTCGGGCTGGTAGCGGTAAGACGCATCATTGTCTTACTTCAATTCGTTCGCAGCTCGCGAGTGATCCGGTTGATGGTCCCCCTCTGATTTTACTGGTTCCTGAGCAGGCTAGTTTCCAGGCTGAGCGTGCGATTATTGAAGTGGACGGGGATGGGGTTCCTGCATCGCACCGGGCGGAGGTTCTGTCTTTTCAGCGACTGGCGTTTCGGGTTTTGGATTTTGTTGGAGCACCGCCTCGGACTGCGCTGACTGAGGCTGCGCGTGCGATGGTGCTTCGACATTTGATTGCTCGTGAAGCAACGAACTTACAATATTATCGTCGGGTTGACCGGGCGGGGGGTTGGATTGATCGTATTAGCTCTACGATTGCAGAGTTGATTCAGGAGGCGGTTGACCCTGATGCGCTGGGGGAGGTGAGCGCGGATGATTCGGGGGAGTGTGATCCTGCGACGAAGCTGAAGCTTTCGGATCTTCGGATCATCTACCGGGCCTACTTGGATTATCTTGGTGAGGATCGGGTTGATCCGTCGCAGTATCTCGGTGTTGCGCGGTCTTGTGTTTCTGGTTGCGATTGGCTTGATGGGGCGCATCTTTGGGTTGATGGGTTTGCTTCGATGAGCGAGCAGGAAGTGCTCACCTTGGTTGAGGTTGCTAAGAAGTGCGGTGAGGTTGAGATTACGGTTTTGGTTGATCCGGGGGTGTTGGAATTTGATTCGGGTCAGCGGCTGGATTCTGTGGGGGGGGCGGCGTCCAGGCGGCTTTTTTCTAAGATTGAAGAAACGTATCGGTCTGTTCGTGGGCGACTTGTTGGGGCTGGTCTTTCGATTGGGGGGCCTTTAGTTCTTTCGCCGCCGGTGATGCCCAGGTTTCGCAATTCGGTTGAGCTTGCCGCGATCGAGCGTGGTGTGTTTGGTCGCTGGGATTCGACTCATGAGGTGGCAGGGGGACGGGTTGAGGTTGTTGAGCTTCCTTCGCGTCGGGTTGAAGTTGACTATGCGGTGTCGAAAGTTTGCGAGTGGGTTTCGGATGAGAAGGCGGGACTGCGGTATCGTGATGTTGCGATTATTGTTCGCGACCTTGAGCCGTATCATGACCTCTTATCCGATGCGTTGAAGACATCTGGTATTCCTTTTTTTATTGATCGACGGCGGCCACTTTCTCATCATCCTCTTGTTGAGCTTGTTCGTGCGCTGGTGTTGGTTGGTTCGCGAGGTTTTTCGCTCGAGTCGGTGCGGATGCTGCTTAAGACTGATGTGTTGCCGGTGGGTCGGGTTGCTGCGGTTGCGCTGGAGAATTATCTGATCGCTTATGGGTTGGATGGCGTGGGCGCTTGGTGGGGGGGGGATTGGGAGAAGCGGGTTGCTGATACGAGAGCGCCGCGAGATGAAGCCGCGGATCAGTCGGCGTGTCCTCGGTTGATTGCGGTGAATGAGACTCGGCGGGCGGTTTATGCTGCTGTTGAGCCTTGGGTTTCTGTTTGTATGGGGGAGGGGTCGCGTTCTGGGGGTGAGTGGGCTGAGGCGATACGAGCCGTGCTTTTGCATC
>JAJDDZ010000195.1 GCA_029260025.1 Phycisphaerae bacterium | reverse complement strand
TCTTTCAACCGGCTCGCCCCTAACGCCAGAAAATTTCCATTGGGTCTACAAGGAAGTCAAACAAGACCTACAACTCTCAAGCATTTGCGGCGGAACCGACATTATAAGCTGCTTCATCTTGGGAAACCCGATCCTCCCGGTAAAAGAGGGCGAAATTCAGTGCGTAGGTTTAGGCATGGACGTACTAGCTTTCGGTGACGACGGCAAACCAGTCGTAGGCGAAAAAGGCGAGCTAGTCTGCCGCTCACCCTTCCCATCGCAACCAATCGCCTTTTACAACGACCCCAACGGAGAAAAATACCGCACCGCCTACTTCGATCATTACCCCGGCATCTGGCGACACGGAGACTTCATCGAAATGACCGACCGCGGCGGCGTCATCGTCTACGGGCGTAGTGACGCAACCCTAAACCCAGGTGGCGTCCGCATAGGCACCGCCGAGATCTACCGCCAAGTCGAATCCCTGGAAGAAATCGCCGACAGCGTAGTCGTGGGCAAGAGGACAGAAGACGCCGATGTAGAAATCTGCCTCTTCGTAGTCCTAAACCAAGGCGCAGCCTTCGACGAAGCTTTGGTCAAGAAAATCAAGACAAGCATCATCGCCGGCGCAACAAAACGCCACGTCCCCAAGCACATAAAGCAGGTAACCGCAATCCCCTACACAATCAGCGGCAAGAAAGTAGAAATAGCCGTCACCCGAATGATCCACGGAGAAAAAGTCCCAAACAAAGACGCCCTAGCAAACCCCGCTGTACTAGACCAATACGCCAACATACTTTGACCTGCAAGCGCACCAGGAGGGACGAGTTCTCCTAACATCGCAGGGTGCCACGGGCGGCCAGCTCGCCAGCGCCCGGCGAACCACCACCAACTTGCTCGACCCCGCCCCCATCCCGTATAATCTCCGCCGTCAGCGTCAATGGCGTCTCCCAAAAAGATCCCGCCTCACCCGGGCAGGGAATCGCCATCTCAAACCGGTGAAGAGCAGGGGCACCGAAGCCCAATGTCAGAAGACTTTCTGCCCATCAAGGGCTACGACCACGTTGAGTTCTACGTAGGAAACGCAAAACAAGCAGCCCACTTCTACGACAAAACATTCGGCTTCAAACCGATCGCCAAGAGAGGCCTGGAAACCGGATCTCGCGACAGAGCAAGCTACGTCATGCAGCAAGGCAAAGCTCGCTTCATCCTAACAAGCGCCTACGGACCAGACTCCGAAATCGCACGCCATTGCGCCCTCCACGGCGACGGCGTCAAAGCAATCGCCTTGGAGGTAAACGACTGCGAGTCAGCCATCCGCGAAACAAAAGCACGCGGCGCAACGGTCCTGAAGAAAGCAACCGTCGAAAAAGACGAACAAGGCCAACTCGTAACCGGGGAAATCCTATACGCCGGCGACACAGTTTTCCGTTTCGTCGAGCGGAAAAACTACAACGGCTCATTCGCCCCCGGCTACGCACCCATCCAGGCCACCGGCTGCGACGAAGTCGGTTTCGCATCAATAGACCACATCGTCACAAACGTCTACCTCGGCGAGATGGACTACTGGTCAGACTGGTACGCAAAAACCATGGGCTTTACCAACCTAGCCCACTTCACAGACAAAGATATAAGCACCGAGTATTCCGCCCTCATGAGCAAGGTCATGGAAAACGGAACCGGAAAGACAAAGTTCCCCATCAACGAACCCGCCGACGGCAAGAAAAAAAGCCAAATCGAAGAATACCTCGAATTCTACAAGGGACAGGGCGTCCAGCACATCGCGATGACAACCGGCAACATCTACGAAACAGTTGAACAGCTGCGCAAAAGAGACATCGACTTCCTCCGAGTCCCCGACACCTATTACGAATACATGAAAGAACGCATAGGCGACGTAGGCGAGGACTGGGCCCGCCTCCAGGAGCTAGGCATCCTGGTAGACAAGGACGAAGACGGCTACCTGCTCCAAATCTTCACCAGCCCAGTCCAAGACCGCCCGACCCTCTTCTACGAAGTCATAGAACGCCACGGAAGCAGGGGCTTTGGCATCGGAAACTTCAAAGCCCTATTCGTAAGCATAGAACAAGAGCAAGCCCTAAGAGGAAACCTCTAAGAAGAAAACCCGTCGAAAGCTCAAAGCTTCACAAGCGATCCTAGTTTGGACGTTTGGACGTTTGGACTTTTGGACGTTTGGAGCGCAGCGACATGATCCACTACCACCGCCTAGGCAACATACCCCCAAAGCATCACGTAACCCATCACGAAGACGAGAAGCTCCTCATGGAGCAGTGCATGACCCGCGCCGGTTTCGACGCAACCTACAGCATACTCTATTACAGAATCCCACCAACAGACGAGTGTAGAGTAGGCACAATGGACCTACCCGGCTTCTGCCCAGTTCAACCAATCGCAGACCAAGCGCTACACCGTAGGCACATAAGAACCCAAGACGCAAAACCAGGCGGTGACTTCCTAACCGGAAGAAAAACGCTCCTGATCAACGACGACATAAGAGTCTCAATTTGCAAGCCCAACAAACGCGGCGAGCACTGGTTCTCTAACGCAGAGGGCGACGAATGTTGGTTCGCCTACCAAGGTGGGGGGGTAGTCGAGACCGTCTTCGGACCACTCCCATTCAAAAAGCACGACTACATCATCATCCCAAAGGCCACCCCATACCGCCTCCATCCCGAGGGCAACAAAGGCACCTTCCTAGCCTTCGAGTCAACAAGTTACATCGACGTCCCCAAACAGTTCCGAAATGACTCAGGTCAGGTAACAATGGACGCCCCCTTCTGTCACAGGGATTTCCGCTACCCTCAAGAATTGTTGAAGTTCGACAAAAACGCCCACGGCGAGGGCCCATACCCATTAGTCGTCAAATTCGACAACCGCCTCAGCGTCCACGAGTACAAGCATTTCCCCTGGGACCTGGCAGGCTGGGACGGCTTCTCGTACCCCGTCGCCTTCAACATCCACGACTATCAGCCAAGAACCGGAGCAATCCACCTCCCCCCAACCGCACACATGAACTTCGCCGGAAGGGGCTTCATCATCTGCAGCTTCGTCCCCAGAAAGGTGGACTATTATCATAAGGGCGACCACCGTGCCATCCCCTGTCCCTACGGACACGCCTCCGTTGACTGCGACGAAATCCTCTACTACGTAGACGGCAACTTCACCAGCAGAAAGGGCATCGACTTCGAGTCAATCTCCCTCCACCCCATGGGCGTCCCCCACGGCCCCCACCCCGGCAAATACGAAGCAAGCATAGGAACAGACCGCACCAATGAACTAGCAGTAATGTGCGACACCTTCAAACCCCTGAAGCTAACAAACGCCGCCGTAGACCTGGAAGACAAAGACTACAACTTCACCTGGATAGAAAAAGAAGCATAACCGCACGGATAATCACACGGAAAACCGCACGGGCAATTGCACGCGAAATTGTACGGATTATTTCACGGATTATCTCACGGAATATCGCACGGGTTGCCGCACGGGCAATCGCACAGGTAGGGCGGGCACTGCCCGCCGTCCCTCTTGTGTGGCACCGGTTTGTAACCGGTGCAATAGAGCGTCGGTCGGCCCATCGACCCTACGACATCAAAACCTCTGGAATTTTATTCACAATCTAAATACTTCAATGTGTAAGCCATGTAGGGTGGTCTATTGCCCACCGACCGTATTATGTGCGCAATGGCAAGAAAAAAGACGCGGGCCACCCCCGAACAGAATTAAACAACTCTAGCCGCCTCTAAACCACTGATCGCTTAAGAAATCCCCTTAACCGATCACCCGTCAAGTTATTAACCCGGAAGGCAACCGCGCCCAACCCGCGCGAGGAGCATTAAACATGAGAAGAATAACGACAAACAAAAACGCAAGAAACACAAACAAACCCATATGTCCCCATCACGATCACCAATCAACGATCCGACGAGGAACGAACCCATCAATACCCATTTCAAGGCAAGAAGAATCAAAACGACCAACCGACCAACGAAAAGTAACGGCTTTGGCACAACCACCGCCCCAAATACAGCAAGAATCCCGCCAAACACCGCAAACGCTGGACTTGCTCATCCACGATCGCTAACCTGTAAAAACGCCGTCATCGCAAGGGCGAGACACAAGAAAAGTTCGGTAAGAAATCAATAGGCAAACAAGAAATGTCAAAACGAATCATAGCATCAGCCATCGTCATCATGCTCTGCATAGTTGCGACAGCATCAGCAGCAGGCGACAAGAAAACAGCAGCTTCGGACAAGGAAAAGACCGCAGGCACCATCCAATACGTCGCCAACATGGGCGTCATGATCACCGCTGGCGACAAGGGCGTCCTGATCGACGCACTATTTCGCCAAGGGGAGGCCGCCTACGACAGCGTCGATGAAGAGACACGTGAGCTGATGGAGCAAGCCAAACCCCCGTTCCATAACGTCAAGATCGCTCTGGCATCTCACGTCCACAAGGATCATTTTGATCCCCAGTCGGTCAGTCGCCACATGCGCCGCAACCCAGGCGGAAGATTCGTTTCAACCGCCGCAGCAATCTCGCGCCTCGACACAGGCGCCACAGCCTTTGACCAATATCGCGATCGCGTTCAGACCATCGAACCCGAAGAGGGATCATCGATCGAGTTCAAACATGAAGGGATTTCCATCGACGTATTACGCCTGAGTCATGGCGGCGCATTGTTCTCCGAAATCATCAACATCGGATTCATCGTCCACATCGGTGAAAAAAGCGTTCTTCACGTCGGCGACGGCGTACTAAACGAAACCACGATTGCTGCGATCGAAGCGGCTGCGGTCGGCGTCGACGTGATCTGTGTTCCATATCTCTGGCTGCTAAACTACAACGGACAAGTGCTCATAAAGAACAAGATCAAGCCCAAAACAATCGTCGCACTACATTTCGCAACCGGCGAAGCAGGTCTGCAAGCAAAGGGCGTACACCGGATCTTCCCCGACGCAATAATCATGTCGCAAGCAGGGCAAAAAACCACATTTTAGAGCAAGCTCTTTCACCAAGAGTTATGAAGGACACAGGAAAGAATGACTAGCAAAGCAACATTCGGCGCAGGCTGCTTCTGGGGAGTCGAGGCAAAGTTTCGCAAGGTCGATGGCGTCAGCGATGCAGTCTCCGGATACATCGGCGGCACGCTTGACAATCCGACCTATCAGGACGTCTGCACTGGAAAAACCGGCCACGCAGAAGTCGTTCAGGTTGAGTTCGATCCCGCCAAGGTCTCTTACGAGAGGCTGCTCCAGATTTTCTGGGCATCGCACAACCCAACAACCCTCAATAGGCAAGGGCCAGACTCTGGCACTCAGTATCGATCAGCGATTTTCTTCCACGACGAAAACCAAAAAGCCGCGGCAAACACGTCAAAACAAGAAACAGAATCCTCAGGCAAACACAGCACCCCAATCGTCACAGAAATCACGCCGGCTTCAACCTTCTACCGCGCAGAAGAGTATCACCAACGATATCTAGAAAAACACGGCATGGATTCCTGCTCAATCTAGAAGGAAACACCAAGTAATAAATCCGATTCCACCTATCGGCGGTCAAACCGAACATCCCCGCCCGCCTCTTCGAGCTCGGCGACGATCGCGGTAACGACCCCGCTGTCACTAACTTCAAACCGCCCCAGCTGAGGCGACCCGATGTTATGAAAGGCAGAAAACGTGTCGATCCCAGAAGACGCGAGATCCATCGGCAGATCACCCATGAATCCGACCAGCATACCCTTGTCGAGCACGAGTTTGATCGTACCCCAATCGGTATTCACAAAACTCCCCAAGTACGCCTTCGCCGGCAATGAAAGACCAGTATCCTCAACAGCAGGATTCAAACCAAGTTTAGCATCACGGTCTCGTTGTTTCTTCGCACGACCCTCCGCCATTTTCTTCAACTTAGGAAGAAGATCGTCCATCTCGACTCCGAGTAAACGATCGAGCACCTCGTTCGAAGCGATAATCGGAAGCGGTCTGTCAGAGTTG
>JAJDDZ010000194.1 GCA_029260025.1 Phycisphaerae bacterium | reverse complement strand
TCACCAACAAGCTGCACATTCGCAATCGAAACATCTTCCTCCGCCAGATTCGGAGAAAAAGGAAACACAATTAAAAACATGATCCCCAAAGCAAAGAAGTGCAGAACCAGCGAACCCATCCAAGCGCCGACAACACCTCCGCCCGTCAGGTGCATAGGCGCAGAACCTTCGTGACCCGTCTCCTCGAGGTCCGCACTGTCCCAGCTATCGTGTTGCATTCTTGGCATCGGGAGTTACCGGATTGAGACGATCGCCCACGACGACCACATTCGCCCAGCCGGACCATCAAGGCAGCGCGCAGTCTATCGCGCAGGTTGAAGCAACAAATGCGCATTCGCCGATGAAAGTGTAGCTCTGTCAGTATGCTCGGTCAACGCAAGAGCACGATGATCGGCCCCTGGCAGGCAGTCCATACTTGTCATGGGCGTTCGCAAAACAGCGACGCCCGTGTACACTCATCAAACGGGGCAGCGACCGATGACGGGTTAAGGGAGTTTATTGTGAAACGGTGTCGGAAAACGGGATCATGGAATCCGCTACTTATCTTGGCTATCGCCGTGATTGCCTCACTCCAGATCGCGCCAGCGAGAGCACAGTCCGAATCCCCAAAACACCAACCAAAGCAGGATCAGCCACCCAAGCAAGCGGCACAAGAGCAACCAAAGCGCGACACACTACGCGTTTCCTATCCCTATAAGTTCAGCAAAGAATCAGCCTACCTCGCCTGGGTCAATCAAAGAGCAACCACGCTTGAAAAAGCAGCCGACAAAGCGTCAGGCGTTCCTAGAAGAATCGAACTTCTTCTCGCAGCAGCAAACCGCCTACTCGCAAGCGGAACAGAACACGCAGCCTCAACGCGAATCCTCGGTATCGTCCAAGAACAAATGCCAGACCCCGCAGATCGCCAAGCCCTCTTCGATCGCACCCAAAAACTCATTGACTCCGCCAGTGTCCTAATCGAGCAACATGAAGAATCCAATGCAGCAGACGCAGCAAGAGAACAAGGCGACAAGAAAGAAGAACCCACCGAAAACGAAATGCACGCCGAGCAAGTTTGGCGTGAGTTAGCTGTTCGCCGCGATACCATCCAATCATTCGCCCAGGCGCTCAGAGCATACCTGTTCGACACAGGTTCCGAAGATGACGCACGCAACAAACGCCGAGCAGCTTCCAATTTATCGACGCTCCTCGAAAGCGACAGCACGCCCATCGCCGCATCCGCCCGTCTTTGGCAGGCACTCCTAAGAAGCAAAGAGGACGACCCTTCCCGTGCCTTGTCCATCATTGGTCCAGTCACCGCGCCCCCACGCGTCGGGTCTCAACCATACCGCTTTTACGGCGCAATCTTAAGAGCACAGCTACTCTCGAAGCATCAATCACCCACCCTCGCCCTCGCCATGCTCATGCGCGTTGAAGATATGGTCGAAACGTGGTTCTCAGGTCAGCGCAATCGAGGCCAGGCCTTACGAACCTCCGCTTTCACCCGCGCCCAGATTCTCCAAGCATGGTCCCAGGAGCTTGCAAGAAAAGACGCCCAAGAAGAGGAAGTTGCCTGGTGTCAAGCAGGAGTACTAAAGCTTCAGGAAGGCTGGCTTACCGGCGAGATGCCCCGCCTGCTGAGGCTATCTCCAGCAATTCCGCTATTGGTCGCCCAGAACGACCTCGCTGTTGCGGACCCGAAACCACCAACAAAAGAGGAGTCCGACCCATAATATCGACAGCCGCGACCCGTCTCGTCGGAAACTGTCGTCAAACTTGGATTACGGACCTTGCGGCGCATACGATTGGAGCGTCAGAACCGTCATCCTCCGCCAACGGTTCGTACTGAATGGCTCGCCGTAAGTTGCCCATGAGTCCGGGTCAGGTCAAGAGGCGTTAAGGTTAGTCGGGGTAGGTCGGGGTAAGTCGGGGTAAGTCGGGGTTGGGCAGGTCGGGGTCTGGGAGTAGTCGGATTATGGGATTGTCGGTTCTTTTTGTAAGTGGCGTGCGCCGTTCCGGGAAGAGTGCGCTCATCCAGACGATGGCAGACAAGCTCTTCGAGCGCCCCCCGCATTATTTCAGACTCGTACAAGCAGGCTCTGAAAAAGTAGCGCCCAGGCAAAATTCCAACGGAAAGGCGCACTCAGACTGTCACGTAGCCTCAGCCCGTTGGCTTGAGTTCGACGAAGACCAGGTCTTCGACGTTCTACCCAACGCACTCGCCGAAATCCACAAACAGGATCGATACGGAACAGTCATCATCGAAGCAGACGCAGACCCATCCTTGCGATGCGCCTACCCGTACGACCACCGCGTCTTCGTAATGCCCAGACCAACATTCATAGAAGAAGTATTCAGAGATTCAAAGCACGCAGCCGGCGAACTCCGCCGCGCTCTCGAGGACACCGCCGCCTTCGCTTCAGAAATCTTTGGCCTCTTCTCCGAAAAATCCCACGACGCGCCCCAACCATCCGAAGACAGACCCGATATCACCTCATCCCACATGCGAGGCTTCCTTCACTCACCACTTGGCGACGAGCTAGCAACACGCATCCAGCTACAACAACCCTATCACGGCCTAGTCGAAAGCGACATCATCGTTGTAAACGCGAGCTTAGGAATCGTCAGTCCCGAAACCGAACCCTGCCTCTCGCGAATCGATCAATTACTAGACCGACTCCGAGGCGACTCAGAACGCAAAGGCGAACTGTACCACTGCGACCCAACCGGAAAGCAAGGCCAAGACTGCCAAAAGCTATTCGAAGCACTATCCCCCATGTGCGTCGGCGGAAAATAGCCAAAAAAATCCCCCTGTCATTTCCCTGTGCTATCCTCCGCAACCTCACGTCCAAGGCATACTTAGACAAAACAGCAGCCTGTGATTCCCGACCCCCGCCAAAAGCAAAACGCATCGACAAACGCAATCAACGGGTTGAATCCACACCCAACAACCTCTAAAACAATCCCGGCGCATCAACAAAAGCTCAGGAGGCAACAACAACCCGTGGCCATCATCGCAGGAATAGACGAAGCAGGATTAGGCCCACTTCTAGGCCCATTAGTAGTCTCCGCAACGGTCTTCCGCGTCCCCGACAAAAGAGTCGAGTCATGCATGTGGCAAGCCCTAACCGACACATGCACCAAGAATGTCTCACGCTCCGACAGACGCCTGGCTATCGCGGACAGCAAAGTCCTGTTCAAATCAAGATCAAGTCTCGCTCCCCTGGAGCGCGCAGCCCTGGTAATGCTAGCAGTCTCCGGCAAAACACCAAAAACTTGGCACCACCTCCTGGAAACAATCGCCCCGACCGCCGCCACTCAATTAGAAGACTACCCCTGGTACACAATCAACGAGCTACCCTTGCCCATCGACAAAGCAGTAGGCGATATCCCAACAAGAGCAAACGCAATCCGCCGCAACTGCGCCGAAAAAAACATCGAGCTAATAGAGGTCTTCAGCGAACCCCTCCTGGAAAAACAGTTCAACCGCATGATCGACCTCACAAGAAACAAAGCAACCGTCCTGATAGGTCAAGCAACCCGCCTGATAGACAAAATCATCCGCTGCTCATCAGAACGCCGCGTTCGCATCTGCGTCGATAGGCTAGGAGGCCGTACCCACTACCGCGGCGTTCTACAAACCGCCTTCCCCGACTACGACATCCAGGTACTAGAAGAGTCCCCCGAAAACAGTCTCTACCGCCTGACAAACCCCGCGCGCGTGGTAAAAATTTCATTCTCAACAGGCGGCGAGCAAAAGCATTTCCCGGTTGCTCTCGCCAGCGCCTACAGCAAGTACATCCGCGAGCTATTCATGCACGTTTTCAACGGCTACTGGTCCACCCAAAACGCCAACCTGAAACCAACCGCCGGTTACTACACAGACGCAAAAAGATGGCTAACCGACGTTGCCCCAACTCTAAAAAAACTATCAGTAAAAAAAGAATCCCTAATCCGCCAAAGATAACCCCATCCATAAATGATCATCCCCATCTGCCAATGAAATTCGTCGCAGAACCGCCCCCAGCAAAACAACATTGAAAAATAATCAATCCCCAAGCAAACAAACGGCACCCTACAACAAAGGGCGAACCAACCCAACAAACGGCAAGACACATCAGAGCAGCGACCGTAAGGGAGCTAGACGACACCAACCAATCCCAATAAAGTCAGCCACCCCCCGACCGCTCACAAGAAGCGTTCGTCCGCAATAGCGTCACCACTCCCGCACGCCTCGAACGCCCGCGCCCCACCGAAGGCGGACGTAAAATCGCGCAACCCGCCCAAGAGTTTGACACCAAAACACCCCCACACTACGCTTCTCAAAAGTGACCGAAAAAAGGAGTGCAAGCAGTGACGATTGATAACTGGTCAGACAACATCTTAGTCGTAGAGCTACAAGACGACCCAGCATTCTCCGACGACATGTCGCAGCTACTAGAACGCGCAGAAGAGTATAAGGAAAAGGGCGTCGTCCTGAGTTTCACCGGCGTGAATTTCCTAAACTCATCCAACATCGCCAAGCTCCTGAAATTCCGCAAAGCAATCCTAAGCAAAAGCGGCACCGTCCTCCTCTGCGGTATGAGCACCGACGTCTGGGGTCTGTTTCTCGTCACCGGGCTAGACAAGGTCTTCCAGTTCGAGTCCGACGTAGCCACCGCAATCGCCTCAGTCCAATTAGGCACAGCCAACGCAACAGACAAGGCATCTTAAGGATCACCCGCATCCAAAAAACCATCCTGCGTTCTCCAAAACCATCCACCCGTAGGCTCCGCTGTAATCCGTCCGACAGAAGGTTCCGCCGTAAATCATCCAACCGTAGGGTCCTCTGAAAACCATCCACCCGTAGGCTCCGCTGAAATCCATCCGACAGTTGGCTCCGCTGTGCGGACCACCCCGAGACCATCCCCGGGACCCACTGGCGGCTCGCCCGCCAGTGCAATCAGAGCAGCGACCGTAAGGGAGCTAGACGACACCAACCAATCCCAATAATGTCGATCATCCCCCGCCAGAAGGCTGACAGGAAGTCAACAACCAAGCCATCGGCAACCACACCGTAGGGTCCGCGGTGCGGCCCATTCTAGAAACTATTCCATCGTAGTTTCCGCCGCCCGGCCCATCCTCGGGACCCACTGGCGCCTCGCCCGCCAGTGCAATCAGAGCAGCGACCGTAAGGGAGCTAGACGACACCAACCAATCCCAATAATGTCGATCATCCCCCGCAAGGAGGCTGACAGGAAGTCAACAACC
>JAJDDZ010000193.1 GCA_029260025.1 Phycisphaerae bacterium | reverse complement strand
AAATAGGAGGGACCGTAGCTCAATTGGTTAGAGTACCGGACTGTCGATCCGGACGTTGCGGGTTCGAATCCCGTCGGTCTCGATGCCCTGCACGGCATCTAAACCCTGCACCCTCGCAGGGTTTTTTAATGCCCATCTCGTCCCCCTCCCCCCAAGCTCCTGGCCCAGGCCCTAACCATCACCTCCCCAACAGCCCAAGAAGACGTCTACGGTCTGGACGAGCAGGTCGGCGTCATTTCGCACGTGAACTCGACCGACTACCTTGAGTACACGCTTCAAGATGCCAATTACAACGTCGTCGCCAACGTCATGGACTACGGCGGCGCAGAGGTCACGTATCAGTACCGCTACGACCCATACGGCGGCTGGTCCACGTTCGAGCGGGGCAGTGACGGCCTAGACCTTTCGTTTTCACCGTCGGATCAGTACATCCCGCACGTCCACTCCGCCAACGGTCTCTACTTCGATCAAGAGACCGGCATGATCTACAACCGAGGCCGCTACCGAAAAGTTTCGTAGGGCGGGCACCGCCCGCCGCAAGCCGCGTAGGGCACGGTGGTTCTTTCGCCCCAAGGCGAAAGGTTCACCTGCCTTTACCATTGATCCGCGAACCAATCAACGCCTACTCCCACCTTCCTGCCGGCCTACGTAAGATGGCGAGCGAAAAGGAAAAGAGGGGCAGCGTAGGTTGGGTCATCGACCCAACATCTCGATTTGGCCATCGACCCAACTGCTCGCTAGTGCCATGTTCTGGCATTCCCCAAACTGTGTCGCCACTCTCATTCGCGAACCAAACGCAGCTGGTACCTCCAACGCGACAACCCCGCCCTCGAACGCCCGTAATCAACTCCCCCCCCCAGAAAACAGGATTGAAAAACCAAGCGACGTAGATTTTGCAAGCCCAAGCGTGCGGCCATTCCCCACTAGGCTAAACCCCCAACAACCACCAAGGTCCACACCCAATCCCTTATCAACCCCCGCTAGCCGCCCCTAACCCCCTGATCGCTTAAGAAATCCCACTAACCGATCACCCGTCACGTTATTACAGAGGAACCGCGCGGATCGTCCGCGCAAAGAGGCAACAAGAGAAAGAGAAACCAGATGAAAACAAGAAAACTGACAAACAAACCCATTAACACCTCTCACGACTCCCAATCAACGATTCGCCTCAAAACGAACCCATTTTCGACCCGTGAAACCCATTTCCAAACCCAAAAGGAGCCCTCCCGACAAACGCCCCGCCAATCCCAATCTATCGCCAGCCACACATCAAAAACGCAGGCCCCCCATGAGCAACCCCACGATCACAGGAACAACGGCCCTCATTATCGGCCCCGTGAAAACCACCTAAGGGTTCGCCCCGGCTTGTCTCAAGATCAGGCGCCCCGCCGCCGACCAAACAGTCTGCACAAAATTGCAGTAGATTTGTAACTGGCAAGGACAGGAGACGTAGAAGTGATCAAGCTAGAGCAAGAAGTGTTCATCCAAACCGCGATGGCATCAAAGCAGCGAACGCTACACCCGGCAACCGCAAAAGTGGTCGATGGAAACGAAATCCAAATAGTCCCCTCCAACGAGGAATTCACCCTGGAAAAAGACCAGACAATCCGCGTCTTCCATCAGGCTCGCGATTTCATGCAACAGACCGCAACCGTCCTGAACATCCTTGGGGAAGACGCCCAAGAAACCATCACGATTGAGCTAACCAGCAATCCAGCCTCTGCCGAGAGTAGAGAGTTCCACCGCGTCTCGACAATCTTCGCCGAACTCACAGCAACCGTCGGCTCAGAAGAGACTTGCGAGCTCGTAGACGTCAGCGCAATGGGATTCGCAGTCATCGCCAAGGAGGTCTTAGGAATCGGCGAAATCATTTCAACAGAGCTTCGGTTTGAAAACGAAGCCTATCCCGGCAAGACGTGCGTACAGAGCGTGCGAGATCTCGGAGCGGGACGCATCCGCTACGGGCTCCTCCCACTCGCCGACGACGATACCGGAACGAAAATGTTCACAGGCATGCAGCGTATGAAAACCTTAATGGAGCGCAAGCAACTAAAAAGACTCTCAGGAGCACTCTAGACACGTCGTGAGAAAGAACGAACCACCAACGGGTCCAGATTCAAGAAAAAAGCACAGGGCAGTCGAAACCGGCCCACCAGGACTCGGACCTGGGACCTCGTCGTTATCAGCGAGGACAAGAGTCACGACGAAAAGCCTGCAAAACGCTTAACATATAGATTATGACGCGTCTCACGCGGTTTCGCAAATCGTCGCATGTTAGAGCGTTCCTTCGCTTTCCTGAACAGTAGTTCGAGATGGATGTGGTAGTTTACCACGTCACTTGTTCAACGTTTTCTTCGTGTCGTGCCAAAAGCCGAAATAGCCTCACAGAGCGCAGAATGAACGTTGCCCAAGATCGCGAAGGTTCAAGTTCGTTGTCCTTGACGCGAGTACCGCGAGTAAGATGGCTCGGCCACTGGAAAATCGCAGCTCCTAATTCAGACACGCGCTGCCTATGAGACAAGACGTACTTGGCAAACCGGGCAGGGAATATAAACCGCGGCCCCCGCCGAGAGGCGCGCTTTCTTGGATCAAGGGCGCAATCCCGTGTGCCCATCCAGCTATCGTTGCGCGAACCAAAAGGGGCATGTTTCCACTGATGCACGTATCGGCGTTTCTGGCGTAAAGAAACGGATGAGCACTATACTCGCACTCGGTTCAAAGTAACTGCGCGGCGCCAACACTCTGATGGCTAACACCAAACCTTCACGGCAGCCGCGGCGATTAAAATACATACCCGTCCGAAGTTCTGAGGGATTGTGGGCGACGAAAGTCGTCGAAAAAGTTTTTCCCTAGCGATGCAATCGCGCTCATACATAGAAACTATTGAGGCGCGCGAAGGAGAGCCTTATACCTAATAATGTAAGGTAACAAAGCGGGCGCCGGTGGTGTTGATACGAACCTCGCCTAGACAGACTGGGTCTTACGTGGAACAAATTGGTCGCACGATTCTTCCGTGGATTGGTGTGGTGTCCTATCTCTGCGCACCAGGTAGATCGCCGTGAAGATTGCGACAAATCCGAGGTCGATCGCGCCCGAGCGGAACATGTATTTCACAACGGCCCCCGTCCCGAACCCGTAGCTATGAAGACCACTCCCAAGAACGTAGTTTACACCGACATAGGTCATGATAATCAGCCAGAAGCACAAGATGCTCTTCGCGCAGGTCGCGAAATTCCCGCGAGCAAATACAAGAACAATCATCCCGCCAAGCGTTCCGGTGAGACCTAGGATCTTACCCGCCGTCAGTGGGGCGAGCTTTGGAATTACGACAGCGAAAAGCGCGACACAAAGAATTGCTGCGATCACATATCCCCACTTGGAAAAGCGCTCGTGGTCAGACCGCACGTGCAAAATCGTCAAGTACCCAAGCAGTGCGACGAGCGACCATACTTCTTTAGGATCCCATCCCCAATAACGTCCCCAGGACGACGCAGCCCACATACTTCCGGTAATGATCCCAACGGTTAGCAGGATCGAGCCGACGTGAACGTACCAGTAATGCAGCGCATCGATCGACGTGGAAAGCTTCGAATTCTTAGGCGCAAGAGCCATCACAACCAACTGTGCGTGAGCGATCAGCACAGCCAGGGCGAGAACCGAATACGAAACCATGATGATCGGCACATGAATCGACATCCAGATCGTATCCAACAGAACGGGTGCAATGGGGCGGATAAAATGGTTGATCGGGAGCACATCGGCCAGAACTAAAGCGAGAGCACCCATCGCCGAAGCGGTCAGCGGGACAGTTCGATCCTTGAATACGAACACCGAGAGGATCGCAAACGCGCCC
>JAJDDZ010000192.1 GCA_029260025.1 Phycisphaerae bacterium | reverse complement strand
CGCCTTGCCGACGCGGTCGCGCAGGTAATAAAGCTTAGCCCGACGGACACGCCCCCGCCGCAAGATCTTGACGTCAACGACGTTGGGAGAGTGAATCAGGAAAGTTCGCTCGACGCCCTGGTTGGCGACGATGCGTCGAACCTTGAAACATTCATTAATGCCTTGGCCGCGAGAAGCGATGATCACGCCGTTGAAGACTTGAACGCGCTCTTTCTCGCCCTCAACGATGCGCGTATGGACGTCAACGGTATCGCCAACGTGATAGACGGGAATCGTCTCTTTGTGGTACGCCTTTTCGACGAGATCAACTAGTGGCTTAGCCATCGGTGCGTTAGCTCCTGCGTATCCAAAGCCGCCCGAAACTATCGAGACGGCGTACCCTACTGTTTCCGTTCCCGACCGCCCGAGGCGAGTCGGTCTAACAAATCCGGTCTTCGCTGCGCCGTGCGAAGAAGCGATTGCTCCAAACGCCACGCGGCGATTCGACCGTGGTCGCCCGAGAGCAAAACCTCGGGGACCTCTAACCCGCGATACTCGCGCGGTCTGGTGTATTGCGGATACTCCAGCGTGCCATCCGCAAACGACTCGTCCAAGGCAGACTCTTTATGTCCCAGCGCACCCGGTAGCAGTCGCACCACCGAATCAACCAAGACGATCGCGGCGGGTTCGCCGCCAGATAACACAAAGTCGCCGATCGAAATCTCGCGGACCTTTTTGACCGACCGAATTCGATCGTCAAAACCTTCGTAATGCCCGCAAATCAAAGTCAGCCAAGGTTCACTGGAAAGCTCGGCTGCGATTTCTTGTGTAAACGGTTCGCCCTGCGGTGTTAGCAGAATGCGAACCGGTTCTTCTTTTTCGCCAGACTCAAGATCTTCTAACGCATCCACAATCGGTGGACACATTAAGACCATCCCAGGACCGCCGCCAAACGGTCGGTCATCGACGCTGCGATGAGCGTCTGTTGCAAATTCGCGGAAGTTCATGCAACGCAGTGAAACAAGACCAGCTGCAACTGCACGCCCGACGATACTCGTCGAGAAAAACGGACCGAACAACTCCGGAAACAATGTCAGGATGTTGATCCGCATGTAGTACCGCGCACAAACCGTGCGGCGCGACTAAACGCCGACGCTCTGCTTTTTCAAAAGAGCACGGACCGTGTCGCTTGGCTGAGCGCCGACGCTCAACCAATATTCGATACGCTCCTTCTTGAGCTCGACCTGTTGGTCATCTTGGGGTTTGAGTGGATCGAACCACCCAAGCTCTTCGATCACCTTACTGTCGCGAGCTTTGCGACTATCGACCGCTGTAAGGCGATACGCCGGGCGGTGCCTGCGTCCAATTCGTTTCAATCTGATCCGGACAGCCATCTATCTCTCCAATTCATGTCCTCAGCCACTAGCAAGAGGACTTCACAACGCTCATCCTGAGCCCAGCAAGTATAGCGGAGGGTCGGATTCTGACAAGCGGGCAGCTTGGCGGCTAAGTCGAAGAATTCGGCGGTAGGCATAAAGAAAGCACCGCTCACCCGAAGGCGAAACGGTGCTTTCCGGAGGGGAAAGAAGCCATGGTAATTCTCAGTATCGTTCCCTCTTATGAATTCAGTTGTCAAAGGCGAAAAGCAATAGTGCCAATCGGCAGCTCGCCAGCCCGCCTCACAAGAATATCGGCTCCAAACATGGGCGAACTTTGGTCCACCCATGATAATTGTACCCCTCAGGTGAAAAAAGTCGCCTAAAAAATGCGTTTTTTACCGGACTGAAACATTTGTTAGCACTTCGAAAACCCGCAGGAGTCGCAAGTTACGCAGCCTTCACTAAAACGAAGCCCAGATTGGCAATCTGGGCAAACTACCTTGTATTGCGTCTGCTGCCACTGAATTCCTTGGGACTCCATGCGTGAAGGGACCGCATTTGCCGTTCTTTTCAAAGTCGCTGTGGCTGAGTCAGCCCCGTTCGGCCTGGTTCCGTGGCCGTTTCCATTTCCATTTCCATTTCCGGTACTCTTGCCGTCGGAATCGGGGCTCTGCCGATTGAGCGTTTCCATCGCATCATCGCCGATCAGAAGACCTACGAGGCCCTTGTCCTGCTTAGCTCGCATGAATCGCCGCAAACCTCGGGCGATCCCGTCGCCCAAGCTCATAATTTTGCCGTCTTTGGTGTGGACCTGGAGGCTGGACCCGATGGACTGCAATTGATTGATGACATGCTGCAAACTTCCGCCAGATCGCAACCACAAGCTGATCATTCGGCAGATCGCTTCCAGGTCGCTGTTGGCAAGATCGCCGCCTTTTCCCAGTTGCGCGAAGACTTCCATCGCACGACCGGTCGCAGGATCAACAGTGATGTTGATGTGCATATTTCCAAACGGTGTTAGCTGGCGAACGCGAATCCCACTTGTAATCTCAGGCAGGACCGCCGGTTCGAGCGGTTTGTATTCTTTCTTGGTCTCGACTTCCTTTGCCTCGATAACCTCGGGGTTTTTGCCACTGTCTTTGAGTGCCATTGGCTGATGCTGACGACAGCCGTTTCGGTAAACCGTTACGCCCTTGCAATCTAGCTCGAAGGCCATCTTGTAAATGGAGTCGACATCTTGAACCGTTGCGGTCTCGGGGAAATTGATCGTCTTGGAAATTGAAGCGTCGCAGTGCTTCTGGAAAGCAGCCTGCATCAGCATATGTTGCTTGGGATTGATGTCGTGGGCGCAAACAAAGACCTCTTTCACATCGTCCGGAATCTCGGACATATGAGCGAGGGTGCCCTCCGTGGCAATCCGCTCCATCAAACCCTCGCTTAAGAGACCTGCGCGCTTCGCAACAGCTTCGAATATGGGGTTGATCTCCACCATCGGCGTCTGCCCTTCCGACTGCCCTTTGAGGACGTTGCGGAAGAAGGCGAGGCTGAACATAGGTTCAATCCCACCGGAACATCCAGAGATGATGCTGATCGTCCCTGTGGGTGCCACGGTAGTGCACGTTGCGTTGCGCATTGGACGATTGTGTTTCGTGTCCCACGTACTCCCCTTCCAGTTCGGGAAGCATCCTCGCTCTTTGGCGAGCTTCTCGCTGTAATCGTGCGACTCGTCGTCGAGGAACTTCATGAATCGCTCGCCCCACTTCACGCCTTCGTCACTATTGTAAGCAACGCCAAGACGGTAGAGCGCGTCCGCAAAGCCCATCACTCCGAGACCAATCTTGCGATTGTTCGTGCACATTTCCGTGATTTCTGGCAGCGGATAACGGTTCACGTCGATGATATTGTCTAGAAAACGAGTCGAATCGTGGATCGCTTCACGCAGCGAATCCCAATCGACGTCGCACGCCCCCTGCTCGTTTTCAGTGAGGAATCGCTCGAGATTGATGCTGCCAAGATTGCATGCTTCGTAGGGCAATAGTGGCTGCTCGCCGCAGGGGTTGGTCGCTTCCATCCGCCCGATGTGCGGCGTGGGATTGTGCTGGTTGATCCGGTCAATAAAGATAACGCCTGGCTCGCCAGTGGCGTGGGCGTTGTTGACGATGATGTCCCAGATATCTTGGCGGGTATAGAACTCGCCGACCGGGTCCGGCTCGCCAGACTTAATCTCGATAAGCGATCTCAGATCGTACTCCCAAATCTTGAGGTTCTTGGGGAGTGCATAAGTGCGATTCGTCCGCGGATTCTTGACGACGTGAATATGATTGGGCTCGGCCATGAACCCCTTCATCCACTCATCAGTCATCTTGATCGAGATGTTGTAGTTGGTGAATTGATCGAGATCCTGCTTGGCGTGCAGGAATTTGAGAATATCGGGGTGACTAACGTACATCATCCCCATGTTCGCACCGCGACGGAACGCACCCTGCTGAATCGCGTTGGTCGCTTCACTGAACGCACGCCAGAAGGAAATTGGTCCGCTGGTCGTTCCGCCAGAGCTGTTGATATAGTCACCCGTTGGCCGCAGTTCATCAAACGCGAAACCGGTTCCGCCACCCGCCTTTTGAATGAGCGCGGTATGCTTGATAGAATCAAAGATTTCGTTGATCGAGTCTCGGACGGGGAGGACAAAGCACGCGCTAAGCATACCCATTTCTCGACCGGCGTTCATTAAGGTCGGACTGTTGGGCATGAACTGGCGAGAGACCATTCGCGAATAGAATCGCTCTTCCCATCGACTTCGGACCTCAGGGTCCTTGTCGTAACGGGTCTCCGCCTCAGCCACTGCCTTGGCGACGCGGCGAAAGAGGTCCGTCGACGACTCAGTGCAGTTGCCCTGCTCGTCCTTTTTTAAGTATCGCGCTCGAAGGACTCGCTCCGCATTCTGCGAAAGACCCAAGTGCGACTTCCGTGTGCCTTCCTTAGCACCCAAGCTCTGGCTTTCTACCAACGCTTCTGCCATAAGCCTATACGCCTCCACCGGCGACCACGCACCGGATTGAAATGCCTAATGAAAATGATCCCAAGAACCACTAGATTCTGCGTCCTCTTCTGACGCACTACCAGCTTCGTCCCACTTGCCTAATAGCCGACCCGAAGTGATCCGCAGACCAAAAACCCGGCTTACGCCGGGTCATTCTTGCCCTCGACTCAACTCTATCGCGGCAAACTCAATTCTACACCACCTATCGGGCATCGTCAACGAAAATCATCTACATATTGTGGTATAGTCGAAATCAGGCACAAGTTACGGGGGTTTCGGTACTTACGTCGATTGTAACAACCTGAATCACAGGGCCATCAGAAAAACGCCGTTTGGTCAAAGGCGTCCGATAACTCAGCGTAAAAATGAGGCGAAATGTTCAGGCTTGGCCCTCCGTTCTTGGGAAAAAGGTCGGATTCTAGGTGTTTGACCCGGGCGTGGCGCGGTCGGATAGTCGTGTCGTGACGGCTTCGAATTGCGCGGTGCCAGAAAGCGGTAGCGATTTGAGAAAGACTCGGTAAAGATGGGATTATGATTCAACGAAAACGGAAAATACAAGCGCCGGGGGAGTTCTCTTTGAAGGCTACCGTTCTTAGTCATGGGTGGCATGAGTGTGCGCCTATGAGCTGGTCCGAAGGGGGGTCTTGTTTTCAGTTGATCGAACGGGATCGCGATCGGGTGTTTCGTGTTTGTGTGACCGAAGCGTCGACGCGATCGCGGGCGAAAAAGACTTTGGACGTTTCGGTTGATACCGATGTTCGCAACGGGACGTTGATTGAAGATGACGTTCTTGATGGGATCGTTACTCGGTTGCGATTTACCCTTGGTCTGGACTTGGACTTGTCTGAGTTTTATGTGATGTGTGACGGGGATGATGTGTTGTCGGTCGTTCCTAGTATCGGGGCGGGTCGGATGATTCGTTCTGCGTCGATGACGGAGAATATTCTCAAGGCGCTCTGCTCTACGAACGTGAACTGGACACAGGCGGTGAAGATGATTAACCGGATGTGTCAGCTTGGACCTAACCTGACGCACTTTCGGAACATGTCGGCGTGGCCTACTCCTCGTGAGATTCTGAAGGGTGGGAAGAAATATCTGAGTGATGTTTGTCGCCTTGGATATCGATGCGATTCGGTTTTGAAGTTTTGTGATGACGTTGCATCGAAACGATTCGACCCTGACTCGTTGAAGACTCTTGCGAATGATCCGGATGTATCGAGCGAGGATCTGGTGAAGATGTTTCGGGAGATTGATGGGATTGGGCCGACGAGTGCGAATTATCTGATTGGTTTTTTGGGGCGACATGATCGACTTGCGATTGATAGTGCGACTTATGCGCACGTTGCAAAGTTTCATACGCGCGGGAAGAAACCGACGGCGAAGAAGATCGAGCGGATCTATGCGAAGTATGGGAAGTGGAAGAACAAGGCTTGCTGGTTGGAGAATTGGTTGACCTGGGATACGGCGCGGGGGCTTGTGGCAGAGCAGGAGTAGATGCGGGCTGACCGGGAGGGGTTTTTGCGCGATTTCTTGGCGAATTCTGTTGTTGAAATGGGTTGGAAATGGCTTTTTGATGGGTTTGTTTTGAGGGGGATCGTCGATTGGAGTGCGTGAGGTGGGAAAAATGGGTTTGTTTGTCAGTTTTGTTGTTTGGTGTGCTCATCTATTTCTTTTGACTCCAAGGCGCGGACCTTACGCGCGGTTCCTACGGTAATAACTTGACGGGTGATCGGTTAAGGGGATTTCTTAAGCGATCAGCGCTTTAGAGGCGGGAAATGGCGTTCCGGACGGCAGGTGAACCTTCCGCTTTGAGGCGGAAGAACCACCGTGCCCTACTTGAAGATGGTGTCCGGGGCGATTGCGCTTCGCGTTGGCGCTGGTTTCGCCGTCTAGCTCCCTTACGGTCGCTGCTCTGATCTTGGTGGTCCGCACGGTGGAGGCTACGGACTTGAGGGTTGATAGCGCATGCGGCGGGAAGTGCCCGCCCTATGGTTTGCTTGGCCTACTCGGCTTAATTGCACCGGTTACAAACCGGTGCCACACAAGAGGCGACACCACGGCGGTGTCGTTGTGGTGTCGCCGTCTCGTTTTATTTGCCTACCCCATGTGTTCGATTACCCCATGTGTTCGATGATTGCGTCGCCGAATTCGGAGCATTTTAGGAGTTTGGCTTCTGTGCCTTCGCTTCTCATTAGGCGTTCGAAGTCGTAGGTTACTGTCTTGGCGGCGATTGCTCCGTTTAGGCCTTTGTTGATTAGGTCGGCTACTTCGGTCCAGCCCAGGTGGCGGAACATCATCTCGCCGGAGAGGATGACGCTGCCGGGGTTTACCTTGTCCTGGTCGGCGTACTTGGGGGCTGTGCCGTGGGTTGCTTCGAAGATGGCGTGACCGGTCTTGTAGTTGATGTTGCCGCCGGGGGCGATGCCGATGCCGCCTACCTGGGCTGCGAGGGCGTCGCTAAGGTAGTCGCCGTTCAAGTTGAGGGTGGCGATTACGTCGAACTCTCTTGGGCGGGTTAGGACTTGTTGGAGGGCAATATCGGCGATGGCGTCTTTGACCAGGATCTTGCCGGAGGCTAGCTCGTTTTCTTGTTCGGTGTTGGCTGCTTCTTCGCCTTTTTCTGCTTTTGTTTTTTCCCACCGGGACCACGTGTAGGTTTTATCAGCGAACTCGCGATCTGCTAATGCATAACCCCAGTCGCGGAAAGCGCCTTCGGTGAACTTCATGATGTTGCCCTTGTGGACAAGGGTGACGCTCTTTCGCTTGTTGATGATGGCGTAGTTGATGGCTGCTCTGATTAGGCGCTCGCTGCCTTCTTTCGAGACTGGTTTGACGCCGATGCCGCTGGTCTCTGGGAAGCGGATGTTCTTTACGCCCATTGTATCTTGCAGGAAGGCGATGACTTTTTTGACTTCGGGGGTGCCCTCCTGCCATTCGATTCCTGCGTAGATGTCTTCTGTGTTTTCGCGGAAGATGGCCATGTCGATGAGTTCGGGGCGCTTGACCGGGGATGGAACGCCATTGAAGTATTGGACTGGTCTTAGGCAGGTGTAGAGGTCTAACTTTTGCCTTAGGGCGACGTTTAGGGATCGCATGACGGAGGTGCCTGCGGCGGAACCGATGGGGGTTGTGAGGGGGCCTTTGATGCCGACCAGGAATGTTCGGAAAGCTTCGACGGTGTCTTCGGGGAGCCATGTTCCGTACTTGTCGTATGATTTTTGACCGGCAAAGACCTCGAACCATGCAACTTTCTTTTTGCCTTGGTATGCTTTGTTGATTGCTGCGTCGAAAACACGGACGGCAGCTTTCCAGATGTCTCGGCCGATGCCGTCGCCCTCGATGAACGGAAGGATGGGGTTGTCTGGGACGTTGAGGACGTCACCTTGCATGGTGATTGGTGTACCGTTTGTTGGTGGGGTGAGGTTCTCGAAGCTCATGGTGGTGCGCCTTTCGTGGTGTTTGCAGAATCCGATTGCCGCGGTGCGGCGGGGTCCTTTTTTCTATGGGGCGAAACAGTGATTTTCGCCGCGAACCGAAGACCCAGCATGGTAGTGCGAGGAGCCGAAAGCGTCAACGGAAACCCCCTTTTTCATCGGCTCATCGGGTGGGAGGTTCGGGGGGGAAATAGAACGGATTGCGGGTGGCGGTGTGATGCTGGAAGATGGGTTTTCTTGAGCGTCCGTTAGGTGGTGGTGCTGGGCGATTTGGAGGGCGAAGTGCGATGCCGGAACTTCCGGAAGTTGAAACGATTGTGCGACAGGTGGGTGAGGTCATCACCGGTTGGCGGGTTGCGCGGGCGCGGGTTTTGAGGAAGGATGTTGTGCATGGTGATCCGAGGCCTCTGGGGCGAGTTTTGATTGGTCTTCGGGTGGCTGAGGTTCGGCGGCGGGCGAAGCGGGTGATCTTGGACCTGGGTGCGGGGGACGAGCACGATCCGGTTCGACTTGTTTTTCATCTGGGGATGTCGGGGCAATTGCTTCTTCATGATGTGAGCGAAAAATGTGAGACGCATACGCATATTCGGATTGGGTTTGCGGATGAACGGGTTGAGCTTCGGTTTCGCGATCCTCGCCGGTTGGGGGGGGTGTGGTGTTTGACGGGGAATCCGAAGTATCGCGGGAAGGTTTTGGGGGCGCTTGGGGAGGAGCCTTTGACGATGCGCGTTGCGGCGTTTCGCACGATCCTAGGGCGGAAGCGACAGATTAAGGCGCTGCTGCTTGATCAGGCGGCGATTGCCGGGATTGGGAATATTTATTGCGATGAGGCGCTGTTTGATGCTGGGATTCATCCTACGACGATTGCTATGAGGATTGATGATGCGATGTGTCGGGTGCTTCTTTCTTCGATTAAGAAGACGCTGCGGAAGGCGATTGAACATAACGGTTCTACTCTGAAAGATTATCGCTCGGCGGATGGGGAGGCGGGGTCTTTTCAGCAGATGCATCGGGTGTATGGGCGCGAGGGGGGAGAATGCTGTCGTTGTGGGGGTTTGATCGAACGGATGACGGTTGCGGGGCGTTCCTCGTTTATTTGTGGGGGCTGCCAGATTGTTTTTTGACGGGTTGGGGCGAAGTCTTGGGCAGGAGTTGCTAGCCGGTGGGACACAAGGGTGGGCTTTGTCACCGACGGGCGGGATGCCGATGGGATACGAGATTGATACGCGGGGAGGTTAGGGGTCGGTTGTGAAGAGGTGGAGCTTGCCGTCTGCTTGGATGGCTAATCCTTGGTCTGTTGCTTGGATGTTGCGTACGTCTTGCAGGTCGCCCAGGTCTAGTGCGCCGCCCTTTTTGGGGATGAGTCCGCTTGCGTTTCGGTGATCGTAGAAAAAGGCGCGGTTACTATTGGCTTTGTCGCGTTCGGTTACGTCTACGACCAAAGCGTAGTTTGTTGTCATGAGTCTGGCGGTCAGGTTCGGGTGGTCTGTGGTTGTTCCTCGCCAGAGGGTTATTCCGCTTGCGCTGTCGATAGAAACGACGTCTGTTGTTGTTGTGACGATGAGGTTGGTGTCTGCCTTTTGAACTGCGATGTTGTTGCCCTGGGCAACGATTTCTTCACTGCACCAATCTTTTTTTCCGTCGCCGAGTTGGAGCTTGCAGAACTTCGTCGCGTCGTCGGAGTAGTAGATGGCGTCGAGGTCGAGAAAGAGCGAGGAGCTTCGAATTAGACCGGTGGATGCGAATCGCCATCGCCTTTTTAGTGTGGAGGCGTCGAAGAGTGAAATCGACTGGGAGGTGACCACGACAATGCGTCCGTCGATTGTGACGAATATTCGCTCTACGGGTCGGGTCTCCTCGGTCAGGGTTGAGCCGATAAGGTCGCCTGTTTTTGCGTCTAATACGCATAGCTTGACGTGGTCTGCGCTTCTAAGGTGGTAGACGATGAACGGGGCGGTGAAGCGGACTTCGCCTGTTGGGACATCTTCTACGACGCGTTTGAAGCTTTCGGTACCGTCTTGAATCGATACGCTGCGCATGTCGCCATTGTCGAAGGCGATGACGAGACTGTCGCCGTCTGGGGCGACCGAGCGCAGGGTTCCTCCGCCCTCCCAGTCTGCTCCGGGGTCGGCGACGTGTGGGGGTGATTCTCCGGCAGTCCACAAGCGATTGCCTGTGGAAGGGTCTAGGGCGAAAACTTGGTAGAGGTTTTTTAGTATTGCGACGTCCTTCCTTGCGAGAAGAAGTTGGACGTCGCCGGGGACTTTGACGGGTGCGGGCCAGAGGTCTTCTGCGGTGGCTGGGTTGATTGCTCGCAGGCCCTTTGAGGTTGCTACGAAAACGGTGTTCCAAGTCGATCCCGGTTGGGGGCCTAGGATCGGTGACAGAAGTGAGGCTGACTCTGGTAGGTCTAAGGTTGCGCTGCGATTCAGTGGGAGTTTTACGGTTGGTCTGACGTGAACGACTTGGTCGCGGACGCCTTCAAGTCTTTTTCGGTATTGTTTGAAGGTTATGCTTCGTCCATTTTGGAGGAATTCCAGGGAAGGGAAGTCGTGCATTGCTTTGGTTAACCATCGGTAGGCGTGCTGTGGGGAACCTGCTGCCTGATGGGCGTCGGCGATTTCTCTCATGAGGGTTGGGGCGTTTTTTCGGTCTGTGTTTCGATGGTAGGCGAGGGTTAGTTGCTTGACGGCGCCGTCGAATCGCCCCTCTCTGCCGAGCCATCTTCCGTAGGCGACCATGGCTTTGGGTGCGGCGTCGCTATTGGGGAAGGTCTCGATGAGCCTGATGAAGACGCCTTCGTGATCTGTTTTGTATGCGCCTTCGAGCCATCGCTGGGCCTCTTCTTCGAGCTGCTGGTAGACTTCTTTTCCGTGCCTGGCGATTAGTGCCGCGATTTCGGTGGCGGCGACAGATGCTGCGTCGCGCTCGCCTCGGCGACCAGCGTTGGTGGGCAATTCTCGAAGTGAGCGATCGCGCAAGACCTGGTGGTATAGCTGGACGGTTTCTTTTGAGGCGCCGACGCGTTCGTAGATTCTGGCGAACTCGAAGCGGTATCGCAAGCCGGCTTTTGGATCTGGGGCGTGACGGGATGCGTAGGTCTGAAGTCGGTCAAGGGTCTCACGATCCAGCGTTTCGTGATCAGCGAGAACTTGCGCGAACTTGCAGACGTCGTTGAAGAGGCGGGCTTGGACGGCGGGATCGCTTGGATCTGCTGCGCGTGCGAACCTCTTTACCGCTTCGTCCAAGACTTCCATTGCTTGTTTATGGTCGCCTGCGCCGATGGCGACCTCTGCCAATTCGATCGCTGGAAGCGGGTTGTCGGGGGCGTCTGTCATTGCCTGGCGAAGGGACCGCCATATGTCTGCTTTGCGAACGTAGGCGGTCACCTCGGCGACGCCCGCGACGATGAGCATGTCGCCCAGGGGTAGTAGGTTTCCGCCCTGACTCTCGACTTCCCAAGGGTTTTGATGCGCTGCGCCGTTTGTGGCTGCGTAGGTCGCCAGGTGGTTTCTAAACGGGACCAGCAAGCGGTCTTTCGCCCATGACGCTCGCCCGAAGGGTCTTTCGCTGCCTTCAAGAGTCGCGGACCAAACGGTGGATCGGGTCTGAGCGTTGAAACATGAGATCGTTCGTCCGACGCCGCATAGTAGATCCTGGTCCACGCCAACGAGTGTGTCGATCCCTCCGAGTTCGGTGATCGGAATTTCTTGGATCGTGCTTCCGTTGGTTGGATTCAAGATGAGAAGTGCGGCGGAGTCTGTTGGGAGTGCATAGAGCTTGTCGCGGTCGTAGATGATCGGGTTAAACTGCCAGGGTCTTACGTCGCGTGAGGATCGCCCAGCCGCTGCGCCTTCCTCTTCGCGCAGGCGTTTGTAGAGGGTCAGCCACTGTACATTGCCGGTGAATGCGGAGACGGCTGCGATGGTTCCAAGTCCTGAGTTTACGTAGATGGTTCCACGATTCATCGCTGCGATGGCGGACGTAGCCGTCCGCGATCCGAATGTGGCTGTGGATGCACTTCCCAGGTGGACGCGTCCGATTAATCGACCGTCTGTCGCGCGGAATCTATAGAGATAACAATCCTCGAAACCAAACGATCTTCTTCTTCTTCCGACTAGGAAGATTCGTCCGTTTTCGACGATGGGAGTTGAGTCGAACTTCAGCTCTGAGGCGAACTCGGATGCGGCGCTTTTTCCGGTGCGCCAAAGGAGATGCCCGGTGTGAAGATCAAGGCAAACCAGTTCCACGCCGCTGCCGGTGGTGTTGTAGTCATAGTATGACACGTCCTCGCGCGGGAGGGCTGCGTAGACTCTGCCGCGATGGATGGTCACGGAATCCCATCCTGGCGGACGGTCATCGAGGTAGTTGTCAGGTTCTGTTGGAAGGGCGTCTGGACTAAACCGCCAAGCTAAAGCTCCGGTGTTTCTGTGGAGTGCGACGATGTCTCGGAAGCGTTGCACGACGACCAGGCCGTCGTTGACGACCGGAAAAATCGTGAGGTCGCGCGAAGCCTCACGTGCGGATCGCCGGTTGAACTCTATGCGGAGGCCGTTTGTGTCATCTGTTTCGCGTTGTCGAAAACGAAATCTCCAAAGTAAGCCAGGTTCTTCGACGTTGCAGCTTGCTTGTGCAGATCTTTGATATGATCCGCCGAAGACAGGCCATTGGCCAGGCGAATTCATTGGTTGGGGTGGTTCGAAGTTCTCCTTGATTTCTTGTACGACATCATCGACGGATCGATCGCGGCCGTGCCATCGGACTTGTTGGTTTTCGCCGGTTTCTGTCGAGGGCTTCTCTACATTGGTCTTGGGCGGGTCGGCGCGAAGAGCGTAGACGATCCTGAGCATTGGCCTGTATCGCGTCTTGTGGCGATCTTTTTCGGGATGCGATTCGATGACTCGCTGGTAGACGTAGGCGGCGAGGTCGAAGTCGCCTGCTTCGATGGCGAGCTGTGCGATGGTGGCGGCCGATTCTGCGGCGACTGTGGTACAGAAATAGCGGTCGAAGAGTCGAACGAGTTCGTCGACGTCTCGTCTTTCTTGGGCCTGGGTGATGGCATTTTCGGCGCGATCGGCGACGAGACTGCGGTAGGCGGTCAACCCGGCGGGTGGCCAGGCGATGATCAGGTTGTTTATGTGATCGCGTACGCTTTGGTATTTTCCGTCGGGTGTGCGGATGAGCTTCTCGCCTTCTGTTTGTACGGTTCCTTCGAGGAGAGCGGCGGCGTCTTGCCATCGCGCTAGGGCTGCGAGTTTTGCTACGCGGGCGAGTGCATCGACTGCCTCGAAGCTGTCGTTCAGGTATACGTCGCCTGCTTGTTTGTCGGGGCGAAGATCATCTGGGACTTGCGGTTTTGGCGCAACTGGGGGTTGCTGGGCACGCAACGGTGGCGGTTGAGCTACGAACAGACCACCTATCGCAACGAGCGTTGCAATAGGCCAAGGATTCTCGAGATGGGATCTCATTAGATTAATTATCGGCGAGATGGCGACCGATCAGCGGTTCGAGGCGGTCTCGAAGTTCGGGATCGATGGCGTTTTTATCAGACCAAATGGCCATTTTGAGTGCGTCGTGACAGGCGCAGGTGCGCGGAGAGGTGTCCATGATGCGGAGGGCTTCATGGATTAGGGCGATTGCGTTTTCGGTTGCTTTCTTGAGATTCCCTATTATTTCTGTCAGAAGCTCGTCTTTTGCGCGCCCTTGTTTGACGGGTCGCCAGCAGTCGTAGTCGGTCGGGAGTGCGACTAGTGCGTAGCAGATCTCCGCTTCGCGGGCGAGCTTTGCCTCGGGCATGCAGGTCATTCCGATCAAGTCACCGCCCCACTGTCTGTGCATATTTGACTCTGCGCGGGTTGAGAATTGTGGACCCTCCATGCAGACGTAGGTGCCTGCGTGGTGGATAGTTGTTGCGACCTTTTCACCTGCTTTTGCTAGAAGTTCACGAAGCGTCTGACAAAACGGGTCGGCGAACTCGACGTGGGCGACGAGCCCTTGGTCATAAAAAGTATTGTCGCGCCGATTTGTTTTATCGATGACCTGGTCGCAAATTACGAGATGGGCTGGTTGCATGTCCTCTCTTAGACTTCCTGTTGCGCCGCTGGCGATGATTGACGAGACACCGAGTTTTTTTAGCGCGAAGATGTTGGCGCGGTAGGGGATGGCTGAGGGGTTTAGGTGGTGGCCTTCTCCGTGGCGGGCGATGAAGGCGACTTCCACGCCTTCCCAGTTGGCGAGGATCGGCGGAGCGCTGGGTGACCCGAAGGGAGTCTTCACGTCAATCGGTTGACCTCCTGCTTTTTGGAGGATGGTTTCACCGAGACCCGAACCGCCGATGATGCCGACTGTTGCGCGTTTCACTTTTGTACTCCTCCTGCTCGTGTGTGACGACGAAGACCCGTTGACGCTTTCTAGTAGCCTGAGGGTTTGCCGCCCTTTCTAGGATCGGAGACGCCTACCCACTGTGAACCGTCCCAGCGGACTGCCTGGACGGCGGCGGTTTTTCTCTTTTCGCTGACGATGTGGCCTCTTTCTTTGAGAGCTGTTTCGATTGAGGCTGAGGGGTCTTTGTCGAAGTAGACCTCGTTGGGTTGCCACTGATGGTGCGGTCTGATGCGTTCTACGGCGTCTGGTAGAGAAAGTCCATCTACAATGACGCCTAGTGCGACGTTTAGGACTGCTGTGATAATGCGTGGTCCGCCTGATGCTCCGATCATGAGAACCGCCTTGTCACTTTTCATGACGATGGTTGGCGACATGCTCGAGAGCGGTCGTTTTCCGGGTGCGATTGCGTTTGTCTTTGATTGCATCAACCCGAAGGTGTTTGGCTTACCCGGTTGGGCGGTGAAATCGTCCATTTCGTTATTTAGAATCAAGCCCCAATCGTCTACGGCGAGGAGAGATCCGAACTCTGTGTTGATCGTTTCAGAGCTAACGACGACTTTGCCTTCATTGTCGACGATTGAAAAGTGCGAGGTGCCTGAGTCGCTGACGAGTCCGTGGGTTCCGTATTGATCGGGGGATCCTGTTTTGTTGGGTCGGGTCTTGCTGACTTTTCCGATGGCGTGCCTGTTGGACAATAATTCGCGAACGGGGACATTGGCGAAGTCGGTGTCTCCGAGATATTTGGCGCGGTCGGCGAAGGCATGCTTCATTGCTTCGATACGATAGTGCATGGTTCGTGCTTGGTCTACGTCGCGGTGTTTTGGGAACACACTAAGCATGGTTAGCATCTGCGCTATGGCGATGCCGCCTGAGGAGGGGGGAGGCATGAGCAAGAATTCGTGTCCTCGAAATTCGACTTTGATGGGTTTGCGCAGTTTTGTCTTGTATCCGGCGAGGTCTTTTTCTGTCATGATCCCGCCGCCATCGGCGATGGTCTTGGCGATCGCGGTTGCGACTTCCCCTTTGTAGAAAGCGTCGGGGCCTTCTTTGCCGATTTTTTCGATTAGGTTTGCGAGTGCTGGTTGCTTGAGGATGTCACCGACGGCGTGGAACTTTCCCTCATTGAGGTGGGTCTTCCAGACGTAGCTGCAGGTTTTTTCTAGGGTTGGATTTTTCTTGAATTCTTTTGCGATTTCCTTGGTGACTCGAACATAATCTGCGTCTACCGGGTAGCCCTCTCGTGCGAGGCGTACGGCGGGGGCGACGACCATTTCCAGGGGCATGGTTCCCCACTTGGATAGCGCCTCTGCTCGACCGGCAACCATTCCGGGGATTGCGACTGCGAGGGCGCCGATTTCGCTTGGGCGAGTACCGGCGGAGGCCGGGGGCGCGACGAACATGTCTTGGGTTGAGGCCGCCGGGGCGGTTTCTCGGAAGTCTTGGACGACGTACTTCTGGTCTCCGAGGCGTGCCATGAAGAAACCGCCACCGCCGAGGCCTGTGCTATAGGGTCTTGTGACTGCCAGCGCAAAGGAGACGGCGACGGCGGCGTCGATCGCGTTTCCGCCGTTGACGAGGATGCCTTTGCCGATAATTGACGCGAGCTCGGAATCGGCTGCGACCATGCCATAGGCGCCGTGTGCTACCCAGTCGGGGTCTGCTGCTCGGACGACGACTGGCGAGGCCATCGTGGTCGCGAGGATGGGTAGAATAGTCGCGAGCTGTTTGGAAACCAACGTGAATCTCTTGAACTTCATGGGTCTGTCGCCTCCTGAAAAAAACACCTCCGCGGCAAGGATACTCATGGTGGTTTGCGTGTCCACTTGCCAGCGAAGGTAACTGGTTTGATAATCGACGGCGTGACGACCGCGCTTGAAACCGACGCCGCGACCTCAGGGACGCGCTATATTTTGGGAACGGCTGGGCATATCGACCACGGAAAGACGTCGCTGATCCGTGCGCTGACTGGGACGAACCCTGACCGGCTTCCGGAGGAGAAAAAGCGGGGGATGACGATCGAACTGGGGTTCGCCGAGCTGTCGATCGATGAGGTGCGTTTTGGGGTTGTTGACGTGCCGGGTCACGAGCGGTTTGTTCGCACAATGGTCGCGGGGGCGACGGGGATTGACGTTGCTCTGTTGGTGGTTGCGGCGGATGACTCTGTCATGCCGCAGACGATTGAACATGTCGAGATTCTGCATTTGCTTGGGATCACGAACGCGGTGGTTGCGATTACGAAGATCGATACGGTTGACGAAACGATGGTGGAGCTAGTCACGGAGGATGTTCGCGAGTTTCTATCGGGGACTCCGCTTGCGGATTCGCCGATCTGCCCGGTGTCGTCGATTACTGGGGCGGGGCTTGATGCTTTGCGAGGGCAACTTGAAGCGGCGACGGAGAAGATTTCTCGCGGACAGACTTGCAACCCTTTTCGCATGGCGATCGATCGGGTTTTTACAATTCAAGGTCGCGGGACGGTCGTGACTGGATCTGTTCTTCGCGGGCAGGTTCAATCGGGTGACTCACTGGAGGTGTTTCCGGGGGGTGCGACTTGTCGGGTGCGCGATCTCCAAGCGCATGGCAGTTCAACGGAGCAGCTCGCGCGCGGGGAGCGGGCGGCGATCAACCTTAGTGGAATCGATCGCGGGCAGATCGAGCGCGGTAGCGAACTGGCGACACCGGGATACTTGCAACCTTCGCCGATGCTCGATGTGCGACTCGATTGTCTTTCCTCTTCGCCTAGGCCTCTGAAATCTACGACGAAGGTTCGACTTGAGCTGGGTACGGCGGAGGTTGCGGTGCGCGTTGTGCTCTACGGAGATTCTTCGCTCCAACCTGGCGCGTCGGGATATGCACAACTTCGAAGCGGGACGCCGATCGCGAGCGTTCATGGCCAACGTTTTATCATTCGAGACGAGACTGCATCGAGGACGATTGGGGGGGGGGTTGTCGTTCGTCCTGTAGCCCGGCGTCGAAGGCGCGAAGCAAACGAGCAACTCGCATCCTTACAGAAACTTGAGACGGGGTCGCCGATTGATCGGGTTGAGCAAGTGTTGGAAGGGTATCGGTTTGAGAGGCCGACCGAGCTTCAACTTTGCGGGCAGGCGGGTGTGGAAGTTGACGAGCTTTCGGGTTTGATGGGTGAGCTTGTTTCTTCGAAACGGCTCGGGTCTGTGGCTGGGTCGGAGGTAACGGCGACGCCGGGCGCGGTTGAGGAAGTTTCGCGGCGACTTGTTCGGTGGCTTGAGCGTCATCATCGGTCGCATCCAGAGCTACCTGGGCGACCTTTTGACGCGGTGGTTGGATGGATCGAGCGTGTGACGGGACATCGTGCTATCGCGAAACCTCTGCTGGATCAGCTGGTGGCGAAAAAGACGGTCAAAGACTTCGGGAAATTCATTTGTGCGCCGTCGTTTGCGCCGGAGCTTAGCAAAGCTGACGAAAAACTGCTTACGGAGATGATCGCGGAGATCAAGGGGGGGGCGTTCCAACCGCCGACGCTCGACACGGTGAAAATCGGTACCCAGGCAGATAAGAAGCGTGTTTTGCGACTTGCGACGCTTGCTGTTGCGATGGGGGAACTGGTGGTAATTGCGCCGAAGATGTATCTTCATGCGGAAATGGAAGCGTACTTGCGATCGAAGGTCGCGGCGCTTGTTGCGGAATCTGGAGGGGCTGCGGTGTCGGAGGTTCGCGTGGCGCTTGGTTCTAGTCGCAAGTTTGTGGTTCCTTTTCTAGAATACCTCGACCGGGTTGGTTTCACACGTCGCGACGGAGATCGTCGCGTTCTGGCGGATTAGTTTATGGACAAAGCCACGAAAGATTTGCTGCGATCGCTGCCGTCGATGTCGACGCTTCTTGAAACGGAAGAGGTGGCGGACTGGTTGCAGGGGATGCCTCGTAGTTTGGTGGTTGGTGCCCTGCAGGCGGCGATCGACGACGCGCGTCAACAGATTATTGACGGCGAGGTGGATGAGGAGTTTTCTGCTGAGGAGCTGTTGACGGCTGCGGAAGAGGAATTAACTCGCCGGGCGCTTCCGTCGTTGCAGGCGGTGGTGAACGCGACTGGGATTGTACTTCATACGGGACTTGGTCGAGCGCCGTTGAGCGAGGCGGCGATCGAGGCGATCGTCGAAGGCGCGTCGGGTTATTGTAACTTGGAATATGACCTTGAGACTGGTGAGCGGGGGAAACGTTCATCGCATGTGTCTGAGCTTCTTTGCGAGTTATCTGGGGCGGAGGCTGCGACGGTCGTGAATAACAATGCGGCGGCGACCTACCTGATTTTGAGGGTTCTTGCCGAGGGGAAAGAGGTCGTTGTTTCCCGTGGGCAGTTGATCGAAATCGGAGGGAGTTTTCGCCTTCCTGATATTTTTTCGGCGAGCGGGGCGACGATGCGCGAAGTGGGGACGACGAATCGGACTCGAATCGGCGACTACGAAAAGGGGATCGGCGATGAGACCGCGATTCTCATGCGCGCCCACCCTAGCAACTTTCGCGTGATTGGGTTTACTGAGGAAGTTTCGATTGCCGAGCTTGCCGATCTTGCTCATGAACACGAATTGATCGCGCTTGACGACCTTGGTAGCGGCGCCCTCGTTGATACGAAGGTGCCGGGACTTCCTGATGAGCCGTCGGTGGCTGATTCGATTAACGATGGGGCTGACGTTGTTTGCTTTTCGGGCGATAAGCTGCTGGGCGGACCGCAGTGCGGAATCATTGTCGGTCGGGAAGAATTGATCGAGCGAATCGAGTCGCATCCGCTAATGCGAACTTATCGCGTAGATAAAATGACGCTACTTGCTCTGGAAGCAACGCTTCGACAGTGCTTTGATCCTGCGGAAGCGGTCGAGACGATTCCAACGCTTTCGATGCTACGGCGATCGACGGAAGATCTTGGGCATGCTGCTCAAGCGCTGGCGGAGAAACTGCGGGCGACTGTTTTGGGCGAAGAGTTTCTTGTTTGTACGGACGTTGGGTTTGCTGGTGGCGGCGCGATGCCCGAGCATGAACTTGAGACGGTCGTTGTGCAGTGGCGTCCTGGTGAGCTAACGGCGTCGGATGCTGCTTCGTCGCTTCGGGAGGCGGAGGTTCCGATTGTCGCTCGGGTTCGTGATGATGCTGTTTGTTTTGATGTGCGGACGCTTCGCGAGGATGATTTTGATGCGATTGTGGATGGTGTTTTTGGGGTGTCGATCGGGGACGAGGAAGAGGAGGCGGATGGGGTTTCGCTTCCGGTGATTGAGTAGTGGTTTTTGTGGACTCTCGAGCGGGTGGTGCTGGCAGCCCCTTGAAGAAGTCTGTCGGCGACCTCGTTCGAGCGCCTTGACCGGCTGGAAGCTATTGCCTCAGGTCGTAGTGATCCTCATCTGAGATGGAGAGCCTGAACGGCTCGAACGGGTCATCCCGGAGGTATCGAAGCCTATCGTCAGCGCCATTGCCAAGGATCCTGCTCGGTCGTGTGGGCGGGTTCCACTTTGTGGAAATCTGTGCTGGTGGGTGGAATTCGGGCGTTTTTTTTGTTCTTTGAGGTGGTTGGCGGATTTCTGTGAAATCGGTACAATGCCCGGCTTGGGTCGCTGAGAATAGTGACCTGACGTTGTATTAGCGTGAAGGGTCCGGCGTTTTCCGTGGCTCGGTTGAGATCGTTGAGAAACAGAGAAGTAGAATGCCCAGACCAACCAAAGCATTTCGTCGCCAGAAAATCAATGCAGCCATCGCTTACAAGCGCGGTGACAAAGCTGAAGCCTACACTCTTTGGGAGAAGGCTGCGGCGAGTACCAAAGAACACGGGTACCAGAAGCGAAACAAGAAGAAGATAGCTTCGGAGGCTGCGGCTGCTGACGCTGCTGCCACGGCGGCGAAAGAAGTGGCCGCGAAGGAAAAAGAAGCTGCCGACGCCGCTGCCAAGGCGGCAGCGGAGAAGGAAGCTGCGGCTGCTGCTAAAAGCGAAGAAGCGGCGGAGTAACGCTCTCCCGCCGCGTTCTATGTGCTTTCGGGTCTTGCTTGCGCACCTTTTACCCCTCCCCTCTTGAATTTCCGCCTTCCCGGCGCATCTCAGGGCGGATTCTTTTTACTCTTTGATCCTGTTTGCTAGGCGCGCGACTTGCAATTCGAGTCGCTTGATTTCGCGCGTGATGCTGTTTTTGTTCATCTCCATCCAGTACCAAAGCTTCATCATGGACACGCCAGATAGGAAGAGGATCCCTGCGCCAGCCCACAGAATCATGTCATGCGTATCGGTCGAATCAAGAAAGCGAACGATCGCGAAGATGGAAAGGCCCAAGAATATGAACGACCAGAAGATGAACAAGAACGCGATCCATCGTGATCTGCCTTGGAATGTCTCCAGTACCAACTCAAACATTGACGGTTCGGCATCGAGCTGTTTCATCCATTCGGCGTCTTCGCCTTTGAGGGCTTCTCTGATTCTCTTGTCTAGCTCTTTCATGATCCTATCCTTTCTAGTGCCTGTTTCAGGCGGTCGCGTGCGTAGAAGAGTCGCGACTTGATTGTTCCCTTTGGGACGCCCAATACGCTGGCGATCTCCCTAATTCCCATGTCTTCGAGATAGTGAAGCGAGAGGATGGCACGCTGATCATCTGGTAGGGTGGCCAGCGTTTCTCTTAAGCATTTCACCTGGTCGACGGTTTCTGTTATTTCTTGGGAGCCTTCTTTTGACTCCATGCCCGTTAGGTTGGATTCTGTTTCTAGCTTTCTTTGGACCTTTCGGCCTACGATTCTCTTGCGCGTCCAGTCTGAGCACTTGTTGGTGACGATTCGATAGGCCCATGCTCTAAAGCGAGCTGGGTCGTCTAGTTTCGTTAGTCCGCGAACAATCGCGATCCACGCCTCTTGAGCGACGTCGCTTGCCGCTTCTTGTTGGTTCGTTAGGCGCCATGCAAGTCTTGCGAACCGTGGGTGCCAGTGCGCGACGAGGGATTCAAGTGCGTCGCTGTCGCCCTCTTGAGCTTTGAGCACGAGGAGCTCGCTTTGGATGTCATCGTGCGTCCTTTGCATGGGATTCCTATGATATGGTCGATTGGGGTGGGCGGGGGTTCAGTGTTGAAGAGGATTTTCTCGCGGTGTGGCGTTGCGGTATGCATCATTGGAATGTGAGGCGCCTAACAGGGCTCGAGATGCAACGGGACGGGTTTTTTCGCGTACAAGTCGCTAGAAGCGGGGAATCGAGGCGAGGATGACATCCTTTATTGCCCTAGGATTTCTGAGAATCGATCTAAACGAACCGAACCTCTCGATCATCATAACTACCGACGGCCCGGCTGATGAGAGCGGCGGAATGATGGAGGCGGGTTAAAACCGGTGCAGGAAACCTTTAGGAAAGTGCCTAGCCCCGAGACCAACCCGGACCGTGACCCAACCGCGACAGGGGATCGTCCTGCGAGGCGGGATGTCTTGGGGGAAAGTGCTCGGGTTTCGGATATCACGACCGTTGAACGCGAACGACTAGTGCGCCTTGCACACCGGGTGATGTGGAATCGCAATGAAGCTGAGGACGCTGTGCAGGAGGCGCTTCTGGCGGCGCACACGAAAGACGACCAACTGCGCGATGGCGGGAAACGATGGTCCTGGTTATGCAGAATCGTGGTTCGAGAATGCTACGAACACGGAAGGCAGCAGCAGCGCCGAGCGAGGCATCAAGAAGCGTACTCGATCAGCCCAAGGCAAGTGTACGACACGCGCGATCCGGCGGGCTCGTTGCAGCGGGCGGATGTGAGAGAATTGGTGCATCGTGCGATTCCAAAACTATCGCCGCGACAGCAACAAGTATTGATCCTCAAGGATCTCGAAGGGATGGAGTACGCGGAGGTGGCTGAGATTCTCTTAATCTCGCCAAGTACGGCGCGGGTTCATGCGAAGGACGCTCGCGAGGCACTTCGCGATTTGATTAAGCAGGATCATCCCGAGGCCTTTCGCTCGGTATTTTCTGGATGAGAACAATGAACTGCGAAGAAGCAAGAACACTGTGGCATGCACGATTCGATGATAGCGGCGACGCGAATTCAGACCACAACGCCGAACCCGCCGCCCACTTCGAACTTGATGCGCATATCGCGTTGTGTGAATCTTGCCGCGATTATGACGCGGAGATGCTTCTGATTGTTTGTGCTCTTGATGAGCTTGGAGCGGAGGCGGTTCCTGCCTACGACGCGGTAACGCCGATGCGATTGGTTTCACAGAAATCTTGGCGACTCCTTGGGATGGCAGCCATGATCGCTCTTGTTGCGGGAGGTGCTTGGTGGGTCACGATTCTCATGCCACAACAAGGCGCAGAAAGAAGAGGTAAGTACACTGCGGACGGGACGGTGATCGAGTCGCCTACTGGACCCCGATCTGGTGGGAACGATCGCGTTGGGCTTTCATTGCGAGGGAAATCTGCTGGCGAGTACCTCGCTCTGAGGCGTCCGACGCCTGTCGCCAACGTGCAGTTGTATTGGTTGTATCCGATGGTCGCAACGAATGACCGTCGTGGCGGAACAGCTGATGGAAGAACCCCGTAGGGGGATCGACTTTGAAACTTTTCACTCCAAGACAAGGGAGAAACTGATGAAGATGAAGAATTTGTGTTGGTTGTTTGCTGCGGTGTTGTCCGCGTCTACGACGAGCCTTGCGATTGCGCAGGAAGCTAAGGGAAAGCAAAATCCGGCTTCGGTGATCCAGATGGATCCGGTGCGCATCGTGAATCTTTCGTTCATCTCTGCCTACCAACTCGTGGACTCGATGCGGGAACTTGGACTTCCCATTAAGGCCATTGCTGTCGGCGAGCACCAGATCATGCTTCGTGGGCGCGCGGAGCTGGTGGAACACATCTTGGCAACTATCGTTAGTGTCCTCGACGTGGCTGATACGGACAGGATGAAGGTGACCACGGCGGTTTTGTCCGCACCGATTGGTCCTACGAGCTCGAAGAACTTGCTCAATATGTTCAGTGTTTCGACAACGCGCGGAGGGCAGACGCAAATCGCTTACGACGAAGGTTCGCAAACGCTGTTGGTCAGAGCACCGCAGGGCGAGATCGATGAGATCAAGGGCGTGCTCGATCAACTTGCCAAGCCGTCGCGACCGATCCTGTTAGAATGTTTCTTCATTCGCGCGACGCTGGAAGGGCCGAACGGAAAGACTGATTCGAAGTTACCTAAGATCCTTTCTTCGGTTGGAACGGCATTGGAGGCTAGCGGACTGACGAGTCTGGAATTGCTTTCTCCGATGATGGTTCATTCTCAAGAGGGGGAGCACTTTGAAACGGGTGCGACTTTTGGTGATCGCCATCAAGAAACTGTCGAAAGTCGGGGACAGATGGACTTCCGCGTCACGGGAAGTGCGAAACTCAGCGAAGATGGGGGGACTGCCGAGATCGCTATTGAGGCGAACGTCCAAGGACTTTACCACAACCAGAGAGAAAAGGATGGGCAGACTGGGTTCCAAGTCAGTACGTCTGTCGCGACTCCGGTGGGCGACTATGCGATCCTCGCGGCGGCCCCTAGCTCGACGGCGAGCGGCGATGTGATCGCGCTTGCGATTCGGGTGACGTCGAAATAGTAGCCGGGTTTTAGTTTGAGCATAGAAAAAGCCCACGAGTGTTACACTCGTGGGCTTTTCCATGCGGCGGAGGTCATGGCATACCACCGCCAGCGTCAACATCTACGGAAGTCAGCGGCGACGCATCGTCTCGAGACGACCCCTTCGAGCATTTCGGGACTTCGGCGAGCCAAATGCTGTAGCTCACCGGAATCTTGTTCGCCCGGCAAGCTCGGTGGTGACGTACGGGTGTCACCTCGGACGAATAAATCTGGAGAGTGTGAGGGACGCAGAGGCGCGTCTTGGGAGGTGGGTTAGACTGCTTTGAAATGCTCGAAGGACTGGAAGCAGTTGTGGCAGTAGTGGATCGACCTGCACAGGGTTGGGCCAAAGATCGATTCTAGTTCGGTGTTCGCTGAGTCGCATAATGGGCAAGGGGTTTGGTCGAGGTTTGGCATTCCGCCTTCGCAGCGATCGCCCGGAGGCGCTAGGCCGAACTCCTTGAGTTTTTTGCGACCCTCTTCGGTTATGCGATCGGTGGTCCACGGTGGATCGTAGACGATATTGACCGTCGCGTTTGGCATATTGTTGGCTGCGAGGGCCGCCTTGATCTCTTCTTGGATTAGGGCGAGGGCTGGACAACCAGCGAATGTTGGCGTCAGATCGACAACAATGGACTCATCCACCTCGCGGACATGAGCGATCATTCCCAGCTCGACAATACTTACGGTCGGGATTTCGGGGTCGGCGACGGTGGTGAGCGCGGTCCACGCGACTTGAATTTGTGGTGGGCGCAACTCGCTTGTCGAAGCAACCGGACAGTCAGAATTGTCTGTCGTTTCGTGAGCCATTTTCTACCACTTGGCTGCGGGGTCTATGTTATAAACGAGTTGTAACCCGTCGAGTAATTGGGTCAACTCCGGCGGATGTTTTCCGACGCGACCACCGTAAACCGGTTTGCACGACTCGGGAATCGTTAGGCCTGCGTCTGCGAGCACTGGTGCGACGGCCGACTCCCACTGACTTTTTAGGTCGTCTTCGGGGGGGCAAATGCCCGCTTGGCTGAGCGGCTGACAGTGCTCGGTGGGTTCGAAAAGACCAAGCGCGTAGGGGTACGCCTTGTCGAGGGCTGCCTGCATCAAGGCGTGACTCTCATCGGTTGATTTTCCGAGTCTAAGCATCCAGACTCTACCGTGCATCATGTGGTATTTCTCTTCGCTGCGCAGTTTTGTAGCGAGTTGGGCTAGCGGCTTGAAGTTACAATTTGCCAGAGCGGTTAGGCGGACCTGTTCTGATGCGTCGTACAGGAACTGGCGAACGATGGTGAATGCCCAGTCGTCTTTTTGTAGCGAAACGAGTGCGGCGCAGCGATACTCGCGAGGTTTTCGCCCGAACGCTAGAGTGTCTGCGTCTGCTTCGCCGAGTTCATGCAGCATCTGAAAATAAGCTTGGGCGTGACCGATTTCGTCCTGGGCCATGGATGAAAACGCGATGTCTTCCTCTAAGATTGGGGCGTGCCCGGTCCATTCGGAATTGCGATGACCGATCATCAACTCGTCGTCGGCCATGCGATACAACAGATCAATGACGCCCTCTTTGGTCACGCCAGACAGTGCTTGGCATGTTTCAATCTTCGTCATTGGTGGATTCTCCGTCTTCGGTGGCACGAACGGTCTTTGGGGTTTTGTAGCCCCATGATTCGCGGTAGCTCTTGTCGGTTGCTCGATCGAAAATGTCTTCGTCGGCGTACTCGGTTGCGAGAATGGCTGATGCGGGGACGACCCAGAGGTTCACGCAGGCTTGTCGGCGTGCGTATTGCTCCTTGGCCATGAGTAGTGCCATTTCTGGGTCGGGTGCGTGAACGGATCCAACGTAGATGTGGGGATCACCTCGCGATTGCTGGTGAAAGACTTCGTAGACGTCGCCTTGTGTGTCAGTCATGTTGATTTACCTCGTCTTAGGCCGACAGCTCGGCTGTCGGTTTTAGCGTATACTCGCCGGCGGCATTGGAATTGGTCTGTTTTTTGCGGCTGCTTCGAGTGCTTCGCGGACCCAGCGTCCGTCTTCGTGAGCGAGGCGTCTTGCTTCGACGCGTTCGCCGGAGACGGGGCCTCCGTTGTTGACGACCTTTTTGAAGACGCTCCAATCTGGGTCGTCGTACATCCAAGTCTCGGTCTTCTTGTCGAGGCGGAGACTCTTGTCGGGAACCTCGATGCCCAGGTCGATCATCTTGGGGACGAACTGGCGAAGGAACTGCTGACGCTGCTCGTCGTTGGTTTTTAGTTTGATCCTCCAGCGGACCAGGAGACTCGTGTGCTTGGAAACCTTGTCCGATGGTCCGTGGAACATCATGATCGGTTCCCACCAGCGGTTCATCGCATCTTGAAGCATGGCTCTTTGAACCTTGGTACCGGTTGCGAGCACGACGCACATTTCGTAACCGTGCTTGAGATGAAATGCCTCTTCGTAGCAGATTCGCTTGAGGGCTCGTGCGTAGGGGCCATATGACCCCTCGGCCATCATGACTTGATTCACGATCGCTGCGCCGTCGATGAGCCATGCGATCGTTGCGACGTCTGCCCAGGTTTCGGCGGGGTAGTGAAAGACGTTCGAAAACTTGCTCTTGCCTGAGATGAGGTCTTCGAGCATTTGCTCGCGCGATGGGCCTAGCGTCTCCGCTGCTCTGTAGAGTAGCTGCGCGTGACCTACCTCGTCTTGGACTTTTGCCAAGAGGGCGAGTTTTCGCTTGAAGGTCGGTGCGTGGGGGATCCACTTGCCCTCTGGTAGGGCTCCACAAATCTCGCTGTTGGCGTGGACGTGGATCAGGCGGATGAGTTGGTTTCGATAGTCGTCTGGCATCCAGTCTGCGGGTTCGATTTTTTCGCCGCGATTGATGCGAGCTTCGAACACGCCTAGCTTGTGGTCGTACTCTGCCTGCGATAGGCCGACTGTGTTTTCGTTAGCTGCTACCACGATGCGATTTCTCCCTGCTCTCTTTTGCCGTTATGCGATTAGATTTCTGACCGTTTACGTTCCTGCGCGGCGGAGGCCGTTGAGAAGAAGGTCGGTAATGCGCCGGGCGATGTCCTCAGGCGTCATGGGGCCTTCTGGACTGTACCACTGATAAATCCAGTTGATCGACGAGAGAATAAGCAGCGTTGCGAATTTTTCGTCGACGTCCCCGAGGGCGCCTTCGCGGATTGCCTCGCGGACCATTGATCGAAATAGTTTTTCGTATTCATCACGCCTGGCTGCGAACTCGCTTCGGTGGGGTTCGGTCAGGTGTCGCCATTCTGTGGAGTATACGGCGGCGGATTTGACGCTGTTGGTGATGACGCCAACGTGTGCAGCGATAGCGCGGCGGAGTTTTTCTATCGTGACCAGGTCGGACCCGACGACGGGGTTGATCGCGTCAAAGAAACGGTCGGCGGCGGCGGTCAGAATCTCCCAGAGGAGGTCCTCTTTAGTTTCAATGTGGGCGTAGAGGCTTCCCGCCTGGATGTTCATGGCGTCGGCGATTTCGCGGACGCTGGTCGCCTGAAACCCTCGCCTCGCAAAAAGCTCTTCCGCTGCGGCGAGAAGTTCATCACGCCTGTGGGTGGCTACGTCGCCCATTAGACCTTGACCCTTTCAGAAGACCCATTCGACTCCCTAGGGAAGTTTACCTAACAAGCGCTAGGTAGGCAAGCCGTATCATCATGGGCAAGGATGTGCCCAAGAGTGCTCGACAGCCCCTAGAAACGGCGTTACAGTCCGCCTATCGCCGTTTTTTTGCTATGGATTAACCAGAGAGACTCCCGAATGTACCGAGCAGAGCAACTCGACGCGGATCAAGTTATGGTGTTGGTTGTGGACATCCAGGAGAAACTTCTCCCTCTGATCCGCAATGGAAAACGAGTCGTCACGATGACGCGGACTCTTCTCGAGGGCGCGAAGCTGTTCGGGCTGCCTGTGATCGCAACGGAACAATACCCCAAAGGGATCGGGGCGACTGTTGGCGAGGTGGCTGAGAAACTTGCGGCGTGCGAGGCGACAACGATTGAGAAATCGACGTTCTCGGTTTGGGGTGACGCGACTGCGCGTGAGGCGATTGTTGCCGTCGATCGCCAGAAGATCTTGGTCTGCGGCATTGAGGCGCACGTTTGCGTGCAACAGACCGTCCTTGATCTTGTCTCTCGCGATTATCAAGTCTTCGTGCTTGCTGATGCGGTCGGGTCGCGGGGTAAGGTCGCCTGTAAGACTGCCGTCGCCCGCATGACGCAGGCTGGCGCGTTTGTGACAACGGTTGAGAGCGTTCTTTTTGAGCTGTGCGGCCGGTGCGACTCTGAGAAGTTCAAGGGGTTACTCGCAATCGTTAAGCCATTCCCACCGTGTTAGATCGAGTCGACTCCAATACAACCAATAACTGATAACCGCGAATACCAACTGAGAGGAAACGAGTATGAGCGAGCAGGAACCGAAAACCGATGGGAAGCAGCTTGAGCAGCTTCAAGGCAAAGTCGTGACCGATGTGGCTGGCGCTATGGGTGTTGTCATGGCCTACATGGGCGATCAGCTTGGGATGTACAAAGCCCTCGACGAAATCAACGCAGCTACAAGTGAACAGCTCGCAGAGAAGACGGGACTCGCCGAACGTTATGTCAGAGAGTGGCTGGCGGCGAACGCGGCTGGGGGGTACATCAACTATGACGCTAAGACTGAGCGATTCTCGATGTCGCCTGAGCAGGCGGTGACCTTTGCAAAAGAAGGTCACGCCAACTGTATGCAGGGGTTTTTCCAGGCGGTCGTTTCTTCCTATCTCGACGAATCGAAAGTGACGGAAGTGTTCCGTAGCGGCGCTGGACTTCCCTGGTCGGATCACAATGGTTGTCTGTTTTGCGGGACGGAGCGTTTCTTCCGCCCGCTGTACGCTGCGAACCTAGTCGACACTTGGATCCCGGCTCTTTCGGGTGTTCGTGAGAAACTTGAAGCGGGTGCCAAGGTGGCCGACATCGGTTGCGGTCATGGGTCATCGACGATCATCATGGCGAAGGCGTTTCCGAACTCTACGTTTCACGGATTTGACTTTCATGCGCCGTCGATCGATCAGGCGAAGGCAAGAGCCAGAGATGCGGGGGTGGCGGCTAATACTATTTTTGAAGTGAAGAATGCTGCAGCGTTTCCGGGCGGTGGATACGACTTGGTCACGATCTTCGATGCGCTCCACGACATGGGGGATCCGGTCGGAGCTTCGGGGCATATTCTCAGCTGCCTCTCTGACGAAGGAACGTTCATGATTGTCGAACCGATCGCGGGTGATAGCGTCGAAGAGAACATGCACCCTTTGGGACAAATCTACTATTCGTTTTCGACAATGGTCTGTGCACCGGCGTCGAAAGCTCAGCCTGTTGGTTTGGCGCTCGGCGCTCAAGCTGGTCAGAAACGACTGACAGAAGTGCTGAACGAAGCTGGGTTTTCGAAGGTGCGACGAGTGGCTGAGACTCCGACGAACATGGTCCTGGAAGCGCGAGCGTAAGCGTCGACACGGAACTTGTGGGCCGAGGACGAGTTTCGCGCGCTGGCGACGCTCGACAGAGTCATGGAGCGATGATCCATCTATGAGCTATTTCGACGAACCGGACGACGAGTGGGTTGAGGACGACGGGGCTGACGAGCTCGACGCTCAACTGCTGGTCTGCCCGTCGTGTCGGGGCGACGTCCATGAGGATTCGCAGCAATGCCCGCACTGCGGTGACTGGATCACGCCGGTGTATCCTGGTAGCTCGGCGAGGCGATGGGTTTTCCTGGTGGTCATCGGGTTGATGGTACTTTCGATGTTGATCGTGGCGATCCTGTGAGCGACGACGGCGATCCAGTCGAGATACTTTGTCCCGAGTGCGACTACAATCTTCATGCGCTCACGAGCGAGCGATGCCCTTGGTGTGGTTGGGAAATCGACGTGGATGTCTTGATCGAAGACGCTCGCTCGAATCCTACGGCGCGGCGAATCAGCGCCGGACTGACCGCCCTGCTCGTTGGCGGACTCACGATTGCTGCGCTTGTCGCGCTCATTTTGCGCTCGCGCGACCTGACGCTTTTCGACGCCGCCGCGGTGTTAGGCGTTGGAACCGGGGCGTTGGGACACTTTGTTCTTGGGGCGAGCGTCCTGTTTTACGGGAGGCGGTTTCCTCTTCGCCGATCTCTTTGTGCTGACTTGCTGCTTGTGTGCGGAGGGTTGTCTCTGGCGGGGGCGGGTATCGGGGCGATCCAGGTCTGGGATGCTGCGCCGACTGAGAGAGTTGTACGCGGGGTTCAAGTGAACGGCATTTTCGAATTCGGGATCACGGCGCTGGTCTATGCGCTGCCCGGGTTGTCGCTGCTCGCCCTTCGTGCGGTTTCTTATCGACACGCGGCAAGGAAAGCATCGCCTTCGCGAAAACAAACTGAAACCCGCGGGCCATCGGGCGTGCCTACATCCGCTTCCTTCTCAATAGACGCCATGCAGAATTTCGACGCGAGCGAGATTACGCAAGCGTGGCATGGTTTGAACCGCCCGACTAGCCCGGCTGTGGAGCGCATCATTCGCGAAACTTGGGAGACGCAGAAGGCGCTCGCTGAGCAAACTACGGTTGTGCTATTCAACGACGATCTTGTCCGTGCGTCGCGCATCACTTGCACCAAGACCAAACTCCACTTCGAACTTGGTCCGACCTGTTTTCGTGACTTTCTGGGAACGAACCTGTTCAACGCCCAGCAGGTCGCCAAAGATGACCTCGGTTACCTGGCGGACGCGTTGGGGATCAGTTCGATCGTTGTAACGGCCGACGGATTTATCGCGCTTGGGCGTCGGAATGATTCTGTAGCCTATCACGGTGGGTTTCTGCACATGTTTGGTGGACTCGTCGATCAATCGGACCGAGACGACCAGGGAAGCTACGATCTTTTCGGGGCGGCGATCCGCGAATTGCACGAGGAATTGACGGTATCCGACCGCGAAATCTCGAAGATCGTCGTGATCGGCGTAGTCCGGGACCAATCGATCCTTCAACCTGAGCTTCTTTTCGACGTGACGATCGGGGCGACGAAGGCAGAGGTCCTCGAGCGTTTCGACCCATTGGCGAAAGATCAAGAGCACACGGCGATCGAGTTCGTTCATAACGACCCGGACGCGGTTCTTCCGTTTCTTCGTCGGGCGGCTCCTATTGCGGCAGTTGCGGAGGCTGGGCTCTTGATTCACGGACGAAATCATTGGGGACAGAGCTGGTACGAGCAGGCGTGCTACGTTTTATATGGCGAACTGCCTGCGACTTCACTAAGCCCACACATGGGCTTTGCCTCGACTGTACCTAGACCGGAAGATGCTTGACGTCTCTTTTTTGTTCGAACCCCGCCCGAGCTACGACGGCTGCGTAAACTCTTTTTGCTCCCGCCTTGCGAAGAATTCGCGCGCACTCGGTCAAGGTCGCGCCGGATGTGCGAACATCATCGACCAAGAGGATCGTTGGAGCATGTAACGTCACGTCGCGAGTACTCGCAAAGGCGCCGCGAACATTCTCCGCTCTTTTTGTATAGGATAGTCCGACCTGATGTGGACCGCTTCGAACGCGGCGAAGCGCGTTAACAACCGGAAGCTCCAGTCGGGTCGCGACGGCTGCCGCGAGTGTCTCGGCTGCGTGAAGACGGCGTGATAAGCGTCGGCGCCAATGCGTCGGTACGGAAACCACCGCTTCGATCTGATCGCGCCAAGGGGCTGCGTCGATCATGCTGGACAGCATGCCCGCGAGCAGAGGTTCAAGGTCTTCACGAGCGTCGTATTTATATCGCCTCAGAAGATCGCCAACGACCGATCGATACGGGGCGGTCCGAACGGTGCCGCTAACGGAATGCGGGCCACTTCGACATTGGCGACAGCAACCCTCGGAAACCGCATACTCGGCGACGTTGGCTGCACATGTTGGGCAGGCGAGATGTTGGGTCAACAAGTCGATCGCTGCGTCGCACGGATCGCAAAGCAAACTCCCCGAAATCGCCAAAGGATGAGCGCAGGCGAGACAACGAGGCGGAAATAGAACGTCCGCGAACGATCGGAAAATCTTGCCGACGCGAGAGCGGTCTTTTTGGCGAACGTCGCCGGGGGTGGCTACATCCTCTTGGAACAATGCGGGCATGGTTGAGATTCTAGAGGCTGACGGAAGGCCCGTCTTACTTTTGTGAGAAAAAATGCATCGGAATCTCTAACGACTGGTGGCTTTTCGTGTCCGATGGAATGAATATGGGGCAGGAGTCTCGCCGGCGCGGCGATTGAACGATCCTGAGCCGAAAAACCTAGACGACATATTTTGGAGACTCTTGCAATGCGGAAACTGACTATTTCGACCCTAGCGGTGGCTGTGGCGATATGTGCGACGGGATGCGTGATCGCGATTGGTACCGGGCGACACGCGAGACATTCAAACGAAGATGTTCACTACGTTGAAATCGAAGGAGCGACGTACGTCGTTGACCTCCATGATGGGACGGTTCACCCCGCGGACAAGGAGACCGTTGTCGACGTTGAGACTACAGAAGATTAGCTTTTCGATCAACCTCAGGCGTCTAACCTCGCCGGTTTGCAACTGAAACCGGCGCGGTTCTTCGTTATCCCGGTTGCGGGAGCGGTCCTGAACCTAGGTCTGTCTTGGTATCTTCCTTCTTCTCGACGGGTCGGGCGACCGGGGGTTTCTTTTCACCATCGACGACATCGAGGAGATCGTTGACGCTTGCGCGGTCTAACGACTCCCCGCGAATGACCGCATTGACCTCTTCCCCGCTGATCGTTTCGTACTGGAGGAGCGCCTTTGCGACGCCCTCGATGTGATGACGGTTTTCTGTGATGATCCGTGTCGCCTCCGCATAGGCAGTATCGACGAGTCTTTTCATCTCGCTATCGATGACCTCGGCGGTCTTGTCGGAATACTCCCGACCGCCCATATCGATCATCCCTTGGTTTTCTTCGTCACCGAAGAAGATAAATCCGGTTGCCTCAGCCATTCCCCACTCGCGCACCATACGCTTTGCGATGTCGGTCGCCTGCTTGATGTCTGAGGCTGCGCCGCTGCTGATTTCATTGAAGAAGACCTCTTCGGCGATGCGTCCGCCGAACATGACCCGCATCGTCGCGAGAAGGTAGTTTTTGGTATAGACCATGCGGTCGCGTTCTGGCAGTGAGAACGTTGCGCCGCCTGCGGGTCCGCGAGGGATAATGCTGACCTTGTGCACTGGGTCTGCTTCAGTTTCTAGCGCTTGAATGACGGCGTGGCCTGCTTCATGATAAGCGGTGAGCTTGCGGTCTTGCTCATCGACGGACGCGCGTTTCTTGGCGCGACCCCAGCGAATCTTGTCGCGAGCTTCTTCGAGGTCGTCTTGCTCGACGAATTCCTTGCTGTGTAGCGTCGCAACCAGGGCTGCTTCGTTGACCAAGGCAGCGAGTTCAGCACCGCTAAACATCGGCGTACCGCGTGCGACGCGACGAACGTCGACATTTGGACCAAGCTTGACCTTTCTCATGTGGACTTTGAGGATCTCGAAGCGACCATGCAAATCGGGAAGCGAAACGAAAACCTGCCGATCGAATCGCCCGGGGCGAACGAGGGCTGGGTCTAGTACATCTGCGCGGTTTGTCGCGGCGATTACAATGACCTGGGAGTTCGTCTCAAAACCGTCCATTTCAACCAGGATCGCGTTGAGCGTTTGCTCGCGCTCGTCGTGACCGCCACCGCCAAAGTTCCCGCCGCGCTTGCGACCGACCGCGTCGATCTCGTCGAGGAAGATTATGCAAGGCGAGTTTTCCTTGGCTTGTTTGAACAGATCGCGAACGCGCGAGGCACCCACACCGACAAACATCTCAACGAAATCCGAACCGCTGATCGAGAAAAACGGAACGTCGGCCTCCCCGGCGATCGCCTTAGCGAGCAGCGTCTTTCCGCAACCGGGCGAACCGACTAGCAAGACGCCACGTGGAATGCGCCCGCCGAGTCTTTGGAATTTTTTGGGCGATTTGAGGAATTCGACGATTTCTTCGACCTCTTCCTTCGCTTCCTCGATCCCAGCTACATCCGCAAAAGTGATGTTGGTGTGTTCCTTGTGCATCATGCGATGCTTGGAGCGACCGAAGTTCCCCAGCATTCCACCGGGTCCGTTTGATCCGCGAAGCTGGCGGAAGATGAAGAACCAAATAAAACCGAAGATCAAAAGCCAAGGCAACATGCTGACCAACAAAATCACGAACTGATTCTGTTTTTCGTACTTAACGTCACCGCCGCCCTCTCGGACCGCGACGATCATTTTTTCGAGGAACGCGCCGTCAATCCCCTGGCGAGGATATGCGACGCGGAACTCAAGCGGCGTGCCCGCGGGTTCGCCCTCGGTCAGGTGACGCTTTGTACCTTCAATGTACTCGTCCTCTTTCAGGACGATTTCTTTAACATTGTCATTTCGAACGAGCGCGTCGAACTCGCTAATCGAGACGTCTTGTGGGGTCAGCATCGTGCTCTGAAGGAGCGCGACCAGCAGAAGCGCCAGACCCATCAGCACGATCCAGCTGATCATGTTCCTTGACATCTTCACGCCAGGACCGTTGGGGCTGTTTGGATCCTTCTTCTCGGGCGGTGGGTTTGCGTTGCCGTTTCCGTTGTCGTCACTCATCAGCGCTTTTCACTCCGCATGTTGTAAACTTCGTTGTCCGCGCATCCGCCGAAAACTGACGACGCCACACCCTACTCAACCTCGACCCACTCACCTCAACCAAGCCCCGCTTCACCCTCACTTGGAATGATAGTGCTACTACCAGCTTGTTTCCATCGATTCGACGATGACTTCTGCCAATCCGTCCATGGATCGCGTCATACCATGCGTAAACGTCTCACCCACTGGCGGGATGAAACTCGTTTGATACACAAACCGTGGCCTTTCGACCAGAATCTCACCCGTTCGCATGTCGGTCAGCGTGTATCGAACCACGACCGTCGATCCAATCTCACGTGGAAGGTCCGTGTCAAAGTCATCGCCCAGCGTTCGATTCTCGACGCGCAAGATTTCCCCCGCTAGTAGGGTATCGGCACCCTTCTTCGGCGAGATCCGATAGGGGGTATCCATCTCGATGCGCTTCACTATCGATTCGGTCAGGCGGAACTCCAACTCGCGTCGAAAGTCCTTAGACTGAAACATTTCTACGTGAATCGTGCGAATATCGGTCCGAAACGGGCGTTCACGGGAATAACTACACCCCGTGAATAAGATTGCCAGACATCCGATAAGCAGCATCCGCATCCCGGCGAACAGGCTACTTGCTTGCGAAGGAATCCGAATCTCAAAACGGTCAGAAATCAACATCTAGTTTCCCTCCGGCTCGATCGGGGCACCCATAAGCGATAGTCTCTCGGCTGCCTTGGCGGATGCGAGCGTGCTTGGGAAGTATTGACGCACGCCGCGATAATAGAAAATCGCCGAATCGGCATGATCGGTGCGTTCGTAATACTCGCCGATCCTTAGTTCTTTCTCCGCCCGCATTTCGCGAATCGACTCCAAGATCAGATCGACGCCCTCGCGCTCCGCGGGACCACGATACGCGGTGCGATAGTCGTGGTATCTTTCTTCGGATTCAATCAACGCGGCTTCGTCGTAATCGACGCCGCCGAAGCTGGCCAGCGCCGCCTCGGCTGTCCTAGCTAACGAAAACTGATGGTACCTGCTCTGCGGATAGTCGCGTAGCAACCTCGCGTACTCCAATTCCGCAAGCGCGTGATCCCCTGTCTGGAACAGATAATCAGCCTTCGTCTTGATCGCCAGCTCTGCTACGCGTTGATCCGGGAAACCCGTCCATATATCATCTAGCATCGCCAGTCCGCGATCTTCGCCGCGAACCCAAAAAATTAACCACTTGCGTACCTTCGCGCCGCGAAGGAAATTCTCTGCGATGACGAACTGCAGTCGTAGCGCTTCACGAGTCAGCGCGCCACCGGAGAACTGAGACAGGAACGCCTGCACAACCTTGTCCGCCTCATTGTAGTTCTTCATTCCGACAAGAGCGGCAGCCCTGACAAGAACGCTTTCGGGATACAGCGCGTGTGCGTCGCCGTACTTTTTCAAAAATGACGCCGCCCCGGCGATCGCCTTGCGATACTCACCTCGGCGAACGTGCGAGTTCGCCAGATACAAATCGCCGTCAGGCGTTCCCGCCATCGGCGGACTCTCCTCTGCCCAGGTCTTCCCAGCAGGGTTGTACTCAAGCGTGCGGGCGCGAGGCTGGTCCCCGAGGGCTGCTGTCCAACCAGACAGGCAAACGATCGCCAAAATCGATTTTTTCATCACTCGCAGACTCCGTTCAAACTTACCGGATCCTCCCGTGGCCTCCTCCGTCGAGGAACCCTCGCATTGTACCCCGGTTCGTGAGAAACAGGCAAACCGACCCACCTGATCAGACATGAATCATCATTTCTGAATCCCCGGTGAGACCGGACGGACGCGGCGTGATCAACATGAGTCAGACCACCCATCCCTCCAATGGAAGACCCCCGGACCCTGGGAGGTTGGCTGACCTTCCACAGTCCGGGGTCTTGTATCGCCCTGCCTACTGCGATGGCGGCGATGGGGACATGTTTTCGGCGGTCCCCACGTATCCCAGCGCACGGGAGATCCGTATCGCCGCCGGTGACGAATCCTTATTCGTTGTCTTTTCCTTTGCCGTCGTGACTGAGGCCCTCGAACATGGATTTGAGGGCTCCGATGTCCAACTCTCGCGTATTGGGACCTGCCACCCTGCTGGAGTCGAGTAGGGCTGGGTCGATGTCGCCGCTGCGGAACGAGATCGTCACGGCTCCGGTCATCTCGCCGATATCGGAGACGGAGAACGACCTTACTGTCTCGGTGGTCGGGTCGTAGATGACGCTGAGGGTTCCACCGACTAATTCTTCCACATCCGAATCATCGATTTCGATTTTCTCGCTGTCGAACTGGTCAGGAAATGAATCGCGCGCGATTTCCAAGAGACTCTTGAGTGACCCGGCGTCTTGGACTCGCAGCGTCATTAGCACGGTACCATCTCGTTGCGTCTCGATTTCCACGCCGGTTTCTTTGTCTGTATTGAGGACTTCCTTGAGAAACTTGGCCAGTTCGCCCGAAACCAAACCGCGAGCTTCTTCGAGTTCCTTGTCGAGCTTGCCTTTTGCGAACTCCTCTACGATTTCGTCGGGAAGAATCAAGAGTGTCTCAGAACCTGACGGGAAAAACATATTGATCATCATTTGGATTTCAGGGTCGGGGATCTTCAATTCGCGGATTAAGACCCAGCCGCCAGCATCTGAAATTCCAAGCGAGATATCGACCTCGATATCTGGCATGCCAACTTGTTGGCCAACGCTGACCTTGAGATCACCCGCGACAGCGTTTTTACCGACCTGTACGCGACCGTCAACGCTGGCGCCTTCGGCGCCGACCGAGTCGAGCACCACATCGAGAAGATCGTCGCCCGCAACCTGGGCTGTCAGCCTCTGCAACACGACGGCAGCCTCGACCGTTGTGCCTGTGCTCCAAGGTAGTAAGGTCACCGCCATTACAATCGCAGCCGCCAACCCAACCGTCGAGAAAATTCGGGCACGGCGGAGCATCGGCATGCGCGTTGAGCGTGACGAGGCTCGGCTCGCAAGGGTTTCCATGCAGCGCGATTTCATCTCTGGCGAGACTCCCGCAGGTGCTTGGGCTTTTTGCCCGATCGCCTCTAGGTTCTGAGAAAACTGTCTGTCTGTGTCGTGTCGATCGCTCATAGGACACCGTTACCTTTCTAAGTTCTGAAGTCTTTCTCGCAACCTCGACCGCAGGCGATATAGCTTTGCCTCGACGCTCTTGGCTGTCGTGTTTTGGTCCTCCGCGATCTGCTGTTGCGATCGCCCGTCGAAATAGAAGGCAAAGATGAGTCGCTGATCTTCACTGGGCAGAGACGTAATCGCGAGCATGAGCTGTGTCAGCATCTCGGGATCACTGATTGATTCCGCCGAGAGATCGCCGGCTTGCATCTTCTCGACGATGTTTCGACCGCTGTCGTGATCTTCAAGCGGTAGAACAACTCCGCGGCGCTTTTGCGTCCGCCAGTGCTTGCGAACCAGGTTGCGTGCGATGCCAAAAAGGTAAGCTTCACATGCGTCGTCTGGCGCGGGTGCATGAGTCTTGCGAGCCGCCTCGTAGCAGGTCTGCTGAAGTAGATCGTCGGCAACGTGCCGATCGCCGCCGACCCGCACTACGATAAAACCATAGATCGCGTCGCACCGCGCGGAGAACACGCGACGAAGCCTGTCCGCGGACGCTTCGTGATACGTGATCGTTCCGGTTGTCTGTGCGGTCGGTACTACGGTCACAGCCTCTCCAATTGGCGTCGCCTCATGCACAACTCTTCGTGCCTTCTACCGTGAATATGCCCGCTGACGCGCGAAACCCTCGGAAAACGACGGAAAAATACAAGTGGGGCCTAGAGAGGTTCGGGGTCATGTGGACTTCTGCAGGACGCGAACCGGGGAATTATCGCAACCAGTCGCCCAGCACGCGCAGGTTCATCGGTGGGACCGGTAGCGACTCGATCGCCGTCATCTGCCAGGCATTACCATCGCGCCGGAAGCGAATCCGCCACTTCGATGGGAGTCCGTTTTGCGAAAGATCGGGCGTCCTCACGCGACAAGATGCTCGAAAGACAACCTCCGCAAGCATCGGACTTGCGAGGGAAACCTCAAATGAGCGAAGGCGAGGATTGTCCACGCGAACGCGCGTCAGGGCGCTTTCTACCTTTTCCAAGAGCGCGTCGCGGTCGAAATCACCCGCTTGAAAATCCGTTGCGACATGAGCACCGATCGTTGGCATGTCCCCGTCGTCGATCGCGGCTGCGACGCGACGACAGGTTTCGATGATTTTCTCGGCGGGCGTGGTCACGAAAACCGATAGCGAAAGAAGGACCGGAATTAGGGAGAGAACGACCCAATTGGCGATGGCAACCTGTCGCGATCGAGTCCAGGACCAAAGGCACACCAGGCAGAATTGCATAACACCCAGCAAGACCGCGAGCTTCCAAACGTCTTCGAGAAAAAATCGCATCATCAGATTCGCAATCTGTATCAAGGGGAAGCTACAGTTTCGCGCCCGCCGCGATGAGGTCGCCGTGTCCGTCGCGGCGTTTGACCGCAGGCCAATCGCGGTCCGCGTCGTACCACTCGCTAAGCACTGCGTCGAAATCTTGCGGCGTCTTCACGGCGATATACGCACGGCGAAGCTCTTCGGCGCACGGATGATGCTCTGCGTACTTGATCCCGAATTTTCGCATGATACGGCCCGCAAGCTGTGCCCCGTGAACCTCTAAGGACTGCTCCCAATGATACATGATCGCTTCGCCTTGCTGGGCAATCGACGGAGGCGGCGGTAGTGGGTGGCCGCTCCAGAGTGCGCGACACTCCAAGAAAATCCACGGATTCCCAATACACCCGCGAGCGATCGTCACGCCGTCCACACCCGTCTCGTTGATCATGTTTACGCACGCATGCGCACTAAACAAATCGCCGCTACCAAAGATGACGCGATCGCCGACGTGTTTTTTGACTTTTTTTAGGAAAGACCACTCGCTGGGTCCAACGTATCGCTGCCTGACGGTTCGACAATGCACCGTGACCGCAGAAACTCCGATCGAAAACGCCCCATCGAGAATCTCAAAGAAATTTCGCTCGGCGCCGCGCGAATCATCCATACCGCGACGCATTTTTACGGTAACTGGGTGCGTTTCGCCGACTGCATCGTAAACGCGGCGTACAATGTCCAGAGCGATTTCGGGTTGCGATAGCAGAAACCCGCCCCGACAACGGCCGAGCACCTTTTTGACCGGACAACCAAAGTTGATATCGATCATGTCGTACCCAGCGCCAGCGAGGTCCGCAGCAGCCGGTCCGAAGACGTTCGGATCGCTCCCCATCAGCTGACCGCCGACGGGATGATCGTCTTGGGTCACGCACAAGATCGCGTTGCGTTTTTTGCCCGATTCTACGACCGTTTTGTCGAGCACGACCTCGTTGAGAGTATACGGAGCGCCATAGCGCCGATTGACGCGGCGCATCGCAAGGTCGCTGTACCCGCTGAGCGCAGCCTGCACGAACGGTACGTCAAATTCGATCGATCCGATTTTCAAAGGAAAGAAACTCTACCAGTCTGGGAGACCAAAGTCGGTCTCGATTTATCACGATCCATCTGGCTGCTGTTTCCAGCGAACAACAACCAACCAACAAGACCTCGTGCGAAATAGTACTTGTGGGCGTTTTCACCGTGGCCCCTATGATAGCGAAAGGGCACAAGAATTGCGATCAAGCGGGGTTGATCGTGAATAGCGAAAACCTTTTAAAACGTCTTTCGCTGACGTGCGGCGGGGATGCTCATCTGCTGGCGATACTTAGCTACGGTACGACGAGATAACTCGATACCTTCATCGTGAAGTAGCGCCGCGATCTGATCGTCGTTTAGCGGTTTACCCTTGGGCTCTTCGTCGATCAATTCTTTCACGCGCGTTTTGACGTGGTCCCAGCCAACCGCTTCACCGTCTTCGGTCTCGGTCCCGCCGGTGAAGAAGTATCGCATCGGAAGTATCCCGCGCGGCGTCTGGATGTACTTCTCAGCCACCGTCCGACTGATCGTCGACGGGTCACACTCAAGCTCATCCGCAAGATCACTCATTTTGCAGATTCTCAATCCGGCGGGTCCGACGTCGAAAAACTCCCGCTGCTTTTCAACGAGCATCCTGGCAACTTGCAACAGGCGTGTCCGTCGAAAGCTCACCGCATCAATCAACGCAGCAGCCTCTTCGACGTGCTTGCGAGCGAAATCTCGTTCGTCTTTTCCGTTCCCCTTGGTCTTGGCGAGCGCGACGACATCGTCGCGAACACGAAGATTTGGCATGTTCCCTCGTGTTAGGCGAACTTCAAGACCGCCGCCAGAGTTGGCGTAATCGACGATCACGTCAGGTCGAATTGGCGGAACCGAGCGGTCGCCCACGAGGTGTCCGGGTTGAAGATGTAGCGTCGTCCCCATCGCTTTGATCGCTTCGTTGATCTCGCCAAGCGAAAAACCCGTGGCCTTCGCAACGGCAGGCAGGCGGTTGTGTGTAATGTCGTCGAGGTGGTTTTCAACCAAGACGCGCTCGATCGAATTGTCGCCTTCAAGCGCATCAAGTTGAAGAAGCAAGCACTCTTTCGTATCCAGCGATGCAACACCGATCGGATCGAGCGCTTGAACCAGCGGTCGAGCGCGCTCGATCGCCTCAATGGACACCTGGGGTCTAGCGCTTCGGGCGACGTCGAAAAACTCCGCACGCAAAAAACCATCGGGATCGAGCTTATCAATAATCGCATCGCCTGCGGCTCGCAGCTCGTCATCAACCTCGGCGAGTGACCACTGGTTTCGAAGATGCTCGGTCAAGGAAATCTCGCGACCGGCCGTGTTCGCCATCGCACCCATCTTCGCATCTGGCTCACCGCTGGAGGAAACGCGCCGATGGGTGTACGCGGGTCGATCTTGCCAATCGGGATCATTCTCGCGAGAAAAACGCTCTGCCCGAGCGAACCCCTCGGCGGCTTCCTCTGAGGCTGCTCCGTTACTGCCGTCGTCGCTTCTGGGCTCAGAGGACGGATCGAGGGTTGGCTCGGCAAGCTCTAGCGCGGCATTCGATTCGAGCGCCTCTTCGACATAGGCTTCAAGGTCGGCAACCGGTTTCTGCAGCACAGCCATCGACTGAATTAGGCGCGGAGTAAGCCGTTGCTCCATCCGCATGTTCTGACCAAGATGTTGTGAGAAGTACTGCGACATTGTTTTTCAAATTCTATTGATCAGCCGCCCTAATCAGAGCGGGTGTCGTCCACGCAAACGCGGGACGCCAGCCATTTATTATAGCAGAAATGGCGACTACTCCAGCGAAGAAGAATTGGGCGTCGTCACATATCGCTGCGTCCTCTAATAGCGGACTCTAGCATCCCCACGGACGCGTATTCCAGCTGCGACCCGACTGCAAGCCCGCGTGCGGGCCTGGTGACTTTGATTCCAAAATCCGCCAAAAGGCTCTGAATATGCAGGGCTGTCCCGTCTCCTTCGAGCGTCGGATTGAGCGCAAGAACCACCTCTCGCGGCGGATCGGTCTTCACCCGTTGGACGAGTGCATCAATCGTAAGATGCTCGGGTTCGATCCCATCCAGCGGCGCGATGTGTCCCATCAATACATGGTAGACTCCACGAACTAGACCCGTCGCCTCCAACGCAATTAAGTCCTTGGGCTGTTCGACAACCCAAATCTCTTGCGCATCACGGCGGGCGTCGCTGCAAATCGAGCACGGATCAGCTTCGGTTAGATTGAAACACGTCCGACAATGAATCACCTTGTCCTTCACGTCGATAATCGCGCGTGCCAGCGCGCTCGCGTAGTCGCGTGGTTCACGCAAGACGTGAAACGCCAATCGCTCCGCACTGCGCGCGCCGATTCCGGGCAGCTTGCGAAACTGCTCCTTCAGACGCGCCAAGGACTCGATCGGCTCGGTGTTCATGTTTAGCTTCCGCCGCCCAGCATTTGCGACAGTCCGCCTAAGTCCATACCCCCGGCGAGCGAAGACATTTGCTCTTTCATCGCCTCCTGCGACTTCGTCGTGGCAGCACAGACCGCAGACTTAACCAGATCCTCCAGCAGCTCGACGTCTTCAACCGCTTTGGGATCGATTTTCAGATCAAGGAGCGTACCCTTCCCATCGACGGTTGCTCTTACCATGTCGCCGCCGGCCGCACCTTCAAAACGCTTGGCAGCCATCTCCTCCTGCATTTTTACGAGATTACCCTGCATCTGCTTGGCGTTTTTGAGCATCTCCGCCATGTTTCCGAGACCTCCGAACATTTCTTCACTCCAAATAACGGGTTTCATTCTACTAATCGTTTGAATCGTTCTTGTCGGGTTGCGGCATCGTCCGCTGCTTGATGTCCATGAGCGTCCCATCCACCGCGTTTTTCACGCGTGTCACCAGCGGATCACGCGAGGCCTCGTGCCATTCTTCCGGAGAGGGCTTGGTTTCTGCCTCACTCACACGCGTCGGAATTGGTGTTGCAACTTCTCGCGTGTGATGGTCGTTCGAAGATCCTGCCGACTTCGCTGGCTGAACAACCTCGGCGAGTGGGGATTGTGACGAAGCTAATACCCGTCCGACGTCAGGGCCTTTTTTTTTTGCCGGGAGCGTTTGCTGATTCGATTCGTCGAGAGCACCCGGAGCTTGCTGATCGATCTGTTCGATCAACGCATTGATATCGCTAAAGCGAGCGCTCATCGCCAACCGGACAACGGCAGCGTCCGCCAGTGCCCGGGCTGCACCGCTGGATTTGACGCTTCGACGAAGCTCCTCCAAAAGTGTAATCATGTAGACATAGGTCGGGGCGTCGAACCGGTTCGATTGGTCAACAAGCGTCTCGCGCATCGATGTGGATACGTCGATCAAGTCCGTCTTCGCCCCGCAAACGTTCAGGAGCATTAGCGTTCGCAGATGTTCGATGAGGTGAGTGCAAAACTGCTCAGCCGTGCGACCCGTTTGAAGGGCGTCGTCGAGCGCCTTGAGCGCCCCACCGGCGTCATTCTCCGAAACGCGATCAATAATCCCCAGCGATAGCTCGTCGTGAGGCGGCGGAATGACCTGGTCGGTCACCTCTCGCGTTAGGTGCTTCGCGTCGTACGACAGCAGCTTATCAAGAATCGAAAGAGCGTCTCGCATCGACCCGTTCGCCAGGCGAGCCACCCGGCGCAGAACGCCGTCTTCCGCCTCAATCTTCTCCGCCTGGATCAGTCGCTCGAGGTGGGCTGTAATCGAATCCACATCGATCGCCCGAAAGTCGAACCGCTGACACCGACTCTGAATCGTAGCGGGGACCTTGTGCGACACGGTCGTCGCGAGGATAAATTTCACATGCGGGGGAGGTTCCTCAAGAGTCTTGAGAAGCGCGTTGAACGCCCCCGGCGAGAGCATGTGAACCTCGTCGATAATGTATATCTTAAAACGTGCCCGGGCAGGGCGAAGCGTCGCGTTACTGCGAAGCTCGCGAATGTTATCAACGCCGGTGTTGCTCGCGGCGTCGATCTCGACGACGTCCACGTCTTCGCCCTCCGAAACCGCCTTGCACGAATCGCACTCAAGACATGGAGTAGCCGTCGCATCATCAAACGCAAGACAGTTGAGCGCCTTGGCGAGAATCCTGGCCATCGACGTTTTGCCAACACCGCGCGTCCCGGTAAAAAGGTACCCGTGGTGCACGCGACCGCCGGTGATTGCATTTTTAAGCGTAGTTGCAATGGCGTCCTGCCCGACGACTTCATCGAACGTCGAACTTCGGTAGGCCCTCGCTAATACGCGGTACGACATTTTGCCCTCAAAAACATCCCTCAAGCGCCACAATAGCGGGCGCGAAATTCACCCCGGATACCGCCGGCGCTCGTTGACGACCAGGTGATCCACGGCACCTGAATGAAACAAGTGGGCTGCTCTGTCTCCAGTCTGACCCGTTGCCTGAACCACGCATTGCATGGGACCTGGTCGTCAACCAGCGTCGGCTCCCTCCCCCGGCTCCTCGCAGAGAGATGTAGTCTACCACGAACCACGATTTTTTGAACGGGGTCGTTCTCCGAACGTTGGGAGCGACTCAAATCGGCTAAAAAAGCGTTGATCGGCGGGGCATTCCCGTGAAACAACCCTGCCATGATTCGAGAACCTATGAATTGTGGAGCTCTATCTTCCGAGCGATGGTAAGCGTGGGCGGCGATACCGACGCCGCAATTCGGCCCAATCGGATCGTGGGGTTTTCCTTGCGCCCGACTAAGGTCGATGCCACTCCTCGCAAGATCCGCAGATCACCGGCAGCTCCGCCGAACCCGAGACGTGAGCTTCTCGCACCTGCGAAAGCGACTCACCAGCCCACAACTCCCCCATCGTCGATTCCTCGATCGTTCCGATCGTATGCTTCCCCTCGAAGTCTTGATCGCAGAGCGTCACCCGGCCATCCGCAAGCACCAACGCCCGAGACCGAACCCGGCGACATGGCGTGCGAGCGGCGGGGGCCATCTTGATTAGGCCGCGATCTTCAAGACGCTGCCCGAAGTGATTGAAACCGGTGATCGAAGCGATGCCTAATCGTTGCATCCATCCATCGTAGAAATCGTCCAGCTCATGAAGATTATCGCGCGATTTACAGAACTCGGGCACAACCAGGGGGGCCACTGACAGACAATCGGCTTTGGCGGCGGCGAGTCGATCGAGACTTTCGAGCACCGCGTCAAGATTCGCAGTCATTTCACCACCGGGACTTTGAAGATCCTGGTAGGTCTCCGGCGTCCAGGCGTCGAGCGTGACGTTGAGAACATCAACGCGATGGGCGATTAACATATCGATGACCTCAGCCGTCAGATCGACAGCCGAGGTACGAACCGCAAGTCCAAAGACGCCGCCACCGGTCGCGGCCAACTCGCTTGGTCTTAGTGCTTCCAGCACGGCAGATAGTTGCGGATGACAAAGCGGATCGCCGAAACCGCCTAGGACGCAAAGAATGTCGTCCCGTCCGGAAAGCTCCGAAGCAACCTTGCGAACATGCTCCATCGAGATGGGCCCACGAGTGGGAACGCGCGACCCACGCGGGCGAAGAACCCCAGAGGGATATGGGTCATCGGTCGTAAGCTCGATCTCCACTTCGTAAGGAAAAGTTTCACATCCGCGTTCATCCTCTTCGATTAGGAGACGACCGATCGCCTCGGCGGATAGTTTCGCCCTGGAAGATGACAACCGCTCAATCCGAGCGATTGCGCGATCCGTGTCCGCAATAAGTCGACCCGTCCCAAACCGAACATCGGAAGACGTCGGACAGCAACAGGGCTCGAAAATCATATCCTTCTGCGGAGACTCGGGTTTGTATCCAAAAATGGCACCGATGGGCAGCGCTTTATCAGAAAGTTCGCGAATCACGTCAGCATCCAAAAGCACCGCGGTCAACCCTGGCGGACCCTGAATGAAGCTCATCTTCGCCTCTTCGCCAATTGCTTTGCGATGATCAATGATCTTCTCGCCAAGGGCTGGGTCGAACAGAACCGCCCCCGGCGGGACCGACAAGACTGCATCAGCCTTAGTCGTTTCCAACAGACCGGCAATCAATCGGACATCCGTGTATTCATCAAACGATGTCGCCCCACCGATTCCGCCGCGCCACCCGTCGAGCGACCATTTTCGCGCCGAACAAACCAAGTTCGACCAGGGCGGCGGACCCGCGTTGTGTTGGCAAGTCGTCGCGCGGGTATGCGCCAGAATCGCGCCGCACCGATCAAGCTGATCCGATGGGCAAAACACAAAAACGCCGGCAATAGACGAAATCTGAGAAACGCGCTCGACGGTTCGCGCCAAAATCGTTGCACCGCCAAGTTCGTCTGCCAATCGACTCCGCGTCCCGACCGGCGTCCGGTCCAAATTCGCATTAAGCGCCGCAATTACCCTCAAAGCGACACCCCCGAGTCTTTCTCTGCTCGCGAAAGTGGAACATTGCGACGCGGAGGATCATTCACCCGTTGGAGCGTTTCTTCGAGCATTTCCCGAACATCTTGCGCACCGGTTCCGACGCTGCCGATAAACTCCGAGTCGCGCCGAATCTGCCGTTTCGCGCGTTCAACGTCGTCGCCTGCGGCGGCGCTAATCATTCGATCGGCGTGATACCGCCGAAGCTCAGCCGTCTGCGTCGCGGCATTGACCATCTCGTAAGCACGCGTGTCCTGATGAACCTTCACGCGAAGCTCGTCCACGCGAATAATTTTTTTATTGAATTTCGTGGGATCGTCGGTCAGACCTCTCAGTTCCTTGAATAAGTCGAGCAGTTCGTCACAAACCTTCACGACCTCATCAAGAGACGCAATGCGATTTTCCAAGACGCCTTTCAGCGAAGCGAGCTTCGATTCGTCCCACCAATTCGCGTCTTTTCGATACTCAAACAGCGCAGGATCAATCGGCCCTCTGCAAAACTTCTCCGTCGCATCCGCCAGCGACATCACCGACGTACCACGAATCCGCGCCCCACCCTCGGTCGCATTCACGACCGTGGCGGGAACCGTACGGATGTCTTTTTCGAATTGTTCCAAGTATGTGAACAACAATTCGTCGGTGTAGAGTTCCGACCCATCATTCCCAACAACTTTGCGAAGGATAGGCCTATTGCGAGCGATCCGATCCCACTCCTTTTGCTCCATCGAATTGAACCGGTTGATCTCGCCCCGCCACGCACGATGTATCTCAACACCGGGCACGTAAAAAACATGCCCGGTAAACGCCAGATCCTGCCCGACGAAAATAATCGGATCGCAACCCATATACGCCGCTAGGTAAAATGCAAGATGGGCAACCGTCGCCCCAGCCGTCAACCCGCTTCGACCACCCAGCTCGTCACCAGCAACCAGCCGCGCCCATTCATTATCCAATAGGGACATCGGGCCGGGATAAGTATCCGTGACATGCCACGTCGCCTTGGGTTCTGCCACAAGGTGGACATCCTCGAGACCTTCCACGCCCTCATAAAACTTGCTCGACATTTCGTGAAAATCAAGGCTCGTCACAAAATCAGGAACGATCCCTCGCAGAGTCAGCGGACGAAGAGCTGTCTGGACCGCACAAAGAACCGCCTTGCCCTTGAGCGCGCCCAGCTGATCCAGATTCTTCGACAGCGAAGGACCAGCCGAGATGACGATTCCTGGACAACCGCGAAACCGATCCTGCAATAAATCAATCGGCGGCGTCGCAACATAATTGGGAAGATTCATCGCGATGTTCTTACAAGTAATCCGCGAATTCCCAAGCAGGGTCAGCAGCGACATCCGCGAGTACGTCACAAATTCCGTCAACGCGGTGTGAATTCGGTTGTACGCGGGCTCATCGCGACGAACAGAAGGAACATGCTTGGCGAACTGCGTCCCGAGCATCAAGAGCGTGCTGTGCCTGTGTAATCGTGCATGAAGTCGCGTCTTATCATCGTCCACCAGAAAGATTAGACGATCCGCGTCGATCAGGTCCGCAAAATCAACACAAGTCAGCGCAGTAGCCATCAATTCGATGGATGGCTCTAGGCAAACAACGACCGTCTCATCGTGAAGATCATCGAACAAGGCACGAATGTGATACCCCAGCCCAATCCCCGAAACAACGAAACAAAAATTCCCCTCCCGGTCGATCGCATCCGCCCATTTCTTCGCCTCGGCGCCTGGCTGATGACGACTATGCAGATACGCGCTGTTCCCATCGGGCAAGGATACGCGTGCGGTCGCATCGCCGTTCCTGGCAGCCTCAACAGCCACGCGATCGACGTCATCAACCGCGTCAACACGCGCCGCCAGCGCAGGATCGCGCCGCCATAGCACGCGCATGTTGCGCAAAAAAAGTTCATCGCTAATGCGCCGGTTACGTGCGATCACAGTCTCCGTACTGGTCATTTGCTCTCAAATACACTCGGTTCATCATCGACAAAAGAGCATGCCATTCCCACAGCATCCTCCAACCGCGCCTCGTACTGGTGCCGAGGAATCTCGATCGCGCCGAATTGACGGAGGTGCTCGGTCATAAACTGAATATCAAGCAAGGCGTATCCGCGCTCTCGCATTCGCTGAACCAAAGCTGCCAGCGCGACCTTAGACGCATCCGTTTCTTGATGAAACATCGACTCCCCGCAGAACACGCCTCCAAGCGCAACCCCATAAAGCCCCCCCACCAGACGAGATTCCTGCCTGCTCTCGACGCTATGAGCAAAACCGGCCCTGTGCAAGGCGACGTAGGCTGATCGAATCTCAGCGGATATCCATGTTCCCTCCGGACGATTGGCGCACGCGTCGATCACCTCCTCGAAGGATTCGTCGATCGTCACATCAAAAACATTCTGCTTGATCACCGACCGAAGCGACCTTGACGCCCGGAACGCATACAGCTCGATAATGCACCTCGGGTCCGGAGCAAGCCATTGCACCTCCCCCGAATGATCTGCCATCGGGAAGAGACCCATCGAGTAGGCGGTTAGAAGCTGGTCAGGAGCAAGAAAGTCAGCCATAACCCAGTGCCCTCGGATTAGACGAGCGATAGAAGTTCTGACAAACGATTGATCGCGTGATCTGGGCGAGGCTTGCCGCCGGGCGTTGCTCCGTTGCGCGTGATCAAGACCGTCGTCATCCCGAGTCTCGACGCTCCCTTCACGTCTTTGTCAATACGATCGCCAACGAAAACCGTTCGGTCAGCACGCACGCCCAGTTGATCCAGCGCCGCCTCAAATATCTTCGGGTGCGGTTTCATGTACCCAACATCAGAAGAATAAATGCGAACGGGGAACCACTCCAACAGCCCGTCATGTTCGAGCACATCGTCAATCGCGAACGCAGGGAACATCGTGTTCGACACGATCCCCATCTTGATCCCCTTCGCGTGCAGCTTCTGCATGACAGAAACCGCCTCTTCATCCGCCTCAAAGTATTGACGAACAATGGGCACGCACCGCGAGAGAACTTCGGCCCATTGCTCCTCTGACAAATCCATACCCATCCGCCGGTGCTTCGACAGAAGCGCGGGCATGAGTCGCGCTTCGCGGCGGCAAATACGCGACCAGATGACTTCATAAATGGCGGGTAACTTCAACGATCGAACGTAGGAACGAAACGGCGGCGGGTTCATTCCAAGTTCGCGCAGACGTTCCCACGCCGGCGTCGCCGCCAGCTCGAGAAACTTCTTTAGATTGCTAGTTTCGAAATGAACGAAAGTATCGCCCACGTCGAAGAGCATGGCTTCGATCATAGTTGACAATGCGCCAAATAGCGCCAACGACTAATTTTCCGAAGAATCGTCCCCGAAAACCATCGCCCCACCATTTTAGCCCCAACCAACCATCGCCGCCAACAACAACGATTAACATCGCAAACCGCGCGCAAAGATAGGCAAAAACGAAGCAAGAAAGGAATAAGAGTCGAACTTAGGATACCGACAGACAGCTAGGGAACCGTCAGCTCTAAGTTATGCACGCGTGGATTGTCGCGAATCTCACGCAGCCCCAAGAGAATTTGCCGACCCGCGAGTCCACCCGCATCGCGAAATCGGTACTCGACATGCTGGGTCTCACCCGGTGCGATCGCAGTGAAAGGGCGGTATTGGCGCATCTTTCCAGGAACAGCAATTGATCCGCGCAAGTTCACTGGCTCGCCGCTCTGGTTACTCACATATTGATGAACCACTAGCGAATTACCCTCCATGACAGCCGCCCCGCGAACCTGAAAATCGTCGTGGGCAATCTCTACTTGCAAAGGGATCTCCAAAAAATAGTCCTTGTTATCCAGCAAGACCTGGGCTGAAATCTGTCTGACGCCAGCAGGTTCCCTGTGAGAATAACGAATCGTTTGAATGACCTCCGCCGGCTCACCGGATGAATAACTCATTGCAAACGCCCGAGGCTCTACTCGCCACGCTTCCGGCGTATGAAGGGCTGCCCGACCGGTCACCGGCGTCGCGCCAAAATAGCTCGACTCGAGTCGATGTTCTACAAGCTCGGTTCCTGGCTGAACCCGGTTAGGAACGATCGAAAGAGAGCTACGAAAATCCACCAACCACGACTCCACCCCCGGCACTAAAACAGGCATACTCGTCAACCGAATCCGATGACGACCTTGTTTGTCTCGGACCAGAGATTCACGTCGACCCCACAGATCAAGAACCTCAGTCGCAGCCCCAAGTTGAATCGTGTGATCAATGCCTTCGGGCGGTGCGGCGGGATCCCAGATCGCGAAAATTGATTCGCCCTCACCAACAGTAAAAGCAAAGCACTGAACACCGCCACTAAGTGGGACCTTCGGTCCGGGTTGAGATTCACGAAGCACATCCGCAAGAGTTCGCAGAAGGATAAACTCTTCCTTTGGCTCGGTCACGGGACCAAAAACCGTATCACGGACCTCCCAGGTCGGACGCGCGTAGACAACGCTCGCACCGCTATGTCGCGCCGCAACCAGACGCTGTGACCAATTCGCCAGGCGTCCCAGTCGATCGAACCGCGCCGCGTCATGCAACCCCACCAGAGCGCTCAGCTCTTCATAACCCTTCGAGCGAAGCGACGACGCGACAGGAGCGATACGATCCACAGCAACAGACGCGCCGATCATCGTCGTGACTTGCTCCACAGGAAGTCTCGCCCCTTCAGGATCTGTTCCATGCGAAATCGCGACCGTCATCCGCGGCACAAGAATGTACGGACCCAGCGTCTGGCGGACTTGCCCAACTGCCCGCAAGTAGGCATCACTGGTCGTATTAACAGAATCACCATCCGCACCAACCTGCCACCAGCGGTAGGTACTCGCGTACGGAGCTGCAACCCCAGCGAGATAATCTTGCCAAAGACTTGGCGAATCACCCAGCAAATCCACCGCCGTACCCGAGTAATTGCCGTTCATACCGGTAAAAAATGTAGGAATCTCACCAAGAACTGCGGTCATCGAGAACCCGCGTTTCAACAACTCCTGCAATAGCAGGTCATGCTCAAGGGCATACGAAGCACCCGGAGACAGGTCGTGATGACCAGACCAAACCGGAATCTTCACCGAATCGCAGAGCTGCCGCCGCAAGAGCGATAGCTCTGTCAGTGGCGAACTCCGCCTTCCCGAATTGATCGATATTCCAAACGACGTCGTACCCCGAGTCGATTCCGAAGCAGAAGCAGGCACCTTCGCGAACGAAAGGAATCGCGTCAATACCTTCGCGCCGCCCGCGCTCACCGCCAGCTTCGAGTGGTACCACCCGACAGGAAGTTCTTCGATCGAAACCGTGTTTCGATGCTCGCCACCGCCAAGCGTAATAGCCAGCTCGCGCGTAGAAACAACCGTCTCCGCCGCATCCCAGATCGTAAGCACGCCGTCCATCGAACCCGTCTCATAATCCGACGCGCGAATGACCAGCTCTGCCTTGTCATTTGGCTCAAGCACGTTCCCTGGTGTCGAGGTGTCGAGCGAGATTCTCGGGAGAGTCATGACGCTTATGTCATCGATCCACACGCCCCCGCTGACATCAACGCGCTGAATATCCCGCGCCGATGGGGTCGCGGTAGTCCACGTCGATTCCTGCAACACCCAAACGGCAAGCCCAATCGTCCTCGCATCAAAAGGAGCCGTCGGCAGCAACAACTGCGCGGGAATCCAGTCGTCGCTCGCATCGGCAGACGAAATATAGGGTGAACGCACGAACGAATCGAGGATTGCGTTTCCATGTCGGTCCCGAAAGAAGGCACAAAGACAAGTGCGGGCATTCTCCAAATGATCAGGGCGCAGATAGGCGATGACCCGGTAATTTCCAGAAGCTCGAACCGCCAGAGCCGGCCCGCCATATTCGTAAGCAACATTGCGCCCACTGCTCTCGAGGCGAAACGACGGTGGGGCGGCATGCCCGACCTCTTCGTCGAAACGCCCGACCGCAAAACCGGGGAACCCAGGCATGCGCAACGGCTCCCAGTATTTGGGAATAGTCTCCAGATTTCCGTCTGAACGTTCGTCAAAACCGAACTGATAGACGAGACGCTTGTTCTTGGAAGGGGCGTCATCCTCGCCGCGCGCATCGCAAACCACCGCCCCAACGCACGATGCAACAAGAACTGCAACAAGCGGCGCCGAGCGCGACCAACACTGCTTCAGATTGGCTCGCTGATTAACCATATTCGGACTCTTCTTCATCGGAACCCGCAAACCGTCAGGTTAGAACCGTTCCCGGCGCACCATTGACCAAGGATTGCCGAGCAACCCACCCAAGCGTACGATAATCACCATCATGCAGGCGACTCTCGACACACAGCGATACCTCACGAACTTCGATTCGCGTCGGATCAGCCACGTCCTCACCGACGTACTTGTTATCGGAAGTGGCGTCGCCGGAATGCGGGCCGCCATCGAAGCTGCTTTGTTCGGCGAGGTCATCCTTCTCTGCAAGGACGAATTCGGACAATCCGCGACCCGATATGCGCAAGGCGGGATCGCTGCAGCATGCGACAAAGACACCGACGCACAAAGACATTTTGACGACACCCTCCGCGCCGGGGCTGGCGTAAACCGCCCCGACGTCGTTCACAAACTGGTTGACGACGGGCCCTCTCGGGTCGAAGAATTGATCGACTGGGGAATTCAGCTCGATCGCGACGGAACATCTCTTGCTCGAACCCGCGAGGGGGGACACTCCGTAAACCGAATCGTCCACGCACAAGGCGATCAAACTGGCCGGGAACTCGTCCGAACGCTTCGCGAGCGCGTCGATAGACAAGACAACATCCGGGTCTTTGAACACTGCTTCTTGATCGATTTTGTAACAGAAGGCGACACTTGCATCGGCGCGATCTCTCATCACCCTAAGCATGGCCACCAACTCATCTGGGCACACCGAACGATCCTCGCTTCCGGCGGATGCGGCCAAATATGGCGAGAAACGACCAACCCGCCCGGATCAACCGGCGACGGAATCGCCGCCGCCTTCCGTGCAGGAGCGAGACTTTGCAACATGGAACTCATGCAGTTTCATCCAACGACCCTGTACATCGCAGGGGCAGGTCGCGCTTTAGTATCTGAAGCTGTCCGGGGCGAAGGCGCGTATCTGCTCGACCGAGATGGCAAGCGATTCCTCTTTGACCATCACAAAGACGGCGAACTTGCGCCGCGTGATATCGTTAGTCGCGCAATCCACAATCACCTGATCGAGACGCGCTCGAACTCTGTCTTTCTCGATACGAGGCACCTGGATAACTTTGCGAAGCGTTTTCCAGGACTGGCTCGACTTTGCACGGATTTTCAGATCGACCCGAAGAAGGACTTGATCCCGGTCCGCCCGAGCGCTCATTATATGATTGGCGGCGTTGACGTAGGACTCGACGGAACGACGAGCATCGAGGGACTCATCTGTTGCGGCGAGGCGTCGTGTACCGGCGTCCACGGCGCGAACAGAATGGCGAGCAACTCGCTCTTAGAGGGGCTAGTCTTTGGGCGACTGGCCGGCGAAAGCGCCGGGCATGCCATCGGCGCTCGCAATGGCAAGTCGCGGGTCTCGACTGTGGTTAGCGAGATTGATCCGTCTGCGCGCACGCCGCTTGACGTCGCTGACATTCGTAACTCGCTTACGAGTGTCATGTGGCGCAACGCCGGAATCGTACGAAGCGAGAGTCGTCTTCGCGAGACGTGCGAAATCCTAGGTTTTTGGGGACACTATGTTCTCGACAAGACCTTCGACACGCGCGACGGATGGGAACTGCAGAACGAACTAACCGTCGCGTGGACCGTTGCGGTCTCGGCGCGACAGCGCGACCATTCTATCGGGGTCCACTTTCGAGAAGACTGCAAAGAAGCGGAGTTGAAGGATTTTTTTGACGTCACGATCGCGAGAAACCACAACGGCGGGCAGCCTCGCCGCCGGTTGATACAAAAGTAACACGATGCGTCACTCTGGAAACTGAAGGTCGATGATTTGCATTTCCACCGACCGCCGACCGCGAAAGTCGTTGACAATCGGCTCGAACGCGACGCGACACCTGCGGTGCTCTTTGATGTTTTCAAAATTGGCAGCCTGGCCAAACCCGATCCCTTTCATCCTCGTTCCGTTTTGGCGAAAGGACACCTGCAAGTGTTCTTGACTTCGACCAACGCATCGGGGTTCTTCCGCCAAGTCGATCCAGTCTGTGGCAAATTTCGGCCTTGGATTCCCTGTACCAAACGGACCAAGACCGACAATCGCCTCGGTGGTCGCGAGCGTAAGCTCCGCCAGATTCACCTCGGAATCGATTCTCACCTTCGGTATGAGATCGTTGTGCGTCAAACGCTTGTTGGCGAGATCAACAAACGCTTCGGTGAATGCGGGAATGCTCTTGGCACTGATCCGACAACCCGCAGCCATCGCATGACCGCCATGCCCAAGAAGATGTTCGCCGCAGGCTGAAAACGCCTGCGCGAGATCGAAATGCGGGATCCCTCGGGCACTCCCTTGAGCTTCGTCGCCGTTGATCGAAAAGACGACCGTAGGACGGTGATACCGATCCACCATGCGCGCTGCTACGATCCCGATCACGCCTGCGTGCCAATCCTCGCCCGCTATCACGATGGCGCGCCTTGCATCACTGGCTAGCTCGTTGCTATCGACCCTGTCCCGCGCCTGCTTGGAGATTTTTCGCTCGGTTGACTGACGCGATTTGTTGTGTCCTTCGAGGTAAATGGCGATTTCTCTTGCGCGATTTCCATCGGCACGCGTAAGTAACTCAACCGCCAAGCGTGCGTGCCCCATGCGACCAGCAGCGTTAATTCGCGGACCAATTTTGAAACCCACGTCATACCCGCTCACACTCGTTCCGCTCAGACCGGCTGACTCCATGAGCGCCTTGACGCCCGGTATCGCGCACGTCGGTAAGTTCGCCAGTCCGTGGCGCGCGAGAATCCTGTTTTCTCCAATCAGCGAAACCACGTCGGCAATCGTCCCAAGGGCAGCCAACGGAAGTAGATGTTTCAACAATTCTCGAAAGGCCGGATCAACGCGATCTGAACCGGACACGTTTTGGGCGACCGCCCACGCCAGCTTGAAGGCAACGCCTGCTCCACAGAGGTCACGGTTTGGACTATCGCCGACAGCTGTGGGGTGGACAATTACTGTTGCCTCGGGAAGCGTTGGACCGGGTTGATGATGATCGGTGACAATGAAGGTCACCCCGAGGGTCGCGAGTTCTTTGGCGACTTGAACGGCACGGATTCCGCAGTCGATCGAAATAATAAGGCTCGCCCCATCCTCCGCGAGACTTCGGACCGCCCCGACGTTTAGCCCGTAACCCTCGGAAACTCTGTGTGGGACATAGAAGGAGACGTTGGCTTGGGCGAGTTGCAACATGTGCCACAAGATTGCAACGCCGGTGGTTCCGTCCACGTCATAGTCGCCGTAGAGGACAATCTTCTTGCCCTGACGAATGGCTGCCACGATGACCTCCGCTGCTTCAACCGCTCCGGGGAGGGCTGACGGGGGGTGTAGATCCTTTAGCTGTGGCGACAGGAAAGTATCGCTTGGGGAGTCGGGATCGACGCCTCGGTTGATCAGAAGCTGAGCGACGAGGGACGGGACGCCCCATCGCGATGCAAAAGCATCCCGATCGGAGGCGGGCGTTTGAATTAACCACTGTTTGGGCATCGAACTCCACTAATCGTCGATCGCAGGCCCCCAATCGGGGGATCCATGGGGTGCTCGCATCGCAGATGGACTTTAGCGACCAGCGAGCAACCGGTAAACCCGCCTTCTCTTCGGCATGGGCGCCAAAACCTGACGATCAACTCCTTGATTACCGCCACCGCGAGCCCTACACTCGTTACGTCCGGAGTTGGTTACCCTATTGAAGGGGCCGATAACCTTTGCGCACGTTGGAGGAAAGACTGTGAGTTCATTTGAAGGGAAGAAACTCCTGATTGTCGATGACGATCCGGACATGATTACCGCTCTGCAGACCGTTCTCGACGGTAGTGGGGCTGAGGTGATCACCGCTGTCGATGGGAATGCCGCCCTCCAACAAGCCCACGATTTTGATCCCGACCTTGTCGTTCTTGACGCCATGCTTCCTAAGCGAAGCGGTTTTTTGGTTCTTGAAAAACTCAAGACCGACGGGAAGAAAAAGGGATGTCGTCCTTTTATCATCATGATAACCGGGAACGCCGGTAAGCGCCACCAAATCTGGGCGGAGAGCTTGGGCGTTGATGGGTATCTTAACAAGCCGTTTCGCATGGAGCGCCTCGTTGAGCGCATGGAAGAACTTCTCGAAGCGAACTGATCCGCTGTCGAGATCCCTCCCTTTTCGGTAACCACGAACTGCGAATCTTTATTCATTTTCGGGCCTTCGTTCTGGGCCTCTTGCGTGTGACCGCCCTTTTGGTGCATACTCTTAGGGGATGATGTCTGTTTTTCTTTTTTTGAAAGTGAGTCATGGATACGTTTACAGCCATTGAATCGCGGCGGTCGGTGAAGCACTACGACCCAGGTCACTCTTTCAGCGAGGACGAAATTACTCGCTTGATGACGGCGGCTCTTCTTAGTCCTACGTCTTTCAATATGCAGAACTGGCGTTTTGTTGTTGTGACTGATCCGGCGCTTCGCCAGGAGCTTCGGGGTGCTTCTTACAATCAAGCGCAAATTTCTGAGGCATCGATCCTTGTCATCATTACTGCTAACCTCGATTCCTTTAAGCAGGAGCCTGAGTCTTATTGGAAAGACGCACCTGCGGAAACTGCTAAGGCGATGGTTGGGATGATGGGTGGTTTTTATGAAGGTAACGAACAACTGAAACGCGATGAGGCGATGCGTTCTGCTGGGATCGCGGCGCAGACCATTATGCTCGCGGCGAAAGCGATGGGTTATGACTCTTGTCCGATGATCGGTTTTGACCCGGGGAAGGTCGGGGAACTTATTAAGCTTCCTGAGAATCATGTGATCGGGATGATGGTTACGGTTGGTAAGGCGCTGAAGCCTGCGCGGGAGCGTTCTGGGCAGCTTTCGTTTGATCGGGTTGTTCTTCGGGATACGTTTTAGTAGTCCTTGTAGGCCTTTCCGTCTTCGTCTATCTGGTCTGAGTTTGCGTAGATTTGTCCTGTCTTGAAGTTGTAAATCCAGCCGTTGAGTTTGTCCCCGCCTCCCATCTTGACGTTTCCTTTTTCGTCGAATCCAACACCCGTCGTCCCGTTGTTTGGGCCTACGGTTACTGGGGGCATGCTTCTTAGGTAGGGGCCATAGACGTGTATGCCGGGGGTGGTCCCTGCGACTCCGGCGATGTCTGTCTTGGTTGTCAGTTGGGCGACGAAGGTGGCAGCGATCTTGTCTTGGGCTGGCCACTGATCGGTGTGTTCTGCGGCGAACATGTCGATTGCACCTCTGAGGGCTTTCAGGCTTGCTTTTAGGGAAGCTTCGTCTGTTCCTTCTGCGGCGCGACTTAGGCGCGGGATGGCTATCGCTGCAATGGTGCCAATAATGACGACAACAATGACTAGCTCGATCATCGAGAACGCAAGTTTTCGGACTATGCTGCGGATCGCAGACTCCTCCTGATGGTAGCCTATTACTGGGGATCGGCAGAATGGGCGCGGGAAAATAGCGAGGTGCGATCGTCCGGTAAAAGAGGGGGGGGAGAAATTCCAAGTAGCGAATTCAGAATACTCAACGACTGCGGGGGCATCGGCGAGCGGGGATCGCAGGTAGGTGGTCTTGAATGGGTTTGACAATGGGTTCGTTTGCATGCGAATCGGCGATTTGGGGTTGCAAGGGGAGATAATGGGTTTGTTTGTAGGTTTTATGTTTTGAAGGGGGTTGGGGACATTCTGGTTTTTTTTGGATGGGTCGGGGCCGCGATGGTGGGTTCTTTGTTGGAATTTCATTTCCTTTTCTCGTTTGCTCGCGTGCGTGCCTTTGTAATCCCCTGGTCCGAACAGAGGAGCCAAAGCCCAGTGGTCCGAACAGCGGACCCTATTCATAACTTGGCGCGTGATCGGTTAAGGGGATTTCTTAGTAGCGCGCGTGGCTAGGGACGCAGAATGAGGATTCGCAATGTGGGAATGAAGAAATAGGATGGGCGGACGGCGGGGAACGTCGCCTCATCGCGGTTGCGTGGTCGCTGGTTTTTTTTGCGGGCTAGCCGGCTGCTGAAAAAATGTGGCACCTGTTTCCAACTGGTGCATTTTCCCGTGCCTCAGCCCCCAGCACCGGTTACAAACCGGTGCCACACTGAAAAACTTCGTTTTTCAACAGGATGCTAGGCTGAGGCTATTCGTCGCTGGCGGATCAAGATTGCGGATGCGATGCAGATCGACAGGACTAGGGCTATGCTTCCCCATGTGCTTGTTGTCGGGACCGACGGTTGTGGCGAGACGTCGATGGATGCGGTGTCTCCGTTGTAGTTTGTTGGTGAATTCGGGGCGGTTGTGGTTCCGTCGGCGTCCAGGGAGAGGATGCCGTCGGTTGGGATGTTTGCGTAGGCGACGGGTGGTGTTACTAAGCCTAATCCGGTGAGGGTTCCGTTGGGGGCGAAGAGGAATCCGTCGGGGATGATGAAGTCGGGGGTTGGTGCGCCGGGGATGGCGGCGAATCCTGCTGTTGCGAGTAGTAGGTGATGGGCATTTGTTGGTGCGGGCGTGTTTGCGGGGAAGATGTAGCTGTTTGTGCTCGCGCCTTGGGTTACTTGGAAAGTTTGTCCGTTTGCGAACTGTTGCCCCACACTTTCGGTGAATAGCTCGACGAATTGGACGGAGCCGTCGTCGTTTGAGAAAATCTCCGTGAAGGCCCAGAAATGGAATGATGCTTGGACGGGAGCGGCGGCGGAAATCAGTACCACTGTCGCCAAAACTGGCACAAGGCGATGCGATGCTCTAGTTGACATAGTATCTCTCCTCTGATGTTGGCGGTGAGTTTCTTCCGTACGAATTTGCTCGGCGGAAATTCCCACGATGGTGTGCGGTCCAACAGCGGACTATGGTAGCAAAACGATCATGCAGTTCCAAGGATTATTTGCCCCGGTTTGAGCTGCTAGTCAAACAAGTCTTGCATTCCGATGGGGTGTGGGTTTCATGCGAGAAAATGAGGCCTGATTGGGGGTCGTGGGGGCGTTTTCTGTCGTCCGACATGGCCACACGAGCATTGCACCCGCCGCGAAAGGTATTGTCGGGAAGTAGGGAATTTTTTCCTTGACTTTTTGGTTGGGGATGGGTTAGGGTGGGCGTTGCGGCATCGGAACGTATCCGTTGTCCATTTCTGCTGAGAATCGCTTCACGGTTTGGAGGGTCGACGATGAGAATTTCTTTCTTGGGCATTCGCTCATTGTTCCTGTTGGCTGGGATTTCGGTTTTTGGATTTGGTACGTCGATGAGTTGGGGTGCGGGCATTTGTCCATGCGTGACTGATACGGATGGCAGCGGTGGGATGGATAGTATCACCGACGTGCTCACGACCAAGGATTGTGCCGAGGGGGACTGCAGCTCTTGTGTTAATGACTGCGATGTGGACTGCGACGGGGATGTGGACTACGTCGATATGGGCGTGGTCAGCTGCTCCTCACAAGGGTTTGCTAACTGCTGCGATCTGCCAAGCGGGGCTTGCATCGGAGCGGATACCTTGCCGACGTGTGTCGTTACGACCGAGGTGATGTGCACACAGAATATTTTCAATGGTTCTTATGCCGGGGACGGGACCATTTGCGTTGGGGATAATGCGGTTACGGTCCCGGCTGCCTCTGGGTGGGGGTTGGTGGGGTTGGCGCTGTTGCTTTTGACCGTGGGTTGCTTGACGTTGAGGGCACGCCGTGGGGTTGTGCCTGAGAGTTGAGGGATCTGGCGGTCTTGGGGCTTTGACTACTCGGCGCGATTTCATGAAAGGCCTACCGCCCTACTGCTGGTTCCGCTATCATCACTCGCGTGCCGAGGCGGAGTGATATTCGTAATATTCTGATTATTGGCTCTGGGCCTATTGTTATTGGGCAGGGGGCTGAGTTTGATTATTCGGGTACGCAGGCGTGCAAGGCGCTTCGCGAGGAGGGGTATCGCGTTGCTCTGATCAACTCTAACCCCGCGACGATTATGACGGATCCGGGGACGGCTGACGCTACCTATGTTGAGCCGATTACGCCTGAATTTATTGAGAAGGTTCTTGCGCGGGAAAAGGCGGTGGGGTTTCCTATCGATGCGCTTCTGCCGACGCTTGGGGGGCAGACGGGTCTTAACTGTGCGATGGAATGCGCTGAGGCTGGGATTCTTGAGCGGTATGGGGTGACGATGATCGGGGCGAATCCGGAGGCGATCCATAAGGCTGAGGATCGGACCGCTTTTAAGAAAACGATGCTGGACATCGGGATGGATCTGCCCCGGTCGGCGATTGCGCATACGTTTGAGGAAGCGGCTGGGATTCTTGATGATATTCAATTGCCTTGTTGCATCCGGCCTGCTTATACGCTTGGTGGGGAAGGCGGGGGGTTCTGTCGGACGCGAGCCGAATTCGATACGATCGTTGGGCGGGGGCTTGCTGCTTCTCGGGTTAGCGAGATTCTGATCGAGGAAAGCTTGCTTGGGTGGAAAGAGTTTGAGCTTGAGCTGATGCGGGATCGGGCGGATAACGTGGTGATTATCTGCTCTATCGAGAACGTGGACGCTATGGGGGTGCATACTGGGGACTCTATTACGGTTGCGCCTGCGCAGACGCTCTCTGATAAGGAATATCAGAAGATGCGGGATAGCGCTGTTGCGATTATTCGTGCGATCGGGGTTGATACGGGTGGTTGTAACGTTCAGTTTGGGGTTTGCCCGGAGACAGGTCGGCAGGTTGTGATCGAGATGAACCCGCGGGTTTCTCGGTCTTCTGCGCTTGCTAGAAAAGCGACGGGGTACCCGATTGCTCGGATCGCGGCGAAGCTCGCTGTGGGGTATACGCTGGATGAGCTTCCGAACGATATTACCAAAACCACGCCCGCTTGTTATGAGCCAACGATTGACTACGTCGTGGTGAAAATGCCTCGGTGGACTTTTGAGAAATTTCCCGACTCTGATGAGACGCTGACGACGCAGATGAAATCTGTTGGCGAAGCGATGGCGATTGGTCGGACGTTTAAGGAAGCGTTTCAGAAATGTATTCGGTCGATGGAAATTCAGCGGTATGGGTTTGGGCTTGATGATAACGATGCCTGGTTGAAAGCGACGCGGGCAAATGGAGAGGCAAGTTCGTCCTCGACGGATAGTGGTCCGATTGGTGGGGTTACGTCTACGGAAGCTCCGCCGGATACCGAAGAGCAGCATGCGAAGTCTTGGCCTATCCCGCGTGATGTGCTGCGTGATAAACTTGCTCGTCCTTGCCAGGGGCGACCTTACTACATTCGGTATGCGTTTAAGATGGGTTGGAGCGTTGAGGGAGTTTATGAGCTGACGCGGATTGATCCTTGGTTTTTGGATCAGATGCATGACCTTGTTGAAGGTGAGCCGGGGGACTGTGACGGGGAGCTTCTTGCTGGGGCGAAACGGCGGGGATATTCAAACGTGCAGCTTGCTTCGAGCGGACGCTGTTCGCAAGAGACGGTAGCGACCCGGGCTGCGTCTTTTGGGACGCGAGTTAGTTATAAACTTGTTGATACGTGTGCGGCGGAATTCGAGGCGAGCACTCCCTACTACTACTCGACGCACGAGGAGGCGTTTTCGACGGTCGATGGGATTCGCGCTTTTGATGATGAGATTCGGGTCACGGATAAGGAAAAAGTGGTCATCCTTGGGGGAGGTCCTAACCGGATTGGGCAGGGGATTGAGTTTGATTATTGCTGCTGTCATGCGGCGTTTGCGTCTAAGGCGAGCGGGCGCGAGGCTGTGATGATTAACTCTAATCCTGAGACGGTTAGTACGGACTTTGATACGAGTGATCACCTTTTCTTTGAGCCTTTGACACATGAGGATGTGCTTAACATTGTTGAGCGACTTAACGGCGGGCCTTTGAGGGATGGGGGCGGACTTATCAAGGGGGCGATTGTTCAGTTTGGTGGTCAAACTCCGCTGAATCTTGCGCAGGGACTCAAAGACGCTGGGGTGCCAATTCTTGGCACGCAGCCGGAGATGATTCATCTGGCGGAGGATCGGGATGAGTTTCAGAAGGTGCTGCGCGATCTTAGCTTGCTTCAGCCACCTAGCGGAATTGCTCGGAATCGGACGGAAGCGATTGCAATAGCTGATCGGGTTGAGTATCCGGTGATCGTTCGTCCTAGCTATGTGCTTGGTGGGCGGGGAATGAAGATTTGTAATAACGCGGACGATCTTAACGCGTTTCTTGATGAGGCGTTTGGGGCGACGGATCGACTGGCGAGCGCTAGCGATAACCCGATTCTTGTTGATAAGTTTCTGGTTGATGCGATTGAGGTTGATGTTGATGCGGTGGCGGACTTTGGTCGGTTGAATGACGATGAAGATGCTCCTGCGCCGACCTGTATGGTTGCGGGGATTATGGAGCATATTGAAGAGGCTGGGGTTCATAGCGGGGACAGTACGACGGTATTGCCGCCGTTTTCTCTTGGTCGGGTCGTTGTCGAGGAGCTTTTTCGGTCTACGAAACGCCTGGCGAAGCGACTTGGAGTTTGTGGGGCGATGAACGTTCAGTATGCGGTGCTCAATCGAACAGTTTACCTGATCGAGGTGAATCCTCGTGCTTCTCGGACGCTGCCGTTTGTTGCTAAGGCGACGGGGGTCCCCTGGGCTGGGGTTGCTACGCGGGTCATGCTTGGTGAGGCGCTGCAAGACGTTTTGGATGAACTTGGGGTGAGCGAAACGCCTCGGCCTCGTCATACGGCGATTAAGGCGCCGGTTTTTCCTTTTCATAAGTTCCCGGGGGTTGATGTTATTCTTGGTCCGGAGATGCGGAGTACGGGCGAGGTGATGGCGATTGCTCCGACGTTTGGTCGGGCGCTTGCAAAGGCTCAGATTGCTACTGGGTTTGACCTGCCGACTTCGGGGAATGCTCTGGTTAGCGTGAATGATCCAGATAAGTTGCGGATTGTTTCGATTGCTCGGGATTTGTATGATCTTGGGTTTGTCATTTATTCAACGAGCGGGACGCAGGAGGTTTTGGCGGAGGCGGGGATCGCTGCGAAGCTTGTTTCTAAGTCTTCGGATGCGCTGGATGCGCCATTTTTGAAGGATTTGATTGAGGACGGGACACTTCATCTGCTGATCAATACGCCGATTCGCACCGGGCCTGCTTCGGCGGAAGGTCGTTGGCGGGCTGCGGCGAATGCACGGAAGGTTCCTTTGATTACTACGCTTGCGGGTGCGCGGGCTGCTGTTGCTGGGATTCGGGCGCTTAATAAGGATGACGACGGGAATGCGCCGCTTCCTTTGGACGTTAAGCCGCTTCAGGCGTATTTTGAGACTCACTGACGGCTGGGCGCGACGATACTTACGATGGATACGCTGATTTTTGCTTGTATTGGTTTGTTCGTTGGGGCTGCGGGTGGGCTTTTTGGGATTGGGGGGGGGATTGTCTTGATCCCTTTGCTTAGTGAGGTTTTTGGGCCTGACCAGCACAAGTATCAGGCTGCTTCGATGGTGGTCGGTTTTTTTGTTACGACGCCGGCTGCTTATCAACATTTTCGTGCGGGGGCGATTGATGGTCAGAGTGTGAGGCGGCTTCTTCCGATTGCTGGTGTTTCTGTTGTGGGCGGGGTTTTGCTTAGTGAGGCTCCATTTTTTGCTGGGGACGGGGAGGCCTATCTTCGACTCTTGTTTGGGGCTTTTTTGCTTTATAGCGCGGTCGTTGAGGGGTTTAAGATTTTTCGGCGGATGCTTTCGCCGGAGTCCTTTTCGCCTAGGGAGAAGGCTGCTTCTACGAGTTGGTTGGCGGCTGCGATGATTGCAGTTCCTACGGGTTTGGTGGCTGGTCTTTTGGGGGTTGGTGGGGGAATTATTGCGATTCCTTTGCAGCGACGACTGTTGGGGATTGATCTTCGTCGTGCGATTGCGAACTCTGCCACGATTATTATTGCGACTGCGCTGATTGGTTCTTTTACGAAGAACTATGCGTACGCGCTTGATCGCGTTGATGGACTCGCGCCGCTGGTGATTGCTGGGGGGGTTGTTCCTACGGCGATTGTGGGGAGCTTGGTGGGGAGTCGCCTTACGCATGTTGTTCCGGTGCGTGCGCTGAAGGGGTTGTTCTTGGTGGTGCTATTGGTTGCGGCGGTTCGGATTTGTTACTTTGCGCTGCGGTCGCTGGGGTAGCGCTTTGCGACGGGGGTCAGGTGACTATTGATTGGGGTCGGGCGTTGTTTGGGCGAGGTAGTCTGTTCGCAAGAGTTCAAATCGGTAGAGGCGATTTTGCTGGGTGCTTTCTCCGAAGCGATGGAGCTCTTCGCGGACACACGTGAAACCAGCCTTTTGGTAGCAGCGGATGGCTGAGGTGTTTTCTGGGAATACGACGAGGGAGATTCTTTCGGCGCGCTGGCTGATGAACGCCTCGTGTACGAGTCGGTTTGTTAAAGCGGATCCTAGTCCTTGAGCTCTTCTAGCGGGGTCTATGATGACGTGCCCGATCCACACGTGTTGGGCGTTTGCTTGCATGGGGTTTAGCTCGCCGTAGCCTAGTAAGTTTTCGATTGGTCGATGGGTCTTGGGCTGCGCGTCTGCCGTTTCAAGAAGCGAAAATGCTTTGCCGCCTGGTTTGAGCCAGTGACGCACGCCATCGCTTGTTAATGGGAAGTTGCTGCTGGGGGCTAGTAGGCGGAGCTGTTGGGGATTTTTAACCCATTGCGAGACTGTGGTTGCTGAGTGACTCTGGAACGGTGACAGCGCTAGTGCGGTCTTGTGTTGTACGGTCGATGAGATCATTTTGGTAGTCAAGACTCGGTTGGATCGGAGCGAGTTGTTCGCTACTATCCGACATAGAGATATCGACGGTGGACTTGAGTTTCTATAGTGTTGGTAGAGCTGGTCTGCGTCGATTGGAAATAATGCCCGAGACTGGAATCGAACCAGCACGCCCTTACGGGCACAAGCACCTCAAGCTTGCGCGTCTGCCAATTCCGCCACCCGGGCAAGGGTCACAGGGGTCGGGAATTTTAGCCTCTGTGTGGATCTCGTCAACGGGAATGGGGGTTTGGTGGGGTCCCTGGGTCCGCGCGGGCTGCAGCCACGCGGCTCAGGGGGATTCTGGGGGACTCGATATGAAAAAGGCGGCGACCGTTTCCGGTCGCCGCCGCTGACTGTCTCTTGATTCGCCCCGTGGTCTTTCCGGCGCGAATGATAGGTTA
>JAJDDZ010000191.1 GCA_029260025.1 Phycisphaerae bacterium | reverse complement strand
TCGCCGACGTTCGCGCCGACAACAACCCGGACGGTCATGCTAGTTCCGACAAGTTGACCAGTGTTCAAGGCATTGTTTGCCTTGAAGCGGAACTTGCATTTCTCAAACTTCGCGTGCACTTCCGAACCACCGATGACTCCTTCGAACTTGTACTTGGCTTTGCTGGGAGCGCCGTCTGTCCAAAACGAACCGGGCGGTATCGTGAAAGTCGCGACATGCCCCAATCCATCGTCGATCGACCAGGTGACCGCGTCTACCGCGAGATCAAACGGTGTTGCCGGCACAAAACTCCCGCGCAGCTCAACTTCGTTACCCTTCACGTCGTCGTCGTCGTCGAAGTCCTTCTTCAAGTCAGTAACCACATACGCCCCGAAGACGTTGCCGACGTTGATCAGCGTCGCGCAGGACGTATCGATGGTGACAGGTCCGTTGATGCCGTCGTCCACGACGATGCTCAAAGGTAGTGTGTCCTCTTCGGCTCCTCCTGAGCCTTCCTCGGCCCGGTAGAGCGACACGATCTCGTCCAGACCGTTACTGCTGGAGAATTCGATCCATTCGATTCCACGGCACGAGGAATCCTTGGTGCCGATCTTTGCTCGATTCACTCCGAAACAGGACACGAGCACATCGAACCCGCATGCGTTTGTGTTGGCGCAGGCGTCCGCTGCCGTCGCGGCGACGCTGGTCTCCCCGGTGGCGAAGAACGAACCGGAGGGCGGCGTACTTGAAACCGACGGAGTCGGGTCGCATGCGTCGATCGCGGTTGGTGTGAACGTTACGATCAGACCTCCGAATCCACCCGACGTGCTGACTGTGACCGGACAGGTTAAGTCCGGTTCGGTAGTATCGACTATGGAAACCACTTGGTCCGAGAAACCCGAGTTCCCCGAGGCGTCCGTCGCGGTCCACGTCCGAGTGACGGCGGAGAGCTCTGGGCAGATGCTCGCCGCGGCGGTATCCACGAAACTGATGACGGGCGCAAGGTCGCAATTGTCAACGGCGGTAGCCGTGCCAGTCACCGATGGATCGCTGGGTTGGTCGCACTCGGCTGTTGCCGCGAGCGGCGGTAAGACCGTCGGTTGTGTGTCGTCGCCAGCGGTAAGGTTTACGGTGCACTGACCGCTATTACCCGAACTGTCGGTGACGGTCACGGTGATGATGTGGTTCCCCACGGTGACGAGAGTCCCGGCTATCGGGAACTGAGACACCGTCAGAGACGCGGCACCCGAGCAAGTGTCAGATGCCGTGACACCGGTTGTCACGTCTTGAATCGAGGCTTGGCAGCCCGCGTCGACGGACACCGTGATTCCAGTCGGACAGATGACGTCAGGCGACGTCGTATCAACAACCGTCACGATCCTTGATGCTGTGAAGCTGTTGCCTGCGGTATCCGTGGCAGTCCACGTGATCACCGTTTCACCGAGCGGGAACGTGACCGGGGCATCGTTGGTGATTCCGACGATCGGGTCGCACGCGTCCATCGCGCTTGCCATTGCCAAGAAACTGACAATGCTCGTGTCGGTGGCTGGCACGCCGCCTCCCAAGCCCTGACATTCCACGCTCAAGTCGGTGGGCAGGTTCGTAAATGCGGGAGCAGAGCTATCGACGACGTTGACCGTCCGCGTCACTTGGATGGCTGCGTTTCCGCAAGCGTCGGTGGCGTCGTACAGAATCGTGAACGACGCAGGGAGCGAGGTGTCCACCGTATCGCCGCCGATGTCCACGCCGATCACTCCGGTGTCGCAGTTGTCGCTTGCTGCCGCGCCGAGTTCGACGTAGGTATCGCCCACGCAACCGGCGAGCACCACCGTGCCCGCGCCGACCAGCGACACGACGGGTGCTGTGCTATCAACGATGCTGATCGTCTGTATGGCGGAGGCGACGTTCCCGCAGACGTCGGTCGCGATCCACGTTCTGCTAATGATCGAAGCCTGCGGGCAGAGACCTGCGGAGACCGTGTCGGTGAAGGCCAGGGTCGGTAGCGAGTCGCACCCGTCAACGGCCGTCGCTTGACCCGTCGCAATTGGGCTGGTGTCCGTGCCACATTCGACGGTAGCGTCAGGAGGCAAGGTAAGCACGGGTTCCTCCGTATCGATCACGGTAATCGTCTGAACGCCCGATGCCGTGTTCCCGCACGCATCCGAACCTGACCACGTGCGAGTGATGATTGACTCACCAGCGCACATACCCGGGAGGACCGCGTCCGAGGACGTAAGCGTCGGAGCGGCGTCGCAGTTGTCCGCGATAGTCGCCTGACCGGTGCTCGACGGCGCGGTCGACGTGCCGCACTGTACCGTCACATCTAGCGGAATCGTCAGCGTAGGCGGAGTCGTATCCATGACGGTGATGAGCTGAACCGCCGAAGAGTTGTTTCCGCAGGCGTCAGTGGCCGTCCATGTTCGCGCGATCGTGTTGGATTGCCCGCACGTAGCGCTCGGAGTGACCACGTCCGTAAAGGTGAATGCGGGCGCGGCGTCACAACTGTCACTGCTGGTCGCCTGCCCAGTGTTGGTTGGGTCAGTCGATGCGTCGCAGCTGATGACGGCATCCGGCGGTAGCGTAAGTGTTGGGGCGGTCGTATCGACCGTCGTGATGAACTGATCGCAGGAGACCAAGGCGTTGGCAGTCCACGTTCGCGTCATGGTCGCGGTTCCGCCGCAATTCGCAACGCTCGTATCGCTGGATGTTACGGTAACAACGCCGCAACCACTGGTCACAGGATCCCCAGTAACCAACGGACTGGTGTCGGCGGGGCAGTCCAACGTGATGTCCAGCGGACACGTAATAGAAACCGCGCCGCTACCGCCGACACCGACGTGCGCAACGTAGAGCCCCATCCCGAAATTGCTGAATTTGGCTAGGAACGCAACGTCGCCGCTGTTATTCATCGAGGTGTATTTGCCCGAGCGAGCCGCGCCGCTCTGGTAGAGTTTGTAACCAATAGTGCCGCCCGTGGTTACGCCGCCAAAGTCCACACCCAATTCAGCGAGTGCGGTCGTGCTATCAGAGATTCGCACCACCTGTTGGCTACAGGCGTCGTAGAAGTACAAACCGAATAGCGCCTCAAATCCAGTTCCAACCGGTGTGACGCCGGCCCCGGTGAACGCCATGTGCCCCTCGTCGTTAATGATCGCACTGAGACCGCCAAAACTGGTGATCCTGGCGCCAGCTACCAAACCCGGCGGGGTGGATAGGGTATCCATCACCAACGAAATCGGCGAACCAAAGAGATCGGCGGCGTAGATTCCGTTGTTGTTCGGCGTACCGCTATTGAGAATCGCCGAATAAAATCCCAACTGACCGGACTCGTTAATGGGAGCCATCGAGACGGTGAAAAACTCCGAACCGAGAATATCGCCCGGTACCGTCAGCCCATTACCGCTAAGTGTATCGACGACGTTGGTGTGGGGACCGCCCAGCACCGTGGTACCAAAGAGCCCAAAGGGCTGCGTAAGGGACGGGCCCGACAGAAGGGGCTGAAACATATAGTCGCCTGCGTCGTTAATCTCGTTGTCGTCGAATCTCGCATCATAGGTCGCCAATGGAGCCGATGGCGTTGCGGGTGGGGCCGTTTCGAACTGAAAGGCGATTGTCGCGGGAGCAACTGTACCGCTAATCGGCACAGAAAAACTCCCCTGGAATCGGGTCGATGGTGGAGTTCGTATGACGCCGCCATGGAACGCCACATGACCTGCATTATTGAGCGCGATCTCTGGACGAATCTCCCAGAAACCCTGGTCGAGAAGAGGGTCACAGGTGAGCCCGAACGGAATCCCCGTCGGACAAATCTTCTTAGTGCTGTCAGCTAAGACGACGTGCGCTGCGCCGCTCACCGTCGTGCCGAAGATCCCGTTACGCCGACCGAGCGAAGTGCAAACGCCATCGCAGAACTGCGCCCAGTATACAACCTGACCTAGATCATTTAGCGACGCTCCAAATGTCGAGGGATTAAGAACTGTAAAGTTGAAATTCTCAAAACTGGTCGACGCGGGCTGACCCGCGACTGGGTCGTCCGTGTCGACGATCTTAACGATCGGTCCGGCGGACGTCGTCGTCGAGAAGAACCCGACACCCTGCGCAAACGTCAAGGGGTCAAAAATCCGGGCCCCGAACACGACGTCGCCAGCGTTATTGAGGAGCGGTGCTCCGTCGATACTGATGAAGCGGTACCCAGGATGCCCGGGTACTGAATAGGTCCCAGCACCGGTGACGTCCGTCGTCGTATCCACCAGCACATCCATGGGAAACCCAGGGCGCTTGGCGTAAATCCCGAACGCGCCGCCGGAGTTGATGTTGTTGGTTGCGGCGCTAAACCCCTTGAAAACGACTTCCCCGCCTGCATTGATGACCGGAGGCGGCGGCTCGGCAGCGCTGCTCCAGAACACAAAGCCAGTGCCTCGTCCCGGTACCGGATCTGTGAGCGTCAAGTCTCGATGCAGCGTACCGTTCCCTACACTCCGAACGATTTTCTCAATCGTAACCGTCGTCTGTGCAGAAACCGTGACGGACAACCAAACCATGAGCAAGAACGCATTTCTTATTCGCATCATCTTTCTTTCTCCCTCTTCGATCTATCCGCATCAGTATGCCAAGATTCCCGAACATCAGAAATCCAACACGCCCAAGCGTCTCAAACACAGTGTAAACCCTCGATTGTCAAGAGCAACGAGAAGACAACTTCCTACGCCGAACGACGAGGGGCGCGAGTCGGTGCCAACCAAGAAACCAGACGCCCACACAAACATTTTCGTGGAAGCCATACTAAACATCGAAAGGACCATGGAATTGAGGATGCACCCAAACCGATTCCTCCTAGACAACCAAAATTTTGCAGCCCATCTTACCGGGACGGCTGATCAATCCAAGATGCCTGTTCCGCTACCTGGGTGCCCATTGGAACGGTACCATCCACCATGATACTCTGCTTGTTCGTGGCCGAGGTTTCGCGATTCGGATGCTTGATGGGAGATCCCGTGCCTGTTTGGCCTCTTCGGGTCTACCTGACACGCGTATCGACAATTCCCTCTTACCGAAAATCAAGCGGTCATTCCAAAGGAACGCCCCATTGGGGTTCAAGCAGATACTTCCCGCCTCCCAGGGAATCACTCCTCTCTTCGCCTGCTCCGTCGTGGAAATCCTGTACCTGACGCCCCGCGAAACACTGATTCCGACTCGTTTTGGTTCAGCACCAACATCTTGGCCCACTCGAATCACCAACACTTCGCTCATTCACGAGCGCCAGCCCCGACGCGCAGACCAGACCGCGCTCAGTTCAGCTGGGTGGCTAACAAACGCTATTCGAGATTCTGTCACTTGGGCCTACCAGCAGGTGGTCGGCCCATTTATCGGTTCGCTAGTTCAATCATCCATAGTGAGGAGTTCCTCCCAGCGCTCGATACCGCATCTCCGCAGCCGGGAGAGAACTCGATGGTCGCAGGATTCGTTGTCCTTCCAACTCAGGGAGGGGCATTTCTTGATTCCAGCTTCGAGTCATCGTCCTCAGAATGTTTCATCCTGTCGGTTTTGTCGTAATCCGTCATAATGCCTCGCGAAGTAACTGGCCATAAGTCGTGGCGAGGAGTGCGAGCAATTCAAGAGGTCCGTGTCATGATTGACGGTCCTATGGGAGAAAAGGTTGTGCTAGTTGTTCTCGGAATTTTCGCGAGTTCGGTTCTAGCTTCCACCACCGACAAGGTCGCGTATCACTTGTCGTACGATCTCAACGAGCCAGAAATTGTCCAAGTGCAAATCGACCTGCCCGACACTGGTCGCGGTGAACGCGTTCTGGTTATTCCGCGAGCCATTCCGATGGGGTACGCGGAAGTCTCGTACGACCGTTTCGTCGAGCAAGTCTCCGCCCGTTCTAAAAATGACGCTCCAGTAAGCGTTGTTCGTGAGGCAGGTCCGCGATGGCGGTTGGGCGATGCGAATACGACTCTCAGTCGTGTCGAGTACTCCGTCAACGTCGCAACTATGGAGCAGAAACTTCTCTCTGGGGCGGATTCATCCAAAATCCGCAAAGACTATTTAGGGCTCCTCGGGTATTCGGTCTTCGGTTACATAGAGGGTTTTGAGCAGAGAGAGATTGAGTTGACGATCACCGTCCCAGCAACTTGGCCTGTCTTCAGCACGCTATCGCCTCGGTCCCCGCCAGCTAGTCAAGAAGCCCAGGCAAACGCCGCCAATTTCTATGCGCTCGCTGACTCTCAGGTTATCGCGGGACCGGGTCCGATCTTCCGCAAGCTGCCGTGTAACAAGCCGCTCTTTCTCGCCCTTCATGCAGAAGCAGAGGTCGATGAACCCCTGTTAGCGAAACTCATCGAGGAGTCGATGGCTGAAGTCATCGCCTATTACGATTCCGTGCCGTTCGATCACTACACCGTTCATTACGAGTTCGTAGCGCCTCTCTCCGACAAGCACAATTACGGATTTAGCATGGAGCACATGGATAGCTGCACCATTTTCTTCGATGTCGATGGCGCTATTACCGCGACCGCGTCTGCGAAGGAGATTCTTCGTACGCGATACAATCTTGCCCATCATTTCGCGCATTCGTGGATACCTAAGCGTGCGTGCGGAGAAGGATATTTCCCGTTTACGTGGGAACACGCTCCGATTCTCGATACAGTTTGGCTGAGCGAAGGCTTTGTTCAATACGCCGCTGTGGAAATGATCACCGATGGGCTTGTAGAGAAGGAACGGAGGCGGATTCGTAACGAGCTCATCGACGCGCGATTCAGACGTACGTTCGCGACGACGCCCGATTTCATCGAGAAGCTGTCGCTCGTAGAGCTGTCTCGTGTCGCATCTACAAAATACAGCGAAGACTTTCGTTACGGGCGCAATGTGTTCTCGCGAGGGGCCATGATGGCGATGGAACTTGACGAACTAATCCGGGAACGAACCGGAGGCAAGAAACGTTTCCGCGATTGCATGCGACACTTGATGGCCTGGAGCAAGGGCGAGCGTAGAGGATTCAAGATCGCCGAACTTACGGACCTATTCAAAGAGGCGACGGGCGTCGACGTATCAGAGGTCATGGACCGGTGGCTCACGCCCCAAAACAACTAGACAGTAAGCGAGCGATACACGCGCAAAAAAAGCGGCGGGCGATCCCCCTCGATCCCCTTCTTTCGAAGGGATGACCGAAACGAATGGCCCGCCACGGGTGGACGTAGTATCTTCGAGCACGCGGCGTTGCCGCCGCGATAGGTCAACTAATTGGGAACCTGAAAGATCAACTGGAAGATCGCGACATCGTAAAGATCCACGTCGCCATCGGCGTCATAGTCGAGGCAACTACAGAAGTCGCCTGCATAACCAGCGTCAGGACCTGCGAGGCACTCGATCAGATCCGTAATTCCGAGAACGATTGGGCCCTTTTGCCCGGGCAGATCGCACACCGGACCGCAGAGGTCCAAATGCTCAAAGCACTCCCTTTCCAGGCACGCAGGACGTCCTGCGTGGCAGCCCTCCAACGGGTCGCAAAGCTCTTCTCCGTTGCAGAATAGTCCGTCGTCACATTCTGCACTGGAATCGGTGTACACGCAGCCAACCTCTGGATCACAGGTGTCTTCCGTGCATGCATTCCAGTCATCACAGACCATCGCGAAGACCTTGCAGCATCCCTCTTCGCACTTCACCTTGGTGCAGCGGTCAGCCGCTTGGCAGTCGTCGGCGACAACGCATTCGGGCACGTTGGTGCAACCATTCACCGGGTCACACGCGTCGGCCGTGCAGGTGTTATTGTCATCGCATTCGGCGCTCGTATCTTCATTGACGCAACCGGTTTCAGGGTTGCATGAGTCCAGCGTACATTCGCTCTGGTCGTCACAAGTAGCGCTGATGTCATCGAAGACACATCCCCTGATCGCGTCGCAAGAGTCAGCCGTGCAAGCATTCTGGTCGTTGCAATCAGCACTAACGTCTTCATAGACGCATCCCGTCGCCGGGTCGCACGAGTCCTTCGTACAAAGGCTCTGATCGTCACACGTCGCGCTTGTGTCCTCGTGAAAGCATCCTTTGACCGAGTCACAACCGTCAGCCGTACAGGCATTCTGATCATCGCAATCAGCCGTCGTGTCCGTGTTGACGCAACCGGTGGCTGTGTCACATGAGTCGGCCGTGCAGGCGTCGTGATCGTTGCATTCCAAGGTCGTGTCGCGATTCAAGCATCCCTCGATAGCATCGCAAGTGTCGTCGGTGCAAGCGTTCGTGTCGTCACACCGTGCACTGTTGTCCGTGAAGACGCATCCGGTGGCTGGGTCACAAGAGTTGTCCGTGCAGACACTCTGGTCATCGCACCGTGCGCTGACGTCTTCGTGGAGACATCCCTTGATCGTATCACACGAGTCTTCGGTACAGGCGTTCTGATCGTCGCACTGAGCGCTGATGTCTTCGAAGAGACAACCCTTAACGGCGTCGCACGAATCAGCAGTGCAAGCGTTCTCATCGTCGCACGTGACCGTCGCATTCACACAACCAGTGGCAGGGTCACACGAGTCGGTCGTGCAGGCGTTCTGGTCGTGACAAATAACCGGGGCGATTTCGCAGCATCCAGCAACGCATGTGTTTGTTGAGCAAGCATCGCCGTCGTCGCAATCCGTATCGTCGAGGCATTCAGGTGTATTGAGGCAACCGTCGATCGCGTCGCAGGTGTCCGTCGTGCATCCGTCCTTGTCATCGCATCTCGTGCTATTGTCTTCAAAGACGCAACCTGATCTCGGATCACATGAGTCGTCGGTGCAGACATCGCTATCGTCACAGATCAACTCGAAAATAACGCAGCAGCTCTCTTCGCACTTAATTTTCGTACAGAAGTCAGCCGGCAGGCAATCTTCGGCCGTCACGCAGTCAGGAACATTGAGACAACCGATCTGTGGATCGCAAGAGTCTGTCGTGCAATGAACATCGTCGTTGCAGAGGTGGCTGATGTCGTCGTAAACACAGCCCAGCAGCGGGTCACATGAGTCTGCGGTACACTCGTCCAGGTCGTTGCAGTCGGCTGTTGTATCCACGTTAAGGCAACCCAATATCGTATCACAAGAGTCAGCCGTGCATTTGTTGGCGTCATCGCAATCGGCGCTGATGTCCGTATTGATACAACTTAGAATCGGGTCACAAGAGTCAACCGTGCACTCGTTTTGGTCGTTGCAATCGGCGCTAATGTCGTCGTTGATACATCCCTGGATCGGGTCGCAGGAGTCTGCGGTACAAGCATTCTGGTCGTTGCATTCTGCTGTCGTATCTCGATTGATACAACCGATTTTCGGATCGCAGGAATCGACCGTACAAACGGTCTGATCGACGCAATCGGCGCTGATGTCATCGAATACGCATCCAGTCGGCGGATTGCACGAATCCCGTGTGCACAAGTCTTGATCGTTACATTCCAAGCTGATGTCAGTATTGATACAACCGAGTACAGGGTCGCATGAGTCCCGCGTACAGAAGCTCCCGTCGTCGCAAGTTGCGCTGATATCGTCGAACACACAACCCGTCGCTGGATTGCAGGAGTCGACGGTGCAAACCGTTTGATCGTCGCAAGTCGAGCTGATGTCATCGTTGACACAACCGAGAATCTCGTCGCACGAATCTGCGGTACAGAAGTTGCCATCGTCGCATTCCGCACTGATGTCATCGTTGACACATCCGATAGCGATGTCGCAAGAATCTGCGGTACATTCGTTTTCATCGTTGCAGTTAAGGTCGATATGATCGCAGCAACCAGCCTGGCAAACGTCGTCCGTGCAGGCGTTCTGGTCGTCGCAATCAGCGGCCGAGAGACAATCTGGTGTGTTGGTGCAAACGCCAGCCGCACAGGTATCGGTCGTACACGAATCGACGTCGTCACAGTCTGGGACCGCTGTATTGGATCCAGCGGGCGTCGTCAGCGCGCTGACCGGGCAGTTGAACAACCCACTATCGCAAAGGTCTTCCCAATAAAAGAAAACGGTATCGGGAAGGTCGCCCACGTCGCCTGGTTGAATAACGTACTGATCTTGCAAGAACTGGACGCGTCCACGACCCGGAAAACCAGGTAGACCGCTAACGATGCTCCCGGCCCCACCGATGGTGCAAGGAAGTGTGCAGTTCACGCCTGTCGCCGGATCGCAAATACCGCCGTCATCCGTACAAATAGCGTTTCCGCTCACCGCGATAATCGGGAGATTACCAACCGCAGGCACGCGGACAACTCCTAACGCCGTATCCACCTCGTCCCACGCTTCGTGAACTACGATCGCGTCGTCGAACTCATCAAGGAATACAACCGTCGCCGTACACTCCGTGGTCTCACCAACGCACCGCGCAATACAACCCTTCGTTGCACCCACACCATGCTCGCCGGCGATCCCGGCCTCAACGGAATTGACAGAGCAGATAGCTCCGAGCATCGCCATCGCGAAATGAATCTTCGTTGTCTTTGACATTGTTGTTCTTCCCACTTTTAACCTTAGTTCAACACCACGACACGCGACGAAACAACGTGCGTCAACACTTCATGTCGTAGCGATCTCCGAGACGCTCCGACGTTAGAGCAGATGTGTACAAGCGAAAAAGCACCCCCATCTAACCCCCCTCTGCAAAACACAGAATACACGTAGGCCCTCAATGAACAAGGCACACGGATCTAGTTGTGACAGTCTAGTACCGTATCCCGCGAGGATTCCACCGGATTTTTCTTATTTCATGCATCAAGAGGCGCGAGTGGCGGGGGGTCCGAATAAACTCGCTGCGATCATCGCTGGTTCGGCGATTGCGCCATGTTAACGTTATCGGCGAACCTCAAAACCCAGCTCCGAAAACTGAGAACTTCTTAGTCAAACCTCACTGTGCATGTGCTTCTCCGATTTCCGCCCCCTGCTTTGCGCTCGCGATCCTCCTTGTGCTTAGGAAGGTTTACGAGTTCTTAACGCGCACGTTTCCCAGATGAAGTCGGCAAGTAGTGGAAGAGAAAGGTGTCTTGTAGGACGCATTCGTCGACACGTGTCTCATTGAGGAGCGGCTTTCTCTGTTCCTGGGGTGGAAGTTCTTGTTGGCCAAACGAGGAAATCGCACAAATCACAGAAGGCCTCGTCGGTGGTCAACTATGAATGATCTCGGTGGGGCCAGTCAGTAAACCGGGAAATCCACATCAGCGGCGAGGATGCCTTGTCTCATAAAGTAACTAAAAAACATAGCTTATGGGTGCCTACGGTCGGTTTCTCACAGGGTCAAGTCGGCAACGGCTACTCTTCCGACGAGAAAACGAGAGATTCTCTATATTTTCGTTGACAACCTTCCGAAAGATGATACAGATATAGATGTATGGAGATATAGCCGTATCGGGATGAATTGGTTCATGCTGTCACGAACGAGCGAGTATGCATTGCGAGCGTTGATCCATCTAGCGCAGCACGAGGAAGATTGGCCAATCTCCGGCGCGCATGTCGCCGGTGAAACGGGAATCCCCGCAAAGTATCTTTCGAAAATCCTCGGTGATCTCGTTCGAGCAGGCGTGCTTGATTCGTTTCCAGGTAAGACTGGCGGATTTCGACTTAGGCGGTCTGCTAAGTCGCTTTCTCTTCTCGATGTCCTTGCCCCCTTTGAACAATTCGATCGCCGGCGATGTCCATTTGGGAACGAGGATTGCAGTGACGAACATCCTTGCAACGCTCACGACCAGTGGAAGAAGGTCATCGAGACTGAGCAGCGTTTCTTGATAAAAACGACCGTGCGTGACATTGCCCTACGCATGTCCGAAGACGGTCCGAAGTCCAAGACCCGAGCGCGAAAAAGGCGTCCGAAATCATGAGGCGTTACTAGTACTGGCTCAACCGCGGGGAGTTGTTAGCGGGATTGACGTAGTGGAGTGCCCAGCTGTGATTGGAATCGAAAACAAATTCAACAAGTCAACCCAGGTGAAGAGATATCGCGACATCAAGTTTCTCGTCGGCGCTCTCATGGTGCTCGGCGCATTCCCGCTCGTTGCAAGCGCCCAAGAGACAGCGGCTTACTTCAAGCAAAACTGTTATAGCTGTCATACTATCGGTGGCGGACGCCTGGTGGGTCCAGATCTCAAGGACGTCTCCAACCGTAAAGACCGCGACTGGCTGGTAAGGTTCATTTTGAATCCGCAGGCGATGATTGATCGTGGCGATCCCTATGCGAAGCAAATCCTGGAAGAAGCTCGCGGTGTGGTCATGCCTCCAGTCGCAGGGTTATCACGCGATCGGGCCGATCAAATCCTCGATTTCATCGAAGTCGAATCCGCCCTCGAGAAATCGCAATTTGAGGGCATGAAGTTCAGCGATCGACCATTCACCCCAGCGGACGTTGCGCTCGGGCACGCCCTGTTTACCGGTCGCGAAAAATTCAAAAAGGGCGGTCCGCCATGTATCTCATGCCATACCGTCAGGGGGCTGACCCTTCTCGGCGGAGGACGCCTCGGCGTGGATCTGACAAAAGTTTCCGAGCGAATAGGCGGGCGAAAACCGCTCTCCGCTTGGCTAGTCAGTCCCGCGACAGTCACCATGCAACCAGTCTTCAGAAACAACCCACTTGATGCGGAAGAAATTCTCCCGCTGGTTGCCTATTTCGAAGACGCCGCAAAACAATCTGGCGACGACGACTCAGTTGCGCCACTCGCCTTCTTTCTAATGGGGCTGGCGGGCATGGTTCTAGTGCTAGGTCTTTTCGATGTTATTTGGAAAAATCGATTCCGGGGTGTACGCCGTCCGCTAGTCGCTGGTGGCGAGATGAGGACTTCCATATGAGTCACACAGCCGCAAAAAGCTGGATCAAGGACGAAGTAGAACCCGAAGTTCGCGGATGGGAAGAATTCTACCGCAACCGATGGCAGTTTGACAAGGTCGTCCGCAGCACGCACGGAGTAAACTGCACCGGAGGATGTTCTTGGGCGATTTATGTCAAAGACGGAATCGTCACCTGGGAAATGCAGCAGACCGACTACCCCAAGCTCGAAGCGAACATCCCACCTTATGAGCCACGAGGATGCCAACGTGGAATCTCATACTCGTGGTATCTATACAGTCCCCTTCGAGTGAAATATCCCTACATCCGCGGCGCGCTCCTTGACCTTTGGAAAAAAGCACGTGCGGCGCATGTTGACCCCGTAGATGCATGGGCATCACTCGTCGAAAGCCCAGAAGCACGCAAACGCTGGCAACGCGCCCGTGGCAAGGGCGGGTTCCGTCGCGGCGACTGGGAAGCAGTCCTGGAGTTGATGGCCGCCGCCAATATTTACACGATCAAAAAACACGGACCAGATCGCCTGGCAGGGTTCTCGCCGATCCCGGCGATGTCCATGATCAGCTACGCAGCCGGCGCTCGAATGCTCCAGCTCATGGGCGGCGTTTCGCTTTCGTTCTACGACTGGTACTGCGATCTTCCGCCAGCGTCCCCGGAAACATGGGGCGAGCAGACCGACGTTCAGGAATCCGCCGATTGGTACAACGCGAAAATGCTCGCTGTCACTGGTTCCAATCTCAACATGACCCGAACGCCCGACTGTCACTTCGCCGCAGAAGCAAGGCACAACGGATCGAAGATGTGGGTCTTCGCACCCGACTTCAACCAGGTCGCCAAGTATGCAGACGAGTGGGTCGCGATCAACGCCGGACAAGACGGCGCATGGTGGATGGCGGTCAATCACGTCTTGCTAAAAGAATTCCATCACGAAAAGAAAGTCCCATACTTCATCGATTACGCAAAACAGTACACCGACTCGCCCATGCTCGTTGAGATCAAAGAGGGCGACGGCGTTCATCTCGCGGACCAAATGCTCCGCGCCTCGCGCATCGAAGATTACAAGGGAACCGAGAATCCTGACTGGAAGTTCCTCATGTGGGACGCCAAGGAAAAGCGCCCAAAAATGCCCCTGGGCAGCGTAGGCCATCGATGGGGAAGCGAAAAAGGTAAGTGGAACCTCGAGCTAAAAGACGCCGAAGACGGAACAGAAATAGACCCAACGCTCACGTTCCTAGATGACAACGACGGCGTCGTCTCCGTTGAGTTCGACGACTTTGGTGAGGCAAAAACGCTGAGACGCGAAGTGCCGATCAAGAAAATCAAAACAGTAGACGGAAAAACCGTTCTCGTCGCAACCGTCTACGATTTGTTGATGGCGCAATATGGAGTCGCAAGAGGGCTCGGGGGCGACTATCCGCAAAGTTACGATGACGACCTACCCTATACGCCCGCATGGTCAGAAAAGTACACGGGTATGGGACGCGAGATGCTGACACGCTTTGCCAGAGAGTGGGGGACCACAGCCGAGCTGACCGGTGGAAAGTGTACCATCATCATCGGCGCTGGAATCAACCACTGGTACCACAACAACCTGATGTATCGCGCAGGAATTCATTCGCTCATGTTCTGCGGATGCGTAGGCGTCAACGGTGGGGGGTTAGCCCACTACGTCGGTCAAGAAAAGCTCGCACCCGCAGAACCCTGGGGAGCGATTGCGCTCGGAAAGGACTGGTACCCCGCCGCTCGTCTGCAAAACGCGCCGAGTTGGCACTATGTCCACAGCGACCAGTGGCGATACGAAAAATCGTTCACCGACTATCACACCATGCCAGAACGCAGCAAAGGCGGCGCCCTCACGTCAGGTCACACGATGGACATACAGGTCCAAGCTGTGCGAAATGGATGGCTGCCGTTTTATCCGCAGTTCGGCAAGAACCCGCTCGACCTAGTCAAAGAGGCAGAAGCAGCCGGCGCGAAAGACGACAAAGGGGTTGTCGATTACACCGTGCAGCAACTCAAAGATAGAAAGCTGCAGTTCTCCGTTGAAGACCCGGATGCGCCCGAGAATTGGCCGCGCGTCTGGTACATCTGGCGAGGCAACGCGCTCATGTCCAGCGCCAAGGGACACGAGTACTTCCTGAAGCATTACCTCGGTACGCACACGAACTTAATCGCCGAGGATCTTGCCGGCGACTCGGTCAAAGACGTCAAATGGCATGATGAAGCCCCTGAAGGAAAGATCGACCTCGTCGTTGATCTTAACTTCCGAATGGATACGTCGGCCCTCTATTCAGACATCGTCCTACCCGCTGCCACATGGTACGAGAAGGCTGATCTCAACTCGACCGACATGCATAGCTTCATCCATCCGCTATCCCCAGCAGTACCGCCGTGCTGGGAATCCAAGAGCGACTGGCAGATTTTCCTTTCGATCGCCAAGAAATTTTCGGAGCTTGCCGAAAAGCATTTCCCAGAGCCGGTGAAAGACATTGTGTCTGTCCCGCTCTTGCACGACACGCCAGCAGAGATGTCCCAGCCAGATATTAAGAGCTGGTTCGACGGCGAGATCGAGGCAATCCCCGGCAAAACCATGCCAGGTTTCAAGATCGTCGAGCGTGATTACAAGAATCTATACAACCAGTTCATCTCCTTTGGCCCCATTCCCAAGAAGAGTGGGCTAGGAGCGCACGGAACGCATTACGAGATCGACGACGTTCACGAAGAGTTGCTCGAAGAGCTGCCAACAACATCCTGGGGCGGCGAAAAATATCTTTCACTCGCCCAGGACGAAGAAGTTTGCGACATCATCTTAAAGCTCGCAACTGTCACCAACGGCGAATTAGCTTACAGGTCTTACAAGAACATGGAGGAAAAGGTCGGTTTGCCGCTCGCCCACTTAGCCGAGAAATCGCGAAGCGTCCGCACAAGTTACGAAGAACTCCAAAAAGGCCCCCACCGCTTCGTAAACAGCCCCATGTGGTCCGGTTTGATGGCCGACGGTCGCCCTTATTCGCCGTTTACTTACAACGTCGAGTGCAAGGTCCCTTGGCGAACGCTCACCGGACGTCAACACTTTTATCTCGATCACAGGGGGTATCTTGCCTACGGTGAGCATCTTCCGACCCACAAGCCCAAACCGCTTCCAACTCAGTACGCGGACATGAAATTCACCGAACCCGGCGACGACTCGATGATGTTGAACTACCTCACGCCCCATGGAAAGTGGCACATCCACTCCACCTACGGCGACAACGAGCGAATGACAACCCTTTCGCGCGGTATCGAGCCACTGTGGCTAAATGATGCCGACGCGACAGCCCTCGGCGTAGAAGATAACGATTGGGTAGAGATCTTCAATGACCACGGCGTAGTCGTTACGCGGGCAGTGGTGAGCGCGCGACTCCCGCGAGGGATTTGCATTCAGTACCACTCGCCCGAGCGAACCATAGGAGTCCCAAAGTCGCCCAAACGCGGGTTCCGTCGAGCCGGCGGTCACAATAGCCTTATTCGGACAAGGCTCAAACCGTCGCTGATGGTCGGCGGATACGGACAGTTTACATATCACTTCAACTACTGGGGGCCAACCGGTGTCAACCGAGATACGCACATCCTGGTACGCAAGTGTCCAGAACTGAAGTGGTAAGGCAGAGGAGAGTTTTATGAACGTACGCTCACAAGTATCAATGGTGTTCCACCTGGACAAGTGCATCGGGTGCCACACATGCAGCATCGCCTGCAAAAACATTTGGACCGACCGCAAAGGGACGGACTACATGTGGTGGAACAACGTCGAGACTAAACCCGGTACCGGTTTCCCCACGCGCTGGGAAGATCAAGACAAGTACAAGGGCGGTTGGGAAAAGAAAAACGGATCGATCAACTTAAAGTCCACAGACAAAAAACGCATCGTCCTAAACATCTTCCACAACCCGCACATGCCAAGCATGGACGACTACTACGAGCCTTGGACCTACGATTACCAAAACTTGTTCACCGCCAAGGAGGGTCCGGATCAACCGACCGCACTGCCAGTCTCCAAGATAACCGGCGAACAGATCAACGTGGAGTCCGGTCCAAACTGGGACGACGACCTCGGTGGCTCACCCATCTACGCAGCCAACGATCCGAACCTGGACGGACTCACTCAGGATCAAAAGGATCAGCTCCAGGCGATCGAGCGACTCGTCTTTTTCTACTTCCCCCGAATCTGTAACCATTGCTTGAACCCCGCCTGCGTCGCATCGTGTCCCTCCGGGGCTTTGTACAAACGCGGCGAAGACGGAATCGTGCTGATCGACCAGAAAAAATGTCGCGCATGGCGATCTTGCGTCTCTGCGTGTCCCTACAAGAAGACGTATTTCAATTGGTTCACCGGCAAGAGCGAAAAATGCATCCTCTGCTTCCCTCGTGTCGAAACCGGGCAAGCGCCAGCATGTTTTCATACATGTGTCGGACGAATTCGGTATCTAGGCGTTCTACTTTACGACGCAGACCGAATCGAAGAAGTCGCTAATCTTCCAGACGAAGAACTAATCGAAGGGCATCGCTCGCTCATCCTCGACCCGCACGACCCCGAGGTCATCAAGGCTGCCAAGAAAAACGGCATTCCCGATTCGGTCGTCGCGTCCGCGCAGAAGTCGCCGATTTACAAGTTCGTCATCGAGTGGAGAATCGCGCTTCCCCCGCACATCGAGTATCGAACGATGCCCATGCTCTACTACGTTCCGCCGATGTCCCCGGTCATGGCCGTTCGCCAGGGCGAGACGATCGAGCACGTCAGCGACAATTTGTTTCACGATATCGAAGACGCGCGCATTCCAATGAAGTTCCTCGCCAATCTCTTCGGCGGAGGCCACGAAGCAAAGGTCGCATACGCTCTAAGAAAGCAAAAAGCGGTCCGCTGGTATCGACGCGCAGTAACAGTCGGCGACGTCACCATGGAAATCGCAAAGGAAATGCTCAATCAGGCTGACTGTACCGTGGAAGAAGCAGAAGAGATTTATCGTCTAACCTCACTCTGTACGTTCGAGGAACGATTCGTCATTCCGCCCTCTCATCGCGAAGAAGCGATTGAAATGACTCAAGATCCGCACGAGCGCCGCCAAAGCACCGGCTTTGGCTTCCTCTCCGGTCCAAGGAGGGGGCTGTAATGACCGACAAGATAGAAAACAGAACAGAGACGTATGACCTTCTCGCGCATTTGCTGACTTATCCCGACGCGGAATTCGACAGCGGTCTCCAAGAGTGCGCCCAAAAGTTAAGAACAAACGACTCGGAATTCAACCTACAATTCGCCAAGTGGCAAGAAAGCACCGGCAGCCTTCCACTTGAGGATCGACAAGAGCTTTACGCGCGCACGTTCGACATGTCGCCCAAGTGCACCCTTGAAATAGGTTGGCACCTCTTCGGTGAGCAGTACGACCGCGGAACCTTCCTCGTTTGGATGCGCGGACAGCTCAGAGAGTTAGGACTCCCCGAATCGACCGACCTCACCGATCACGCAAGGCACGCCCTCGCCGTACTCGGCAGACTTGAAGCAGACAAGGCCGACAATTTTGCGACGGCCTGTGTACTCCCTTCATTGGAAACCGTTCGCGACGGTCTAAAGCAGATGGAAAGTCCCTACGAGCTATTGGTCGACGCGATCTGCCACCTGCTAGAGGCGCAGCACGGCCCCGCTCAACGTGATTTGAATTCCTTGCCCATCCTAAATGGTCAGCACGAAGAACTGTTTCGCGCAGAGAGCATGTAACAATGGACAACGCACAACATTATTTCGATCAACTCTTGTTTGGCGTCGCACCCTATTTGGCGCTTATCATCTTCTTTCTGGGAACAATCCAACGCTACCGCGCTCAGGCGTTCAGTTACTCAAGCCTCTCCTCTCAGTTTCTAGAAAACAAGCGACACTTCTGGGGAATGGTCCCCATGCACTACGGAATTCTGTTCGTCCTGGCGGGTCACGTAGTCGCATTCATGTTCCCAAGGCAGCTCCTAGCATGGAACGGCCACCCCGTCCGCCTCTACATCCTCGAAATCACAGCGCTGATCTTCGGACTATTAACATTGCTCGGACTCGTGACAACACTTGTGCGACGGTTTGCGTTTAGCAAACTGCGAACCGTTACGAGCACGGCCGACGTCGTTCTACACCTCTTGCTACTCGTCCAAGTTGGCAGTGGAATCTATGTCGCGGTGACGTGCTCGTGGGGTTCGTCATGGTTCGCAGCCTCCGCGTCGCCGTACCTATGGTCGATCATCACGCTCGACCCAGACATCACATACGTTCTCGCGATGCCCTTCGCCGTCAAGCTTCACATTGTCAACGCGTGTCTAGTGATCGGGTTCTTCCCGTTCACTAGATTGGTACACATTCTCGTGATTCCAAACCCCTACTTGTGGCGAAAACCGCAAGTCGTCAGATGGAATCGCGCACCAGGAACCAAAGGATAAGCTCGTATCTGCGGAGCACACCGATTGCTCTCAGCGTCCAATTAAAGAGCGGAGACTCTAGCAAGAGAGTTTGGAACGTCTGATGGAAGTACAGAACAAAGCAACGAGTATCAACCTGTTCTCGCTCAAGACACGACAAATGCGCGCGTTTCATATGTCGTGGTTCGCATTTTTCTTGTGTTTCTTCGCATGGTTCGGGATCGCGCCGCTCTTGGCCGTGGTCCGCGAAGAGCTTAACTTGACCAAGGAGCAAATCGGTAACACGGTCATCGCCTCCGTTGCCATCACGATTCTCGCGCGCCTGTTCATCGGGTGGCTTTGTGACCGCATCGGTCCGCGGCTGAGCTATACGTTCTTGCTGATGGTCGGTGCGATCCCCGTGATGGCGATCGGTCTTGCCGAGAGCTACATGAGCTTCCTCCTGTTCCGCCTCGGGATTGGCGTCATCGGGGCATCGTTTGTCATCACCCAGTATCACACGTCAGTGATGTTCGCACCCAACTGCGTCGGGACGGCAAACGCGACTTCCGCTGGATGGGGTAACCTAGGCGG
>JAJDDZ010000020.1 GCA_029260025.1 Phycisphaerae bacterium | reverse complement strand
CAAGCCACTACATAAGAGGCAAATCGCTCAACGAACAAGCAAAGCAAGTGAACTGCTCAAGGCGATCCGCACCGGCACTCGCCCAGGTCTTGCCAAGGCTAGGTTCAACGCCGTTACGCTATCCGGAAACTCCGCCCGTGTTGTCGTTCGCGATTGGATGGAAGGTCAATTCGAAGATCTCGCGAAAAACATCGACGCCTGGTTCAGCGACCTATCCATCATCCGTCGAGAAGGCAAAGACGTCGTCCGTTCGCACAGATTCGTTGCCGTACTAGCAGCGACCGTCCGGGACCTGAAAGATGTTGCAGCCCCCTTGGTCTCTTGCCTCTGGCACGCAGCCATCTACAACGAACCGCTTCCATACGCCGCGATGGCACAAACCCTAGCCAGAGTAAGAATCGACATAGTTAACGATGAAGCCGAACGCCACGCCCGGCTCGGCCTGCTAAAAGCATTTTGCATTCGAAAAGGAATTGATATGAAACCAGAACTGAACGAGAACTTAAAACACCCCGCCTACCTCTGCGGGCGAATCATGGCCATCCTTGCACAAATACAATTCAAAGCTCTCGGCGATGTCGGCGCAGGAGTCGTGCAACGTTATTACGCCGCCGCGAGCGCAACACCTGCCCTTGTTCTCGGGCGACTCGTCCGAACGGCCCAGGTCGGTCATCTGCCCAAGATTGATGGAGGATTGCGGCATTGGTATGACAAACAACTAGGCGAGGTCTGGGCTCTTTTTGAAGAAGCTCCGCCGTCAACGCTTTCATTGGAAGACCAAACATTATTCGCGATGGGTTTTTACCAGCAAAAATCCAAACGGCTGGAAATCAAGAAAGACAACAACAACGATACGAATGTATAAACAAGACGCTCGATTGAGCAAAACGAAACAATAACTCTCAACAGGAGATAAATCATATGTCCAATTCAATCAAAAACCGATACGAATTCCTTTTCCTTTTCGACTGCGAAAACGGAAACCCAAACGGAGACCCAGACGCCGGTAACGCACCGCGCATAGACCCACAGGACATGCACGGAATCGTCAGCGACGTCGCCATCAAACGCCGTATCCGCAACTTCGTTCAGCTCGCACGCGAAAACACAATGCCCAACGCCATTTTCGTTGAACACGCAACCAATCTCAACCGACCCATCGCTATGGCCCATGAACAAGGCAACGGCAACCTACCAAAAGGAAAAAGTGCGACAAAGGGCGAAGTCGCGGGCGCAAAAGAGTGGATGTGCAAGAACTTCTACGACGTCAGAGCTTTCGGAGCGGTCATGTCTACAGGAGCAAACGCCGGACAAGTACGCGGACCAGTCCAAATCGCGTTCGCCAGATCCCAGGACCAGATTCTACCGCTCGACCTTTCAATCACCCGGATGGCTGTCGCAGAAAATGTGAAAGGACACGCAGTCGCGGACTATGAAAAATGGGAAGCGGAACAACCTGAAGACTCCCTCCGCACAATGGGCCGCAAATCCATCATCCCATACGGCCTGTTCATCGGAAAAGGTTTCATCAGCGCACACCTCGCCCAGCAGACCGGATTCAACGGCGACGACCTCAAACTCTTGTTCGAGTCCATACTAAACATGTACGAACACGACCGTTCCGCCAGCAAGGGTATCATGACAGTTCGCCAGCCGCTCTACGTCTTCAAGCATGTTGGCACCGATAGTGACGCGAAGCAAAAGACCCGGCAGGCGATGCTCGGCTGCGCTCCCGCCCAAGTTCTTTTTGAAGAGGTCGTCAAGGTAGAAAGGAAAAGCGATGTCGAAGTCGCTCGGAAATTCAACGATTACGACATAACGATCAACCGCGACGCTATCCCAACTGGCGTCGAGTTGCTCGAACTCCCTAAAGACATAGACAAGCTCATGTAAGAGGCGGGCATGTCTATGTTCACCGAAGACGACCTAATCCCCATTTCCGCTCTGCAGCACTTCGCGTTCTGCGAGCGGCAATGGGGGCTAATACACCTTGAAGGCTTGTGGGCGGAAAATCGCCTCACCGTCGAGGGCAAACAACTCCACGAGCGCGCAGACTCTGATGAAACCCAGGTCCGGGGTGATGTCCGCATCGCTCGCGGCCAGCGCATCCGATCTTTAGTCCATGGCTTGGTCGGCAGAGCAGACATCGTCGAATTCCATAAAGACACCAGCCCCAGCGCAGTCGAACAAAACGGCATCGAACTCAACGGTCTTGAGGGGCGATGGAATCCAATACCTATCGAATACAAGCGAGGCCGCGTCAAATTCAAACCCATTGACGAAATACAACTCTGCGCACAAGCATTATGCCTCGAAGAAATGCTTGAAACGGCTATCGATGAAGGCTTCCTTTTCTACGGCAAAACCCGCCGACGACACCCAGTAACGTTCTCGCCTACCTTGCGCCAATTAACGACCGACTGCATCGAAAATATCCGCCACGCAACGATTCTCGGAAAAACGCCCTCCGCCAGTTATCAAAAAGAGTGCGACAACTGCTCTCTGTATGACCTCTGCATGCCCAAAGCAATCGAACAATCGCAGAGTGTGCGCGAGTATCTCAACAAGTCGGTGAGGGACTTACCGTCACCTGATGATGGGATGATTTCATGAAGCGACTACTGAATACTCTCTATATCACAACCCAAGGAACCTATCTCACACAAAAAGGAGACACCGTTCTCGTTCGCGTCGAAAAGCAAACGTTACTACGCATGCCAATCCACACCCTGTCCGGAATCGTCTGCTTCGGCCAAGTCTCCGCAAGCCCCTCACTCATGCACCTATGCGGAGAAAACAACGTATCCCTCTCCTTCCTCAGCAAAAATGGAAAATTCCTCGCTCGCGTCATAGGGGCACAATCTGGCAACGTCATGCTAAGGCGACAGCAGTACCGCTTCGCCGACGACGAAAGTTTCACCGCATCCATCGCCAAGACATTCATCTCAGCAAAAGTTGCAAACGCTCGAACCGTACTCGTCCGAGCAGCAAGAGAAATCCAAGCAACTGATCCTTCGGCAGCATTAACCAATGCAGCAAATCGCTTGACCCAGGTACTCCACTACGTAACGACCGCCAGCGAGCTAGACGAAGCAAGGGGCCACGAAGGCGACGCAGCCCGGATCTATTTCAGTGTTTTCGACAACCTAGTCGTCGCACAGAAAAAGGACTTCGCCTTTACCAATCGCACGCGCCGCCCACCGCTTGATAACATCAACGCCCTGCTTTCGTTTCTATATGCGATTCTCGCAAACGATGTCCGCGCAGCTCTCGAAACGGTGGGCCTCGATCCCGCCGTCGGATATTTACATCGTGATCGACCAGGCCGCTTCGGCTTATCGCTCGATCTTATGGAAGAGTTGCGCCCCTACCTTGCAGATCGCCTCGCTCTTTCACTCGTCAACAGAAAACAAATTAAACCTTCGGGTTTCACGAAAACAGAAACAGGAGCCGTCAACATGGACGACGCAACTCGCAAGACCGTTCTAGTCGCATTGCAAAACCGAAAACAGGAGGAAATAGAGCACCCCTTCCTCGGTGAAAAGATACCACTGGGCTTGGTCCCACACGTCCAAGCGATGCTCCTCGCAAGATTCATCCGAGGCGAATTAGACGCCTACCCCGTCTTCTTCTGGAGATGACTTACGATGTTAGTAGTAGTAACATATGATGTAAGAACAAACACGCCCGCAGGAGCGAAACGACTACGCCATGTCGCGAAAATCTGCGAAAACTTCGGCCAGCGTGTGCAGTGTTCAGTCTTCGAGTGCTTAGTAGACCCCGCCCAATGGGCGGATCTCCGACATAAGCTCATCAGCAAAACGAATCCGAATGAGGATAGCTTAAGGTTCTATTTCTTGGGCAAGAATTGGCAGAAAAGAGTCGAACACGTCGGAGCCAAGGAATCTTACGACCCCCAAGGTCCGTTGATAATATAGCTATTTGATTGCCTTATCATTTGATCGTTTGATCATTCCAAAGTAGGGTCTATTGGTCGCGGACCTCAAGCGCGCACAGTTTCCCTAGGAGGTTCGCGATTGATGTAAGTGGCTGTCTTTGCTTAGGAAACGAATGATCGCTTCGAATCGCTATTCGCCTTCCGCCATCAACCGCATGGGTTCGCGGAATGGCGCTCGCAAGTCCCCATTGTGCATAGAATTGCGAGCAGACAGTTCGCCCCCGTACGGGGGCGTGGATTGAAACAATAAACTCACTCAGATGTGAGTCGAGTTCGTAGGTTCGCCCCCGTACGGGGGCGTGGATTGAAACCGAAAATGCGGCAATACTGCAAGAGGCGGCAAGGGGTTCGCCCCCGTACGGGGGCGTGGATTGAAACAAGCTCCACAGCAACCCGGTTGCCGTTGAATCGCTGTTCGCCCCCGTTCGGGGGCGTGGATTGTAACACGGGTTGGAAGTGTCCGCTGCACAAGCACG
>JAJDDZ010000190.1 GCA_029260025.1 Phycisphaerae bacterium | reverse complement strand
ACGGAAAAACGACCGATAACGGGATCGCACCGAGCACGGAAAATCTCGATGCGCTGGGCATGCCAGCCCGACACCTGCTCGATGTCGGCGACTATACTTCGCTCCTGGGGCGTGATAACGTCATCACCACGATGTTTACCTCCAGAGGATGCCCCTATCGGTGCACCTTCTGCGACCGCCCGTTCTCTCCGGTCTTGAGCGGATTCCGATGGCGTAGCGCGAAGCACGTCGCGGATGAAATGGAAAAATGCATTGAACTGGGGATCAGCGAAGCCTTCATCTACGACGACACGTTCACAGTTCGCCGCGACCGCGTCTTTGACTTGTGCGACGAAATCGTCCGACGAAATATCAAATTCCGCTGGGACGTCCGAGCACACGTCAACACAATGACGCCTGAGCTACTTGCCAGTATGAAAGCCGCCGGATGCGACCGAATCCACTACGGCGTCGAATGTGGTAACGATCGAATGCTTAAGGTTATCAAGAAAAATGCAACGATCGCCAAGGTCCGCGAGGTCGTGGCGGCCACCAAAGCTGTTAACATGGAAGTCCTTTGCTACTTCATCATCGGGCAACAAACCGAAATGGCCGACGATATTGCCGACACCATGAAGCTTGCAAGAGAGCTTGACCCGAACTACGCCCACTTCACGATCTTCTGCCCTTACCCAGGGACTGAAATCTACGCGGAAGGCCTGAAGTCCGGTGTTATCAAGCAAGATGTATGGCGCGAGTTCTCAGTAAACCCGCGCGATGGTTACGAACTCCCCGTTTGGGAAGAAAATTTCACGAGGCATGAGCTGCGGGAAATGCTCGTAAAGTGCTACAAGTCATTCTACCTGAGGCCACGATATATCGCGAGAAATTTGCTGCGTATCCGAAAGTTTGGCGAGTTCAAACGCAAGCTTCGAGCGGGTTTATCCGTGATCACGATGACAGCGAATCAGAAGCTCTATAGCCCCGCCAAGATGGCTCAGAAAGCTCGAGCCCTGGTCCCATCGGCGTCGTACGAGCTGTCCAGCTGACTGGCCGGCGTCGAACTTTGATTCGCGGAAGACCTTGTCCAGAGCACGGCACTGACAAAAAAAGAGGCCGCCCCGAAAGGCGGCCTCCAACATATGAACACATCAACGAGTGAACCCAGACGGAGTCACCCGCGCTGAATCACACAGCAACAAGGCCCACTACGGGCACGTCGTCAGGGCGAACGGATACGCCTTCAACTTCACCGCATCGACGTGGATGACGATGTCCGCAACGTTTGTAGCCTGCAACTGCGGTTGAGGGTCAGTCGAACTACGGACGTACACACGATACTCAAAGACGGCGGTAGACGTCTGTTTCACTACGTCAACCGTCTTGATGATGTCGGCGACGTTAATGAGCCCGTCTGAATCGGCATTCGTGTTACCGTGCCGAGCAGTCACAACACCAACCTCAGCAGAAGCGGAAACACAAGCGGCCTCGTTTCCTACACAACTCGCCGCAAGGTGGGATACCGTGTACGCAGAGTCCGGAATGACAGCATTGCCGGAGACAAAGACCGAAGCACCGCCAAACAGCGCGCCCCAATCTGCATACTCAGGCTCACACCCAAGGGTTGCACACTTGTAGGTCGTAGAGAACGCCGCCGAGCTTTCACAATCCGTAACTGGAAGACCATTGCCGTCAAGAAGACGGTTCAGGTAACGGACCTGCCCTTCGCTCGCGCTGTAGTCAAGCTGTCCAGTTGGCTGAGGATCAGCCGGATGGTACAGCGAAGAAAGCGTCACACGGTACGCCGTCAGACGACCTGCACTCGAGGCAGGAAGGATGAGCTCAACAAAACGCTGGAACTCGCCGTCGCCGGCTAACGCCGGATCCTCACTGCCACCGCCGGCGCCGCACGAGCAGGTACACTCGCCAGCAGGATCACCAGCAGGACGACAATCTTCGGGAGCACATAGGGCGCCGTCGGTAGCAAGACCATCGCACTCTTCAGCGATCGCAGTCTCGACAATACCATTGCCGCAAGCAGCGGGAGGACAGGTGCAATTAGGCAGGCAACCGCCAGGACACAGTGAATCGTCTGTCCCGTCGCACGGCTCGCCAACCTCGGCGATGTCATTGCCACATGTCGTTTCGCACTTGCAACCACCGAGTGGATCGCCGGCAGGACGACATTGACCAGGACAAAGCGCATCGTCTAAACCGTCACAAAGCTCGCCTGGCTCCTTCGTGTCGTTTCCACAAACGGGAGGACAGGTGCACTCAAACGGGTCACCCTTGGGGCGACAGGCGCCAGCACACGCAGTGTCGTCGGTCCCATCGCATACTTCGCCAAGTTCCTCACCGGCAGCGATATTGTCGCCACAGATCGGCGTCGGGCAGGTGCAGAATACGCTGCACTCCCCGGGACAAAGCGAATCGTCGGCGCCGTCGCACTGCTCACCGTTGGTCGCGCTCCTTATACTGTCGCCACAAATCGGACCCGCGCCATCCCCAAAGGCGATACGAAGAACGCCCGGGGTTTGCTCTGTGCCAAAACCAGAGACGCGAACAGTGTAGCATTGGCCCGGGGCCACGCTGCTAAGAAGAACTTCTGACTGATCACCGAAGAAACCACATCCAACAGGGAACTCGAAGTTCGGAGTACCCGAGTCCTGACAAGTCAAGAACTCGAAGTTAGCATCTTCCGGACAAGGACACGTCGAGGGGTCGAGGGAATCCACGTAGACCGAGATCACCGTATCGCCGAAGAACTCCTGGTTGCAGGTACTAAGAAGCGCTGTACCGGGGTTGGTTGGCGTATAGAAGTACCAAACGTCGTTGCCGCTTGTGGTAGCGTCATTGTCCAGGCACACCTCAGGGGTGGGACCTTCGGTTGCTGTCCCAAACAGGTCAAAGAAATGGGCACCTTCGGTAATGGTCGGGGCGAATTCGCAGAGGTCGTTACGCTGCACTTCACACACGAAAGGTGTGCAGAGTCCGCCGACGCCGGCACAATCAACATCCCCGATGCACTCGATGCTTGCGTCGTTCGCGCAGGTACCGACGGCACAGCTCAAACTGCCGAAGTTCCAGCTTCCCGCCAGGGCCTCGCAGTCGATGAAGCTGTTATCCACGCAGGGTTGCCCCGGATCGCCCGTGCAACAGGCGCGAATCGGAGCTGGCGGAGAGTCGAACGCGACATTCATCCACAATGACGAATCGCTGGGATTCGCATCCTCGATCGAGAAAATCTGACCCTGATCCTGGTAGAGCAGATCGTTGCCCTGTCCGGCGGATGCATCATTCCACCACCAGTCGCAGTTCGGCTCGCCATCGGTGGTGTTATTGTAGATCTGGATCCAATAGATCTCACCAGCCACAAGCGTCACGAGCGGCCACTGGGGCGTTGCTTCGAGCGTAAGCTGGTGATCGAAGAAGGTATGGGTTTGTACAAACGTAGGCTCTTCCTCGTTCTCGGCCGTGTTTTCGGGACTGATGTCCCACTCGCCGAGAAGGTTACCTGGAATGTATTCATCACCAACCCCATTGTCGAACAAACGAACCGTGAAGGCATCCGTTGGAAGCTCTCCCGCCACGATACAGTCGTCGCCGCGAGTTTGGTGGCGATAGAGGCCCTGAACACCGACCCATTCCAACACCGCTGTCTCAGTCGGCATCACGTCATCAGACACTTTGACCGGATTCACCAGCGACGAAACGTCCGAGATACGGATAAACCCAGACCACTCGTCGTTTGTTTGTTGACCATGAGCGTCGTCCTTTAGCTCAATAATCGGACAAGGATTTGGCTGCGCCAAGAACGAAAGGTCACCAACGCAACAGTCGCCGCCCACTGGGCAACCGACTCCTGCAACGTTGCATTCTGTCGCCGTTTCGCATGCGACTCGCGTGTCTTGAGCACATCGCCCGCCACGACACTGAACGTTGGGAGTGAACGTACCGCTGAATGGAGCAGCCTCACAAACAGCTTGCGTCATCGGGTCATTGTTATTGTCCTTGGCGTCTTTGCAGACACCCGGAGCAGTACAGCAAGAACCTTCATCGCAAATCCCAGGGGTGCAAATCGGGATTTCACCACCGCGTTGCGGACGCCCCAGCCAGAAACCACCGAGAGCATCGCATCCGATTTGGGTCTGATTGCCAAC
>JAJDDZ010000189.1 GCA_029260025.1 Phycisphaerae bacterium | reverse complement strand
GTGGGCTATTGCCCACCATCTTTCTCGGAGGCAACACTGCACAACACAAATCCTATCCGTTACTCCCAACCCGGTAAACCTGACTACCCAAACCCCCAACAGCTTTGACACGCAGGCAATTTGAGACGAAAATATACTTCTCGAAGAGCGCATCAGAGCGCTTCCGAACAAACGAAAACAATTACGCGGGAACAAACGATGGCCAAGAAAAGAACAGCAAAGCCCGTCTTCAAAGACAGGATAAGAAAATGCCGCGCCCTACTTAAGAAGACCGGCGCGCAAGCACTACTCCTGACACACGACACAGACTTCTACTACCTCACCGGATTCACCGCCAACGAATCCGCCGTCATGATTACCGCCAAAGACGTCCACATCATCACCGACTCCCGCTTCGAAATGGAATCCGCCCGCGAAGTAGGCTGGGCCACAATCTCGATGCGACGCGGAATGCTAAACGACGAAATCGTGGCCGTTTGTAAGAAGGCGAAGGTCAAGAAACTCGCCGTACAGGCAAGTCACCTGTCAATCGCCGACGAAGCAGAGCTAAAGAAAAAACTAAAGGGCGTAAAGCTAATCTCAGACGGTGGCATCTGCGACACGATGCGACTCATCAAAACCCCAGCAGACATCGCCGCCCTGAGAAAGGCCATCAAAGTCGCAGAGGACGCGTTGACCGCGACAAAGAAAACCATCAAGGTCGGGCAAACCGAAACTGACATCGCCGCCAGACTCGAATTCGAAATGCGAAAACGCGGAGCATCCGGACCGGCCTTCGGAACCATCATCGCCGAAGGAGCCAACGGGGCAGTCCCCCATGCCGTCCCAGGTACAAGAAAAGTTAAAAAAGGAAGCGCCATTCTCATCGACTGGGGAGCATGCGTAGCAAGATATAACAGCGATTTGACCCGTATGGTCTTCGTCGGTAGCATCCCGCGCAAGATCGAGGAAATATACAAGATCGTCCTCGAAGCGCAGCTCGCAGGAATCGACGCCGTAAAACCCGGAGCGAGAATGTGCGATGTAGACACCATCGCACGCGACATCATTAAGAAAGCGGGATACGGCGACAGATACACCCACGGATTGGGTCACGGACTTGGCTTGGACGTCCACGAAGCACCATCGCTAAGTTGGCGATCAAAGGAAAAACTCGTACCAGGAATGGTCGTAACGGTTGAACCGGGAATCTATCTTCCAGGCATCGGCGGTGTCAGAATAGAAGACGACGTACTCGTAACCGCTCGCGGCAATAAGGTACTGACAAGCTTCAAGAAAACCTTACAGAGCGCCGTCATCGGAAAATAGCAAAGCCAGCATGAAACATGCGGCCTACTTTTCACAAAACGAATAGGGAGGCAGAACCCTTGCCCGACCTTGATAAAATCAAACAACTCGTAGAGATGATGGTCACAAACGACCTCGTCGAGCTAAACGTCCGCGACGGCGACCTCGACATCAAACTAAAAAGACCAGCCCCACAAACCGGCGAAATGTACACAGTACCAGCTGTCCATCCCGGCGTCATGCAGCTTCCATCGGCAGCCGCACCGCCAATAGAAAACAACGGCGCACCTGACAAGGAAGAAGACGCCGATCTTCTAGAGATCAAATCACCAATGGTGGGCACCTTCTACGCATCCCCAGACCCAGAGTCCCCCCCCTTCGCTCAGGTGGGCACAAAGGTCAGTCCCTCCTCAGTCGTCTGCGTACTCGAAGCGATGAAGGTCTTCTCAGAAATCAAGGCGGAACTGTCAGGAACCGTAGAACGCGTACTAGTCAAGAACGAACAAGCGGTAGAGTTCGGACAAGTACTCTTCATAGTCCGACCCGACTAGAAAACGTTTCTTTTACAATATCTAAGATCGCACCGAAACCATAAAACCATGTTCCGACGCATCCTAATCGCAAACAGAGGCGAAATCGCACTAAGAATCATCCGCGCCTGCCGCGAATTGAACGTAGAGGTCGTCTGCGTTTTCTCTGAAGAAGACAAGCACGCCGGATACCTCGAATTCGCCGACCAATCAATATGCATCGGAGGAGCAGCCCCAAAAGACAGCTACCTGAAAAGCGACCGAATCATTGCCGCCGCAGAGGTCTCCCGCTCAGACGCCATTCATCCAGGCTACGGATTCCTCGCCGAAAACGCTGATTTCGCTGACATGTGTCGCGCCTGCAACATAGAGTTCATAGGCCCAAACGCCGAATCAATGAGAACCCTGGGTGACAAAGCGGCCGCCCGTAACGTCGCCAAAAAAGCAAGAGTACCGATCGTACCCGGAAGCGACGGAATCTTGGACGACGACAACGAAACTCTAGCTTTCGCAAAAAAAATCGGCTTCCCATTAATGATCAAAGCATCCGCAGGCGGCGGTGGCCGAGGCATGCGAATCGTACACGACAAGACAGACCTACTAGGCGCACTAAAACAAGCACAACAAGAAGCAGACGGCGCATTCAAAAGCAGTGACGTCTACATGGAAAAATTCATCCAGCGACCGCGCCACGTAGAGGTACAGATCATCGCCGACAAACACGGCAGCGTAGTCCAACTAGGCGAACGCGACTGCACAGTACAACGGCGATACCAAAAACTAATCGAAGAATCACCCTCGCCCGGCATCACGCCAAAAATCAGAGCTGACCTCTGCGCCGCCGCAGTAAAGCTAGCCAAATCCTCAAACTACGACAGCACAGGAACAGTAGAATTCCTGGTAGATGCGAAGGGAAAGTACTATTTCATCGAGGTAAACACCCGCATCCAGGTAGAGCACTGCGTAACAGAATTGACCAGCGGAATAGACCTCATCAAGGCCCAGATCAGAGTCGCCGCAGGAGAAAAACTAGAGTTCACTCAAAAAACCATCAAACCAAGAGGCCACTCAATTGAGTGTCGAATCAACGCTGAAGACCCAGATGAAAACTTCCGACCGTGCGCCGGTCTAATAGAAAAGTTCCGAGTCCCAGGAGGCCCAGGCGTCCGAGTAGACACCCATGGCTACCAAGGCTACCGCCTCTCTCCAAAGTATGACTCGCTACTGGCAAAGCTCCTGGTCTGGCAGCCAACAAGACCAGCAGCCATCCGCTGCATGCAAAGAGCCCTAGACGAGTTCCAGATTGAACCACTTAAAACGACCCTACCCTTCCTTCGCAAAGTCCTAGCCCACCCCGACTTCGCATCAGGCCTAATAGACACAAGCTTCGTAGAAAGAAACTTCTGAAGCTTGAAAAGAAACCACAGAAACCCAACCCACCTCAAAGCATCCTCGGCAAAATCCGAGCGACGTGAAACACAATCATAAAAACCCCGCCAGCTACCCCCAGCGCAGTCATAAAGGGAAAAACAACAGGCGACCGGCGAACGACCTTTTGCTCCCCACACCCCGACCGCGCAACAAAACGCTGAAGTTGGGTAGCCTGCTTCAAAAGAAGTGCATGCGTAGTATCGTTTTCGATACGCGTTGCCGGCAGTCGAAAAGGAAGCTTCTTAATCTCATCCGCACACAAAGAATCCCGCACAAGCTCCTCGAACATCACCGTCACAACCGGATCGCACTCATCCTCCCCATACCCCAGATCAACGATCTTCGTGAGGCTACCTACAAACCGCCCCACTAGCTGCGACTGTTCATCCCGATCCACCATCCCAAGTCCCCTCCGACAAACTATCGGACTCCCCCATCTTGCCAATCCGCCTCTATGACGTAACCATACGATACGCTACGGCCAAGACCCCCCATTGGTCGATCGCAATAGGAGCACGGAGAGTCGCGACAAAGACCGCGAATAGAGCTGAAAGAACACAACGAAAGCAGCCCCATCATGATGATCGTAAATATCCTCGGAGGTCTAGTCCTACTAATGCTCGGCGCATCCATGTTGGTCGACGGAGCTTCATACGCAGCCCGCTCATTCGGAGTCT
>JAJDDZ010000188.1 GCA_029260025.1 Phycisphaerae bacterium | reverse complement strand
ACCGGAAATGCCCCCCAAGGCCGGAAAAATACTCATCGCGATAAGTCCCACGGTATGCGTCACTACGTGCATCCGGGTTCGCTGACCATCCGGGTCAACCACAGAAATCATCGGGTAACCCCCGCGAGCGTAGTCGTCACGGTACTGCCAGGCGATCGCGGCAAAGTGCGGCAGCTGCCAGAAAAAAACGATCCCAAAGAGCAACCACGCACCGATCGATATCGAACCGGCCCCCGCCGCCCAACCGATGACCGGAGGAAGCGCGCCGGGAACCGCTCCAATGATCACGCACATCGACGTTCGCGTCTTCATCGGCGTATAGACAAAAACATACGACACAAAAGTGAATGCCAACAACGACGCAGCCAAAGTGTTGACGAAAAACGCCATATAAACCGTACCTGTAAACCCAGAGATCAGGCCGAAACAAAGGGTCTCGGAAGATCGCATTCGACCAGAGGGGATCGGACGATTCTTTGTACGCTCCATCAGCGCATCAAGGTCAGCCTCGATAACTTGATTCAGAGAGTTCGCACCGCCCGCGACAAGCGCAGTCGCGATGATCGCATGAATCAATCGAGTCGCCGCCGCGAGATTCCAACCGCCAGCAGGGAGCGCGAGATAAAACCCAACACCCGTCGCCACAAGCACAAGCGAACCAATCCGCGGCTTCATCAGTTCGACGTAAGTCAAAAGCCGAGTCGACAGCGCTAGGGCGGGCTGTGATGGAGAAAAATCGATTGTGTCGCTCATGATGTTGTCGCCGGGCACGAGGCATCCATTCTGACGCCTGGTTGCGTCGCCTCCGAACGGAGCAAATGATAGCTGCATAACGTCGTCATGACCATGCATGCGAGAATCGCCGCCCCAGCCAGCACATGAGCAGACGGAACCGCCCACATGAGAAAAGCCGACCATTGACCGCCCATGACCACGACAATAAACGCCCCGCCGCCGAGAAGCAGTTGAATCACCAACAGCGCCGCAAGCACACGTCCGAGCTTGCCTAGGATCGCATCGCGTGGATACTCCCCGAGCATCCAAAACGCAGCCCAGCCCAGAATCATCACCAACCAGATCGCCCAGAGTACATGACCAATAAGAGCAGTCTGAGAGGCGAAATGGCGATACGTCGCCCCAAGTCCAAGCTGAATCATGACAGAAAACAAAGCAAGAATGCACCCCCGGCGGAAAAAACGTAGCGAACGAGCTTCGATACGCCCCGCACCCTCGATCCAAGAACGCGAAGTGACCAAGGCCGTCGTGCAAGCGAAACAAAAGCAAACCTGCCCCCAAAGACCGTGAAGCATCGCAAGACCCGTCGAAATCTCCATGACTCGAAACCCGCCGAGCGTTCCCTGAACGATAATGGCAAGCAGCGTCATGACACCGGCGCCGCGACAGAGTCCGCCCCGCTTCCAGCAGAGCGTCGCAAGCGAGATTGCCAACATTCCGACGACCCACCCAATCAAGCGATGTCCATGCTCGAAAAACGTCGGCGACGACTCAGTCCACCCTGGAGGGTTAAGCAAATGACCATTCGACGTAGGCCAATCTGGATAGGCCATCCCAGCATCGGTCGTTGTTACTCCGGCACCGACAAGAATCAGTGGGAGAATCGCACAGGCGGTCAAAACCGCGATGATAAAAGTAGAGAGGCTGTATCGCGCACTATTCGCTGCGCCAATGGAAGGGTTCGTCATCGCGGTCAACCGTCGCTAGTGAAGGAGGTCCTGGGTTTCTTCGAGGCCTGCTAGCTTGCGACTTCGCTGGTTCCAGTAAAGACCAGTCCCCACAAGCCCGACGAGGACCGTCATGATGATTGCGAAGAGAACAAGAACCCCTGCGAAGGCGCCCTTCGTCAAGTCGGAATCCGGATCACCAAAGCAGACGGCACACGCCCTTGCACCGTTTTGAACCAACAACAACGAGGCCATCGCAACAAGACACGAAAATGATGCCCGAGTGCGAATCACAGGTAGCTAACCCCGCGCAGTTTGTGGAGGAACCACTTTCCGTAAACAAGCATCCCCCCAGCCCCAACGATAGACAGAATTCCGCAAACAAGAAGGGCTGCATCGTGTGTGGTGCGGTACTCGGAGATCGCCCAATACGCGAACCCCAGCGAGAGCATGACGCAAGCAACAACAAAGACAATATGGAATGCTTTGAGTGACATCGAGATCAACCTACCTTCGCGAAACTAACCCCAAGTACTATGTACGGTGCTCGCGGGAAATGCATTGGCCGTGATCACCGGAAGCAGAATCAGGAGGCAAAAACCGATTGCACAAAGCCCAAGTGTAATCCAAATGATACTCGAGCTCTCCCACTTGAGATGCATGAAGATGGTAGCGACGAGCGTTGCCTTAAAAGAAGCGATGGCGAGGGCTACCAGGATGTTGTTCATGTGCCCGAGGTGGACGTTCGACACGGCCACCGTAAGAATTGTACAAACGAACAGCGCCGCGAAGACGCACATGTACATTTTAACGTGCTTGCTAATATCTGCGTGTGCTCCCGCCATCGATCGCTCCTAGTTCATCAAGTATAGAATCGGGAAGAGAAAAATCCAAACGAGATCAACAAAATGCCAATATAACCCCGTACACTCGATCCGGTTCGTGTAATACTCCGGGTTCGTCTTCCAAAGACTGGCGCCAGGTCCGATGAAGTACAACATTACAACCACACCACCGAGGATGTGAATCGCGTGCAAACCCGTCATCAGGTAGTACAAACCGAAAAACGTGTTCGTTGAAGGCTTCAACCCGTGATGCCAGTGAGGGTAGTACTCCAGCGACAACTTCAGCGCAACGAACGCCAGGGCTAAGATGACCGTGATGATCAAATAAGTCCGCGCCTTGGCGAAGTCATTCATCTTCAAACTCGCCCACGCCATCACCATCGTCACGGACGAGATAATGAGCATGAGCGTATTGAATCCGCCGATCTTCCAATCCATCTCTGTTTCTTCGCCCGTTGGCCAAGTCCCCTCGGGCGCACCGACGCGCAATAGAACATAGGCAGAGAAGAGACCACCAAAAAGCATGACCTCCGACGCTAGAAATAACCAGGTCCCAAGCTTCCCGCTATAAAGCCCCCAAACGGGATGAGGTTCAACTGTATACGGTAATACGCCTGATGACACGCTGTTATGCCTCCGCTATGTGTTGCGGGAAATGATCCTTGGACATACCGGGAACGCTGTACTCATAGGGTTCACGGTATACGGTCGGGGGCGTCGCAAAGTTACCATGCGGCGGCGGCGAAGGAGCACTCCACTCCAGAGTCGTCGCATTCCACGGATTCTCCGACGCTTTTTTTCCCGCTTTGATGCTATAGAAGAAGTTGATGATAAAGAAAACCTGAGCAAGCCCGAGGCACCACGCACCCCAGGAAGAAATCACAGTCCATCCCTGCATCGCATCGCCCCATGAATAGAGCGTTTGATCGTAAAGACGTCGAGAAATGCCCGCCAACCCCTGGAAGAACATCGGCATGAACACGACGTTGATAGCGATCAAAGAAAAGAACCAATGCAGCTTCCCAAGTCTTTCGCTCATCATCCGACCGGTCACCTTCGGGAACCAGAAGTAGACGCCCGCGAACGCAGCGAAAATTGTCCCCGGAGCAACCACATAGTGGAAGTGACCAATGACGTAATAAGTATCATGAAGAGCGATGTCAGAGGCTGGCAGACCAAGCGGAAGACCCGTCAAACCGCCGATGGCGAACATCGGCAAAAACGACAACGCAAAAAGCATCGAAGTATTGAACCTAATCGATCCGCGATATAGCGAAATTAACAAACACGTCAGCAATATAACCGACGGAATCGAAATGATCATCGTCGTCGTAGCAAAAAAGGCACTAATCGACGTGCCCATGCCCGTAATAAACATGTGATGAGCCCAAACGATAAAAGACGTAAAACCTAGGAATATAAGGGAGTAAACCATCGTACGGTAACCCCAGATTGGCTTACGCGAATTGGCAGCGATGATCTCCGTGATGATCCCAAACGCTGGGAGGATTAGAACATAAACCTCAGGATGCGC
>JAJDDZ010000187.1 GCA_029260025.1 Phycisphaerae bacterium | reverse complement strand
GTCGCCCAACTCGTGGCGATCAAGGGAGCGGGGCTGCCGCCGGCACCAACCGGTCCGATGATCCTGTTCGTCGTGAACGATGAAGCCAACCTGACCGCCCAGGAATTGGCCAGGCAAACGCTCATGGAATCGTGGGGGTTCACGGTAAACCTCATCGCTGCCGTCGCTCCGCAAACTGACTTTGATGCGGCTGTCGCCAACGTCGATGCGGCCTATGTCAGTGAAGAAATAAACCACGCCGATTTGGATGCCAAACTCAGAGATACTCCGATCGGTGTCGTCAACGAAGAAAGAAGCTTGCACTTTGAATTCGGCGTATCTGATCAGGACGGCGATGCAAACCCAAACAGCGACGAAATCGATATCCTCGGCGCAACGCACTACATAACCTCGCCGTTTAACACAGGTTTCTTGGCGATCACTGCCAGCCCGCAGACGCTCATCGACAATCGTGGCAATCTGGGCACGGTGACCAATCTGGCAGACTTGCGGGATGGGCCTAATGCCCTCTTGGCACAGGACGTCGGTGACGCCCTCTGGGGCGGCGGTACAGCCGCAGCCCGCCGTGTGCATCTGCCGTGGGGCGGCGACGATTTCGACATCAATACGCTGAACGCCGACGGCCAAACGATCATGAAGCGAGCCATCGAGTGGGCGGCCGGCATGGAGCAACCCTGATCGCGCTGCGGGAATCCTCGCCGCGCAGTTTAAGGAGGAAGGCTGTGTATTCACATACGGAAAGACATCATCATCGCCGCCGGGGGGCGTCGTATGTCTTCGTCATCGGCACGGGGATGCTCGTCATGGTCATCGGGCTGTCGACCCTCATGATGGTCCGCATCCAGCGACGCGTCAACGAAGGCTCTAACGATCTGACCGCTGCCCGGTTCCACCCCCAGTCGGCAATTGAATACGGTTTCGCCAAGATCAACCAAGACCCTGGTTGGAGAAAGAACCTGGGAGCGGGGTCCTGGGCAATCGATCAGCCGATCGGTCGTGGGGCTTTCAACTTGGAGGTCACCATCGAGGGGCGCGTGGACACTGTCATAAGAGCTGACGACTCTCTGGCATTCGTAGGCACCGGCGTTAGCGGTCAAGCCACACACCGAACGCAGGTGACGCTCATCCTGCAAGGCGACAGCGTTGTACTGTCCCCGGGGAGTTGGAAACGACCCCTCAAATAGGCCGAGATCGAAGACAGGGTTTATTCGAAACCTGGCTGCGACACCGGTGCGGTCCTCTGCTGCAAGGGCGTGGATCAGGCGTCGCAACAAGCCGATCGAGGCTAGGATCGATTTCGTCGTCGCGGACACGGACTCAAACTCGCTCGCTCCAACCAGCGTCAAGGGCGCGTTCAGTCGCAAAGGAAAGGTCGAAGTCTCGGACATGTTGACTGGCTCACGGATCTGTACTCGCGCATCTGCGCCTCGCTCATCAGTGTGAAATGTCGATCGCAAGACAGGGTCGTTGGACGGTCATGTTGATTGTGGCGAACGGCTCGGCGGCGTGCTCCGATACTATTTTCGCGATGCCGCTTGATGACTCTCAGAGTAATCGGACAACGACAAGTGGATTAGTCGATGCGCGGTCGGTCTAGCGTTGCGTGCCGACTGGACCCCCTGCTGAGTATTGGTCGGCGAGTAACGTGGTGGCTCGTTCAGGTATTTGAGCTTTTGGACTCTGCGGGCTCTGTTTTTAGAAAAGAGACGACATCACACCTGTCCGATAATGTGCGAACGCCGCCGCTTTCGCCAATCGCGAACGGGTAATCGCGCCTCGGCGTTTCGGTCAGGTCCAAGAATAGAGTGTCGATGTATGCCCCTATGACTCAGCGTTTGCTGCGATGGCCCCTACGTCAACACACCCGGACAATAAGGATCCACTTATGGTCGAAAGCGGAAGTTTCGCTGGAATTGCAAGCGCGATTCGGATAGGATTGCGGCTTGGGGTTCGGGAGATCGGGCATAGTGGGGTTTGCGGCATGATATGGCGGGCGTATGAAGTTCGAGGTCTGCGGTTGCTCACGGTGGTTGCACTGTTAATGCTTCCGAGCGGCGTTGTCGGACGGGACGGCGCTGCACCTCCGCGAGTCGTTCAATCGACCGACGGCGAATCAAAACAGGGCGTTCAGCGGATCGGTCCGACGGAAGCTTCACCCAGCATCGTCGAACCAAACTCCGCGACAGTGAGTGCGGTCGCGATCCCCGCGGCTGGGGCGGATCGGATTAGCGTCTTCGTTGAGTTTGCTCCTGTAGCGGGCGGTATCGTCGCGCAGGCGGCCATCCAGCGCCGCGACAGCGTCCGAACCTGGGCGGAAAACCTCGGCGGGCGTCTCAAGTACGAGTACAAGACGGTCCTTCCCAATACGATTAACCTTCGCAACATTCCGCGGGCGCGCCTTGCTGACCTCCTTGCGATGCCTGGCGTCGTCAAGCTCGAAGAAGACCGCGTGATGCACGCCTACCTTACGGTGAGCACGCCTATGATTCGGGCGCTTCAGAGTCAGATCACCGGGGCGGGCCTTTCTGCCGATGGAAGCGGCGTGCGCGTTTGCATCATTGATACTGGCATCGACACGGACCACAGCATGTTCGCCGGTCGAATCGACACCGCCGCAGGACGCGACTTCGCCAACAATGATAACAACCCAGAGGACGACAACGGACACGGGTCCAACGTCGCGGGGATTGCGGTCGGGGGTACGGGCATCCAGGACACGCGCTGCGGTGTTCCAACGACGTTGCAAGGCGTTGCGCCAGCCGCGACTTTGATCGGCGTCAAGGTGCTCGACGCAGCGGGCAGCGGTTTTAACTCGGACGTCATCGCCGGAATCAATTACGCAGCCGATCAATCAGCGTCGGGTGGCGGTTGTGACGTGATCAACTTGAGTTTGGGCGGGGGCGTTTTCGCTGGCGTCTGCGACGGAGACAGTTCGGCGATTGCCGTTAATAACGCCGTTGCAAACGGTGTGGTTGTTATCGCTGCCGCAGGAAATGAAGCCAACGCGAATGCGCTCGGATCACCGGCTTGCGCCTCGGGAGCGGTCGCTGTTGGGGCAGTTTTCGACAACGATTTTCCGAACTGCGAGAACCCACAGTCGAGCTTCTCGTGGTGCGGAAACGCCGCGTGTACGACGACGCTGTGTACGGACACCAACATTACCGTGGACTCGCTGGTTTGCTTCAGCAACCGCAGCTCCCAACTGGACGTAACCGCACCTGGTTGCGACGCGAGATCGGCGGGGATTGCTGCCGGTGGGACGACTTTCGCGAGCCAGTGCGGAACGAGTCAAGCGTCTCCCCACGTGGCGGGTCTCGCCGCGCTGCTGCTTAGCGTTGATCCGACTCTCACGCCTGCCGAAGTGCGTCAACTCATCCGCGACGGCGCGATTGACCTTGGCCCCGTTGGTTTTGATATCGGATATGGGTACGGACGAATTGACGCGATCAATTCTCTTTCGCTGCTAACCCCTTGCGTGACGAACATTGACTGTGATGACGGGGACAGTTGCACCGTCGATGTGTGTACGACCGGGTCCTGCTCCAACACGCTTATCAGTTGTCCCGCCGGGGAGGTCTGCGTCGGTGGGGTTTGTCAGCCAGAGGGTGCGTGCTGTTCGGGCGCGTTTTGCACGATTGATACGTCGGCGGGTTGCGCGACGTCGGGCGGGAGTTATCTGGGCGATGCAACTGTGTGCGGGAGCGGGGAGGCTGGTGCTCCAACGGTCTATCAAAATGCCCCCGGGACTGCGATTCCGGATGGCGGCGGTTCGGGTAATCCGGTGACGGACACGATCAATGTTCCGGATTCATTCCCCATTGGCGACCTGGACGTTGATCTTACGATCACGCATACGTACGTCGGTGATGTGACAGTAATGGTTTCGCATGCGGGCGTGACGGTGACCGTTCTCGATCGTCCGGGCGTTCCTACGTCTACGTTCGGATGCAGCGCGAACAACTTCTCCGGAATACTTCTTGACGACGAAGGAACCGGCGGAACAATCGAGTCGTTGTGCGTTGACAATCCGACGTCTCCGCCTAACTACACCCCCAACAGTGCGCTCAGCGCCTTCGACGGGCTTGATTCAGCCGGGGTCTGGACCATTACAGTGTACGACAGCGCGACTCCCGACCCGGGCACGCTTGATTCGTGGTCGCTCCATATTGATGGGCTTGGTTCGAACCCGTGTACCGCCCAATGCTTGACCGATCCGGATTGTGACGACGGGGTCTTCTGTAACGGCGCGGAGATTTGTTCCGCGGGTGTCTGCGTCGCTGGTGCGCCGGTTTGCACATTGTCGTGCGAGCACTGCGTCGAGGTGACGTCTTCTTGCGAGCTTTGCGCGACCGATTTGGACGGCGATGGTTCGATCGGAGCGAGCGATATTAGTTTCTTGGTGAGTTGTTTCGGAGGTTGTTACACCACGGGCGACCCGTGTGCCGTCGCCAATGTCGATGGCGACCACGGCGGATGCGTCGGTACGGGCGATTATTCTGCCCTCGCGGGATGCATGAACCAGACGTGCGGGGCTTGTTCGAATTGCATTCGCCCTTAGCGCCCCTGTTCGGATGGCGCTGGCGGATCAATGGGTTTGAAAGAAGTAAGGTGGAGCACGGACACGCTCAAGAGGAATATGGAAATCGGATTCTTGATGTCGCGTCGCGCCACCTTGATCCTTGGTTAGGAGTAGGAGCTATGAAAGCTAGAAACATGACGCCGTGCCTGGTGGCAATGGCCCTGGTGGGCGTGCTATCGACCGACGCGCTTGCGGTGATCCGCGTGACGATTCGACCGGTGACCCGCCAGGTCGCCAGCGCGTCCGACACGGCAGCGACGCTGCCGACGGCGCAAACGCAGTTCGTTCCCGGCGAGAACTTCGTCGCTGAGCTTTGGGCGCAGACTACGGAAGTGAACGGTCTATCGTCGGTCACGGTTGATCTTACGTTCATCAACACGGTGGTAGCGGCGCAGACTATCACGCCGGCCGCCTTGTTTAATGCCTCCGGTTTGTCCACGGGGACGATCAACAACCCTGGGGGCCTGGTGGACGATCTCGGCGGTTCGCATGCCGCGGCTTCGCCTCCGTGCAGCGACCAGGTTGGACTTTCAAACTGGGCGCGCGTCGCGATTGTAGACATGCAGGCGCTCGCGAATGGTACGTCGGTTATTCAGTCCGCAGACACCGCGTCGGCGATTCTCGGCACTGCCATTTGCAACGAATTCGGGAACGTCGTACCTGCCGACATTGACTTCGGCCAAGTGACCGTCACCGTGGCCGACTGCTTCGACAATATTGATTGCGACGACGCACTGTTCTGCAACGGACCCGAAACGTGCGTATCGAATGTTTGCCAGGCGGGAACACCACCGACACTTTCCGACGGTGTTGTATGTACAGATGATACTTGCGACGAAGTCAATAATATCGTCGTTAACACTCCCAACGACGCGAACTGTGATAACGGTTTGTTTTGCGACGGGACTGAGACATGCGACGCGACGCTCGACTGCCAAGCCGGTACGCCGCCTACGCTTACTGATGGCGTGGTGTGTACCGATGATACTTGCGACGAAGTGAATAACGTCGTCGTTAATACGCCGAACGATGCCAACTGCGATAACGGTTTGTTCTGCGACGGCTCTGAGACATGTGACGCAACGCTTGATTGCCAGGCTGGTACGCCGCCTACGCTTACCGATGGTGTTGTATGTACCGATGACACCTGCGACGAAGTGAATAACGTTGTCGTCAATACGCCGAACGATGCCAACTGCGATAACGGTTTGTTCTGCGATGGGTCTGAGACCTGCGATGCGACGCTCGACTGCCAAGCTGGTTCGCCGCCGACACTCACGGATGGCGTGGTGTGTACCGATGATACTTGCGATGAAGTCAACGACGTAGTTGTGAACACACCCACCGATGCGAATTGCGATAACGGCCTGTTCTGCGACGGTGCCGAGACTTGCGACGCGATGCTCGACTGTCAGTCTGGTACGCCGCCTACGCTTACCGATGGTATTGTATGTACCGATGACACCTGCGACGAAGTCAACGACGTTGTCTTGAACACATCCAATGATGCGAATTGCGATAACGGCCTGTTCTGCGATGGTGCCGAGACCTGCGACGCGACACTAGACTGCCAGTCTGGTACGCCGCCGACGCTTTCAGATGGTGTCGTATGTACCGACGACACTTGCGACGAAGTCAATAACATCATCGTGAATACAGCCAACGACGCGAACTGTGATAACGGTTTGTTCTGCGATGGGTCTGAGACCTGCGACGTAACGCTCGACTGTCAAACCGGGACGCCGCCTACGCTCACTGACGGCGTTGCGTGTACGGATGACACGTGTGACGAGGTGAACGACGTCGTGGTCAATACGCCGAACGATGCCAACTGCGATAACGGTTTGTTCTGTGACGGGTCCGAGACCTGCGACGCGACGCTCGACTGTCAGATCGGGGCACCTGTTTGCACCGCGTCTTGCGAGCATTGCGACGAGGTCGGCGCGACATGCGACTTGTGCATTCTGGACCTGGATTTCAATGGCGTCATGGGCACTGGCGACTTCGCCCTCTTCGCATCCTGTTTTGGGGGTTGCTATCTGAGCACCGATCCATGTGCTGGGTCGAACTTTGATGGCGACGGCGGCGTGTGCGTTGGCACGGGCGATTTCTCGGGCTTTGTCGGTTGTTTCGGGCAAATTTGCGCCGACTGCGGCAACTGTGCGGGTCCGACCCTGCTCGCCGGAAGAGGGCAGGTCGGGGCTACCGACGATGTGGCTGTGACCATCAAGCTTGTAACTCTCGCCGCGGCATCAGCCGATGATGTCTTACCGGCGCTTCCACCATCGGAAACGTTCTTCCGACTCAATCAGCGATTCTTCGTCGAGGTTTGGGCGACGCGCACAGACATCTCTACGCGTGACGGACTTGCCGCCGTTTTCGTCGATCTGATGTTCGATGTCGACGCGCTGAAGGTGGACGACGTGATCGTCGGTCGTTCGATGCCCACATTCGCTGGCGGAATCGTCGAGGCGGACCTGGGCCTCGTCTCACAGCTTGGTGGATGCGCGAAGTTGAGTTCGCCGGACCTTGGCGCAGACGGGATGTGGGTTCGCGTCGCAACACTCGCCGTGCGCGGCTCGGCTGGGGGTCCGCTGACCCTTTCGGCTGGTCCGGGCGACGAGGTTCATGGGGTTTCGATCGTAAACGAACTGGGCGATCTTGATTCGTACCGCGTTGATTTTCCGGAGATCGTCGTTGACATCTCGCGAAGGCCAGTGGTTCGAAAGGTGCCCCGACGGATCGGAGACGATATCGGGCGTTAACGAGGCGTGATTGCTTGTGCGACTCGGTCGATAAGAAGAAACGGAGACTGACGGTATGTCGTTGATGGGGTCAATTCGCAGGTGCGCTCGATGTTGGGGGATGGGGGCGGCGCTGGGCGTGGTTGTTGCTGCGTCATCGCTCCCTGCGTCTGCCCGCGCAGGTACGATCGCGTCCATCGAGCTAATCCCTGTAGGGTCTGCAAGTCCCGACGATACGGCATCCGCCCTACCAACTGCCCTGGCCGTGGTAGAACCAGGTGCGACGTTCGCCGTTGAGGTGTGGGCGCAGACCATCGACTCGCCGGGGCTTTCGTCAGTCTCGGCGACTCTTTCGTTTGATCCTTCTATTGCGGAAGTTACCGGCATAACTCATACGGCGCTCTTCTCGGAACTGCCCACGGGGACCCCCGACAACGTCGCCGGTCTCGTCGTAGGTTTGAGCGGGTCTCACTTAAGTACCTGCGCCGATCAAGTTGGTGTTTCGCCAAGTTGGGCGCGCGTCGCCATCATCGACATGCAGGCGATCGCCTCGGGTTCACTCGTCATCGCCTCCGCCGACACGGGGATGCTCGCCCTTGGCACAGCCATCTGCGGCATCGGCGATTTATCTCCCGCCAACGTGTCCTACGGATTGACCACCTTTCCCGTCACTAGCGACGCGATTCCCGCGATTTCGGAATGGGGCGTGGCGCTGATGGGATTGCTCCTGCTCACCGCGGGAACGCTCGCGATCACCCGTGCTAATCGCTAGGGCGATCTGGACCTCTCTGTACGAAACAACGGCACTTCATGTCGGTTGGTAGTGTATAGCGACTCGTGCCGGTATACCTCGAAGTTATCCGTCGACAGGTAGAGGATAACGTCTTGAACAAGAGGTTGTTTCCGGCGCATCTTTGCGCCGTCTTGTGACTCCGAACAGGTCTTGGCCGTTAGTATCGACGGCGATTCAAGACCTCGTAGTGTCCAAAAATACGGATGCGCGTAACTGGCCGGGTCCCAACGATTTACGGCCGATCGTTTTCGTTGTAGACTAGGCGTATGAGCGCATCTCAAGCATGACGATTGCTCCTCTCTGTTTTCGTTCCGATCCTGAAAGTCTTTGATGAACGACTTGAACACAGACGCCGACCCCAATAGGCCTGGGTCGAGAAAATCGAACAGTGACCAGAGATCGCTCAATCGGTTTTTGGGCAGCCGTGCCGGTCAAGGGAATCCACGGTTGGGCTGGAAGCTTCTTCGCTGCGTTGCTCTGACGCGTCGTTGGGTTCTTGATCGCCTGGAACTCGTCGAGAATCCCTAGGCGCCAATACAACTTCATCAACCGCTCCCCTTGGAGCAGCATCTGATAAGTCGTAACGGCCAAGTCGGTTTCGCAAAGAGGCCGTTTGGAAGCTTCGTTATTGTGCCGAAACGTCTGACGATCCGTTTCGGCTTGATGTTGAAATGTGAGTTTCAGCGACGGCGAAAGACGCTTAGCCTCTGCGCGCCAACTGCCCACGAGCAATGGGGGCACAACCAAGAGAGACGCCTTGCTCCACTTGGCTTGCTTACCATCCCGATCGCACCGGAGAACCGCCAACACCCGATAAAATCTTCCACAGCTCCGTCAGCTCTCCATGCTCAACCCCGCTCTCAAAAAGTTTTCAGCGAACGTGCCCCGCCGGCGTCAGTCGGATCTCAGACGCGGTGTGCGTTTTCATTGCTCGCCCCGGAGCGAAACGTCGTTCTCCGGAGTTCTACCGGACGCATACCTGGTTGCCGCAGCCGGGTATTGCAGATTAGGGGGTTTAGGGTGTTCTCGCTTCCGGAATGAAAGTCTCAGAGCATCCGAAACCTGGTTGCTTTTCCCGACCACAAACCCATAGAATAGTCATGTTGGTAGATCACGGAGCGCTCTGCGTGCAACTTTCAACGGTTAAGAGCTGAGGATACAATGCATGATGATCTATAAGCCGATGGTGTTACTTCGCCCAAGAGGGCCATACATTTCTTGCGCGTTGATAGGTGTCATTCTTCTTTCGTACGGCGGGATTGCGTCAGCACAGAACAGCGGTCCTTCGCAGGTCATTCCGTTAAGCAGCGGCATGTATCAACAGGATAGGATTGAGGAAAACGTCGCATTATTGGCGACTGAATTGCAGTTCGCACGTACGGAAACTGGAGCGACGCGGTCCTCCGAGACGGCGTCTAGCATCGCCAAGCCGCAAGTAAGTATCGCCCGCGACCCGCTGGCGCGCTGGATCTTTAGCGCGTTGGATCCGGTGTCAACCGATGGGAGTGTTGAGGTTTCGGTTCCTTTTACCCTCAACGCAGGCGCAGTCGTCCAGGCCGACTTGGAGTTTATTGCTGGTTTTGATGGAGAGCTCGTTCCCGGTACGGCAGGCCAATTGCGGCTGAACGGTCATGTGATCGGCGAGGTCTGGCACGCGCTGGCGGAAGACCTAGATGCGTCGATCATGACTGGCGACATCGCGCCGGTGTTACATTCGGGAGTGAATTGGCTTTCCATCAACGGCACGCCTGTTGACCCGAGTACAAGGATAATCTTCAGCGCGCGCGTGAACGTTTGGCGACCGACCAGTGAGTTCGTCCCACCGGCGGAAGTAATCATGGACCCAGCGAACAGTACAGGGGCACCATCTTCGGCCTCCGCGGCAACAGGCCTAGCTTGCTTCGGGTATACTTGCCGTCCGCGTGGCGATCTTGATAGTAATTATGACGTGGACGAACTGGATCACGCGATCTTCGCTGAGTGTATGAGCGGGGTGAATTCCGTGACGGAAAACTGCGAATATGCGGACTTGGATTGTGACGGGGATGTCGACCTAGCCGACGCAGCCGCCTTTCAGCTCGCGTTCACCGGGAATCCGTGATTACATGGTTTTGATCGTTGTTGCTAAGAGATATTGTGAAGAGCGGACAATGATCCGTACCGATAAGTGAAAGGGGGGCGTGTTGGATCAATCGCGAGTCATGAAGCGACGCGAGTTTCTAGCCAGAACTTACGATACTGGTAGAGTCGGACTAGTCGGACTCGTGCTGGGTCGCTGGTCAGTATTTTCGGCACTAGGGAGTTGCGCGAGTACACGCGGAGAGGGCCGGCGTATTATGTTGGACGAGGTAACCACGGATCTGTTTCAAACGCACCTGGGAAGCTCGTTTTACATTCACCACGAATCAAGTTCGCCACTGACCGTGATGTTGGTCGAGGCAACATCTCTAAGACCGCCAGGCGAAGTGAGGCCCGTTCCAAAGAAACGTGAGCCTTGCTCAATCCTCTTCCGCGGCCCGCTAGAGCCCGTATTGCCCCAGCAGATTTATCAAATTCAGCACGAGAGCCTCGGGAGAATGGACTTGTTTCTCGTTCCAGTCGGTCCGGATGAGGAGGGCATGTTATATGAAGCTGTATTCAATTAACCAAGCGAAGAGCGTGTAGGGGCAACTGATGGCGGAGCCTTTTCTTGCAGAAATCATGTTGGTCGGGTTTAATTTCGCGCCGCGCGGATGGGCGACGTGCGACGGGCAGCTATTGCCTATCGATCAAAACCAATCGCTGTATTCTCTGATGGGAACGACATACGGTGGCGATGGGCGGACTACTTTTGCGCTGCCGGACCTTCGTGGCCGGACGCCGATCCATGCGAGTGCCCCCCATTCGCTTGGTGATCAAGGCGGAGTCGAATCGCATGCGATTTCCGAGCAGGAGCTTCCGGCGCATAACCACGCCTATCATGCCACGTGCGAGGACGCCACGAGTTTGGATCCTGCCGACGCGAAACTCGCGCCAACATCTACGCGTGCTTACCGAGGGTCAGGAAACACAAACGCCCTACACCCCGCTGCTGTCGCTGAGACCGGGGGCAGCGCGGCGCACAACAACATGCAACCGTACCTAGCTGTCAACTTTGTCATTGCCCTTCAGGGCGTGTTCCCATCGAGACCGTAGCGAGACCGTCATGTCAGAACCGTTCACCGGCGAAATCAGAATGTTTGCAGGTAACTTCGCCCCGCGCAGCTGGGCGCTCTGCGATGGGCAACTCCTCGCCGTTTCGCAAAACGATGCTTTGTTTTCCCTTCTGGGGACGATCTATGGTGGTGACGGACGAACGACATTCGGTCTACCAGATATGCGTGGTCGCATTCCGATCCACATGGGCAGTGGTCCAGGGTTAAGCCCGCGATCCATCGGTGGGCGGGGCGGCGCGGAGCAAGTTACGCTCTCGGTCAACGAGTTACCGGCTCATGGGCATCCGCATCTCGCATCGACGCAGCCAGCCGGTCGCGCAGACCCAAGTGCCGCGTTGCGAGCCCCCTTTGATGATCTTCGCAACGAGCATTCAGAGGGCTTTGTCGCGATGGCGAACGACACGGTGGGATTGGCCGGCGGCGGTCAGGCCCATAGTAATGTTCAGCCATTTACATGCGTCAATTTCATTATCGCCCTGTTTGGGATTTATCCTTCTCGAAACTAACACCGGAGCCCAACATGTCGGAACCGTTCATTGCTGAAATCAAAATCTTTGCGGGAAACTTTGCACCGCGTGGATTCGCCTTTTGCAACGGGCAGCTCATGCAGATTGCGCAAAACACCGCGTTGTTCTCATTGGTGGGCACCACCTACGGCGGCGACGGACGGGTCACTTTCGGCTTACCGAACCTGCAAGGGCGAGCGCCGATGCATCCGGGACGAGGTCCTGGACTGTCCTCACGGCGGCTCGGTGAAACAGGCGGCGACGAGACCGTCCTTCTGACGGCGGACCAAATGCCGAGCCACTCGCACGTTGCCCAAGCAGCGTTCAACGCCCCGGCGGCGAAGGATATTTCAACCGAAAAACTGCTCGGCGCGACGGATGAGAACAGTTATGGCTATGGTACTCCAGTGGAGATGTCGGCGGGCACGTTGGATAGCAGCGGGGGCGGTGCGGTCCACGTCAACATGCAGCCATTCCTCGCGTTGAATTACATCATAGCGCTAGTTGGGATTTTTCCCTCGAGAAGCTAGCCTAGACAATGCGCAGAAACATAACACTCCGCAAGATAAATCCCAGCGACGAGCCGTTTCTATACCGAGTTTACGCGAGCACACGCGAAGAGGAGTTAGCGCCTTTGGGCTGGGACAGGCAGCAAGTGGCGCAGTTCCTTCGCATGCAGTTCGAAGCCCAGCACAGCTACTATCAAGATCAATTCGCAGATGCCGATTTTCTGATAGTCCTTCTCGACGATCAGGCCATCGGTCGCCTTTACATCGCCAAGCGGGAGGGCGAGTTTCGATTGATCGATATTGCACTCTTGCCAGCCCATCGCGGCGCAGGCATTGGCACTAACCTCTTGAAAGACCTGTTGGCTGAAGCCCTCTGGAAACAAAAGCCGGTCCGTATCCATGTCGAACGATCGAACCGGGCGATGCGCTTCTACCACCGCCTTGGCTTTGTCGAGATCGGGGAGGGCGAAGTCTACAGCCTCATGGAGTGGTCGGCCGAATTGCGAAGCGACATCCGCTGAGTGCAAGAAATACCGCCCACCGCGCCAGCGCGGATTGAACCCTACCAAGACTCTCACCACCTACCGCAACATCTGTAAAATACCTGCCTCTAGAGAGAATCCGATCCAGAACGTTTTGTCTGTATCGCAACAATCGCCGGACCAACACACCAGTACAGCCTCCAACATATGAACACATCAAAGAGTGAATCCAGCAGCGGTCACCCTCGCTGAATCACACAGCAACAAGGCCCACTACGGGCACGTCGTCAGGCCGAACGGATACGCCTTCAACTTCACAGCATCGACGTGGATAACAATGTCCGCGACGTTCGTTGCCTGGGACTGCGGTGCAGGTTCATCCGAACTTCGGACGTATACACGATACTCAAAGACGGCCGTAGACGTCTGCTTCACGACGTCAACCGTCTTGATGATGTCGGCGACGTTAATGAGCCCATCTGACTC
>JAJDDZ010000186.1 GCA_029260025.1 Phycisphaerae bacterium | reverse complement strand
GATGTCGAGACCATACCGAGGTGACGGCGACGTTCCCACGGCGGTGGTCGTACCGAGTGCTTCGGTCGAGGGTGATGTCGCCTCAACAAGCTTGGCAAAGGCATCGTCCGTCAGTCCGGTCGTCTTACTTCCACACATTGGACGCCAAACCTGCTTGCGAGGGAGATCGACCACCGCCCGCCCGTCGTGAAGTCGAGTCCGGACAGTGCCGACAGATCGCACGACGCTCTCCGAGGATCGCCTCAAGCTGGTTTGTTCAGAACGGGCTGTCTGCGTGAATAGCGAACAGAGGATGATAACCGTGACGGCGAACGCGCGCGGATTCAAACGGACTCGATTGTCCAGTGGTCTGATCAATGCCCCTCCAAGATCTTTTCCGATAACGGACCACGAGGTGACAACCTGCTCCCCGTTTCGATCGACGCCTCCTTTTGAGCGGCGAACCGTCGCCTTTATTATAAGCATAAAGAGGAGGGCAGGTCAACGAAAATCCGGCGTATTGGCCTTGTTTCCTATGCCTTGGTGGTATTGAGGTAGATGGTTTATCGGTCAGAACGAGTCTGGCGGTGACCTGGAGGTGCCGTTGCGACCCTTGGGGGTCTGGGTGCGCTCGCTGGTGATGTCGAAGCCAAGGACCCAATGTAATGCTCATCGGACTTGGCTTGGCCTTTTGATTCCGTAGTACCAAGCCCTCACCAAAATGGCGGTCGAGCTTGCGGATCTTGAGGTCGCAATTGGGGGCATTGGTCGATCCCTGATTCTTGCACGCAGTATCTTACTCCCTGTGAAATCTTAGTTTCGATCGCTCTTTCTGACGGAATACGCCTTATCCCCGTTCCAAGGGCCGTAGTGCGTCCGCTCGCTGTCCAAATCGGTGCCGATGTGTACAATACCGCCGCCAATGACGCCGACGCGAGAGCGGCGCGGCGTGGAGTTTCCGGTCGGAAAACCAGCACGAAGACGCACAATACGAAGGAGCCGTGCCACAGGTGCCACGAAAACCAATAAAGATTAAGCCGAAACTGGAGTACCTCTCCATCCTTGATGGGAAGGGCAAAGTTGATGAGAAGCTCGATCCCAAGCTGGATCCGGAGCAGTCGACGTACCTTTACCGTTTGATGTTGGTCGCACGCCGTCTTGATGAGCGATGTATCAATATGCAGCGTCAGGGGCGGATTGGGACTTATGGTCCTTGTCGCGGCCAAGAGGCCGTTCACTGCGCTGCTTCGATGGTGATGGACAAGGACGACTGGATCGTTCACGCGTTTCGCGAGCCTGGTTCGTTTTATCATCGCGGGTGGCCTTTGGAGCGGATTATTCAGTTTTGGGGTGGGTATGAAGAGGGCTGTACTCCTCCTGAAGGATCGAACGATTTGCCGATCGCTGTTCCGATTGCATCGCAGTGTCCGCATGCGATGGGAATCGCCTGGGGGATGAAACTTCGCAAACAGAACAACGCTGTCTTATGTTATTGCGGTGACGGGGGGACGAGCGAGGGCGACTTTCACGAGGCGATGAACTTCGCCGGTGCTTATCACCTGCCCATGGTGATGATGGTTGCGAACAATCAGTGGGCGATCTCGATTCCTCGTGAGAAGCAGACGGCTTCGGAAACGATTGCTCAGAAAGCTCTTGCTTATGGGTTCGACGGGATTCAGGTTGACGGTAACGATCCATTGGCGGTTTATGTTGCGACCAAAGAAGCGGTTGACAAGGCCAAGAACGGTGGGGGGCCGACGTTGATCGAAGCCGTGACTTATCGTCTTGGCGTTCACACGACGGCGGACGATCCGACCAAGTATCGTTCGAACGAGGAAGTGAAGAAGTGGGAAAAACTTGATCCACTTCCCCGATTCCAAAAGTACCTTGTATCAACCGGTGTACTTGACGACGCGAAAACTGAAGAGATTGAAAAGAGTGTGCTTGCTGAACTTGCTGAGGCTGTGACGCGGTATGAAGAGGGTCGCGATGTTGATCCGCTTGACTGCTTCGACCACGTTCTTTCTGAATTGCCGGCTGAGCTGGTTGAGCAGCGTGCGGAGTTTGCAGCGTGCTTGGAGCGCGAGGGGATTGGGCAAGGGCACTGATCGCCGCAACTTTTTTGGAACACATGATGTCTAGTGCTGATAGTACCATCCTTGAGCCGCAAGAGATTTCGGCCACTGAGAATAAGACGAGAAGTAGATCTATGTCGAATCTGAACATGGTTTCGTCGCTGAATCTGGCGCTTGACGACGCGCTTCGCATGGACAAAGACGTCGTCTTGCTCGGGCAGGATATTGGACAGGACGAGGGCGTTTTCCGCGTCACTGCTGACCTTCTGAAACGCTATGGGCCTGATCGCATTATCGATACGCCGCTTGCTGAGGGTGCAATTGTGGGTGGGGCTGTGGGTATGGCGGTTTACGGGATGAAGCCGGTTTGCGAGATGCAGTTTTCTGGGTTTTTCTATCAGGCGTTTCATCAGGTTGAACAGCACGTTGCGCGGTTTCGTAATCGTACGCGCGGTCGATATTCGATGCCGATGGTGATCCGTATGCCTTACGGTGGGGGAATCCGTGCGGTTGAGCATCACAGCGAATCTCGTGAAGCTTACTTCGCCCATACACCGGGATTGCATATGGTGATTCCGTCGGGGCCTCGTAATGCTCGGGCGCTCCTGCTCGCCTCTATTCAGAGTCCTGATCCGGTGATCTTTTTTGAGCCCAAGGCGATCTATCGAGCGTTTAAGGAAGAAGTTCCGGATGAGCCCGAGACAATGCCGATTGGGAAAGCTCACGTTACACGCGAGGGTAACGATATTACGATTATTTCTTTCGGTGCGATGATGCGTCCGGTGCTTGAAGCTGTTGACGATATTGAAGATCAGGACGGGGTCTCGATTGAGGTTGTTGATCTTCTGAGCATTTCGCCTTTGGATACTGAAACGATTCAGAAATCTGTTTCGAAGACGGGGCGTTGTGTGATTGTTCATGAAGCTGCGCGGAGCTGCGGGATTGGGGCTGAGGTGATTGCTCGGATTGTTGAGACTTCACTGATGCATCTTGAAGCGCCGATTCGCCGGGTGACTGGTTTTGATGTTCATTTTCCTTACTTTGCTCGGGAGCGGGCGTTCTTGCCTAGTGCTGAGCGGATTACTCATGCGGTTCGGGAAGTTTTGGCTTTTTAGGGACATCGTGGGTTGGATGCGGGCGGTGCCCGTGGTGCGTTAGTTTCATTTCCGTTTTCGATTCATTTTCTTGTTGGCGCTATCGTTGTGCGATTCTCTTGACGCGATGCGGTCTCCAAATGGCTCTTGAATGGCTTTGTATTCCGTGGGATCTTTGATTGGACGCCGTGAGGGGGACTAATGGGTTCGTTTGTATGTTTTCTTGAATCGGGCGTTTGCGCATCCTTTGCACTTTGCGTCCGCGCGGGCTAAAGCCACGCGGCTCGGTTAGGCGCGGACGGTCCGCGCTGCCTTCCTTGTATATAACTTGGTCGGTGATCGGTTAAGGGGATTCCTTAAGCGATCAGCGCTTTAGAGGGTGGGAACGTCGAAACTTCGAGAATCCAAACGTCCAAATCTTGGGGTTGGTTGGTTTGTGGGGATTTCGGGGTTGCTCCCTTGCTGGGGTTGCTCTGATTTGGGATGTTTGGGTTTTTGGTTTTGTTGACTTTATGGCGGTTGTTGGCGCCGTCTAGCTCCCTTACGGTCGCTGCTCTGATTGGGTGGTCCGCACGGCGGACCCTACGGGACTGTCGTGTGGGCGAG
>JAJDDZ010000185.1 GCA_029260025.1 Phycisphaerae bacterium | reverse complement strand
GCCTGCGTGAGTTCTTAGACGACCTTTCGGGCTTCCGGGAGATCGATAGTTCGTCCTACTCGTCACTTCTTGTTAATGTTCGGGCGGCGCTGGGAACAGTTTTGGAAGAAGTTGGTCTTCAAACTGCCGTTGAGGCGGACGTTCTTGCGAGTAGGGAGCGGACTGCTTATGTGACTCTTGCGGCGTTGGTCGCTGGGCTTGTTGGGGTGCTCTGCACGATCGGTTCTGGGACTAAGGGGGCGAGTTTCGAGCCGATTCTTTCTCTGACCGAGGCGTTGCGCCGGACGACGGATTCCGGGGAGAAGATGACGCCGATCGATGATGGTCCGGTGGAGGTTCAAGAGCTCTCCTCTGAATTGGTGTCGTTCGCGTCTCGCTGCATGGCGGCGGGGGATCATCGGTCCACCCAAGTTGCGGCTTCTAGCGATAAGCTTCGACTTTTGAATGCGACGCTGCAGAAGGAAGTTCGACGTCGGGAAGCGATTGAAGAGCAGCTTCGCCATGAGGCGGGACATGACGCATTGACGCGGTTGCCGAACCGACACCTTCTTCTTGATCGTATTACATATCTTGTTGAACGTAGCAAGCGAGATACTCACTATCAATTTGCTGTGCTGTTCTTGGATTTAGATAATTTCAAGCATGTGAACGATACACTGGGACATCGCGCGGGCGATGGGCTGTTGATCGAAGTTGCGCAGAGACTGTCGGCGTGTTTGCGGTCGTTGGATACTGTCGGTCGTCACGTGGTCACGACGACGGCCCGTCTGGGCGGCGACGAATTTGTGATCCTTCTCGACGATATATTAGGGGCGGATGACGCGATCCATGTTGCCAAACGGATTCAGACTGAGCTCGCCAGGTCTACCGTTATCGAAGGTCACCCTGTCGCGCTCGGTGCCAGTATCGGGATTGCGATTGGCGATGGGCGAACGTTTGACTGCGAGGAGCTGTTGCGCGATGCGGATACGGCGATGTATCGTGCGAAGAGGGCTGGGAAATTTCAGCACGCGGTGTTTGACATCACGATGCATACAGAAGAGCGGAAACGGTTTGAGATGGAGACGCAACTTCGCCGCGCGCTTGAGCAAGGAGAGCTCGAGCTATTCTATCAGCCAATCATCACGCTCGAAGATCGGAGTTTGCGAGGTTTTGAAGCCTTGCTGAGATGGCGACACCCGATCAATGGGCTGATGTCGCCTGTGGAATTTTTACCTCTGGCTGAGGAGACGGGGCTCATCGTTCCGATCGGTGAATGGGTGTTCAAGCAGGCGTGCCGGAAACTCGAGGAATGGCATGATAAAGTTCCAGAGAGTCATGGAATCTCGATGAGCATCAACGTTGCTCGGCGGCAGCTTCTGGTTCCGGGGTTCCTTGCGATGGTTGATGAGACTTTGGAGCGATCTCGTTTTTGTGCGAGTCAAATCAATCTTGAAGTTACCGAAGGGACCGTGATGGAGGTCGCTGATCGCCTTCCGGAGATTCTTGACGAAGTCAAAGAGCTTGGGGTCAATATCCACATGGATGATTTTGGGACCGGGCATTCGTCTTTGAGTTGCCTCCATAGTTTCCCTGTGGATGTCTTGAAAATCGATCGTTCTTTCGTGACGTCCGCTGGGGAGGATCGTGGAAACGCTGGTATTCTCGCTGGCGTGGTGGCGATGGCGCGGTCGCTGGACATGAAAGTTGTTGCCGAGGGTATCGAATGCACCGATTCGCTGGCTGCAGTTGACTCTCTTGCTTGCGATTTTGGGCAGGGGTACTATTTCTCGCGACCCGTTGACGCAGATGAAGCACTGAGCATCGTTCGCACTGGGGGGTCTTGGGTGGATGCGTTTGGTGGGGGCGCTTCCGCTAGGCGCGCAATTGCGTGATTGGCTACATCTCTCCCGCATTGAATGATTTTCCCCTGAAGTTATCGACCACGTCTTGCTGGAGCGTCGGTTTGGTGGGACACTGCTGCGACGATGTCATCGAAATCTAGCAAGCATACCGTATCGGCGGACCTGTTCGTGGCCGCTAAGTCTTACGACCAGAGTATCAATTGGGATGCGCGGATTGGACGGGAGATTCCCGTTATTCGCGAAGTGTTAGGTTCGCCTGGTAGCGGCGGGGTCCTTGACGCTGGATGCGGTACGGGTCGGCAGGCGATCGCTCTTGCACAGTCTGGCTACAAAGTGACCGGTGCGGATGTGAGCGCAGAGATGCTTGCTGTTTCGCAGGAGTATTCGGACGGGGTTGGGGATGGTCTGGTTCGGTTCGTACAAACGCCGTACTCGACGCTTTTTGATACTGCCGGCAGGGGTTATGACGGGGCGTACTGTCTTGGTAACGCGCTTGCGGCGGCTGGGACGCGAGATGGTGTTTTCGAGGCGATCGGGGAGTTTGGGAAGTGTTTGAGACCCGGCGGGAAGTTGTTTTTGCAGGTGTTGAACTTCAAGCCTCTGTGTGATGAGGTGCCGTGTGTTCGTGGGCCCCGGGTTAGCAGGGCGGATGGGGTTGACTATGTCTCGGTTCGAGAGTTTCATCGTGATGGGGAGCGATTGCAGGTTACGAACATCTCGGTTTGGCGCGAGGACGAGACGTGGTCGAAGCGAGCTAGCTGCGGGTTTCTGTATCCGATAACTCCGGACGAGATGCGGGCATGGGTTGGCGAAAGCGGGTTTGAAGTGGATCATTTCTGGGGCGGGTATGACAAATCTCCTTTTGATATTGGGACGTCAGTCGATCTGATCGTCGTTGCGACTCGGCGTTAGCATTTCCAGCGACCTATGAGTCTTTGCTGAGAAACAAAGCTCGTATTCGCGCGGTTTGCTTCTGGTCTGAGGGCGACCTGAATTGCAGACTGTATACGTGCAGGCGATCTATCTACGAAATCAATGCGCGCGCCCGATAAACTGTGCGCGTTCTCTTGCTCATGCAGGCGCATGCGTGTTCGCGGTGGTTGTATTCTTGATGTCCGGATGCGGAAGTGGCGGGAGTGGTACGCTTGGGTCGACTGCCCTCTTAGGGGAAGACGATCCGGCGATCGCCGGGCTACCTTTCGTCGAGGGTGAGCTTCTCGTTCAGCCTTTCCCTGGGGCAGACGCGAAGGCGGTTGATGCGCTGTACGAAACCGCCGGTGCGGAGGTTGTTGGCGAGATTGACGCGCTCGACCTTACTGTTCTGCGGGTTCCGTCGGATTCTCTTGTGCGAGCTGCAGCGACCCTTGATGATAGCGGTTTGATTGAGGCGGTTCAGAAGAACTATCAGTATGAACCGGAAGCGCTTCCGAACGATCCGTACTTCACGCGGCAGTCGCATCTCGACCAGGTCGGGGCTCCGCGTGCTTGGGATACTACGGTCGGGAGTGAGAACGTTGTGATCGCTGTGGTGGATACGGGGATCAACGACGATCATGTTGATCTACGCAACAAGGTGATCGGGGGTTGGAATGTCTACGATAACAACGCCGACTATTCTGACGTCATGGGTCATGGGACTTTGGTGGCGGGTGTTGCTGGCGCGGATTCTGATAACGGTACGGGGGTCGCTGGGGTCTCCTGGGATAGTCCGATTCTTGCAGTTCGAGTCGGAAATCGTCAGGGGTTGTCTTCGGCGAGTCACATCGCTTCGGGGATTCTCTGGGCGGTTGCCAACGACGCGAAAGTTATCAACGTTAGCTTTGCGCCGCTCTGGGCGGATCGGGTGATTCGCTCTGCGGTTCAGACGGCGTTTAACTCCGGAAGCCTTGTGGTCATTAGCGCGGGTAACGGTGGTGGAACGACGCGGGCGCGCGGTTATCGCGAAGGCGTTTTCGTCGGGGCGGTCGATTCGAATGACGAGCTTGCCACTTTTTCGGACAAGGGGCCGTTTGTTGACCTGTCGGCGCCGGGTACATCGGTTCGATCGACCACGCGCGACGGCAGTTATCAGATGGTGAGCGGGACTTCGTTTGCTGCTCCGATCGTGACCGGTGTGGCAGCGTTGGTCTGGTCGGTCAATCCCGACCTGCGTCCGGCGACCGTGCAATCGATCCTTTATGATAACGCGATCGATCTTGGATTTAAGGGTAAGGATCGTTCGTATGGAGTGGGGTTGGTTGATGCGGCGGGGGCTGTTGAGGCGGCGCTGCTTGCGTTTGAGTCGCCGGACAGTGGTGCGCCGACACTCAACATCAATCAGCCGCTGGGCGGTTCGACGATCTCTGGGCGGCATCGGGTGGCGGTCGAGGCGACGGATCGGTCGGGCGTTGCTGACGTTGTGATGTTTGTCGATGGGGTGGCGGTGGCGACGGATCGGCGGGCGTCTTATTTGTTCGTGCTTGATACGCGCGACTATGATTTTGGCGAGCATGAGCTTAGCTTTGTTGCGACGGATAACATTGGGAATGCGTCTTCCCCGCGGTCTGTTATTGTGACGTTCGGGATTCCTACTGCGACATCGGTTGGGTCGGGTCGGGTTATCTTTCGGTCTCCGTCAAATGGGGATATTGTTTCCGGGGACGTCTCTGTTTCAGTGAGTGTCTCTGATCCGGATGGTCTCACGTTGCTCGAGTGGTTCGTTGATGGCGAGCTTGTTTTCTCTCAGCCCATTTCCGGCGAATCTATGGGGGTGAGCTATCTTTGGCGTGCCCGAGATGCCTCGAAAGGCGAGCATACCATCGCCGTGCGCGTTACTGATGCGTTCGGCAAGCAGACTACTGGGTCTGTCGCACTCACTCACTAGCGACGCTCCTTCGGGTATACCTCAGGTCTTCCCTGCTAGCCATTCCGCACCATAGCCGATAAACTAAGCGTAAGCGGCGTCAATAGATGGACGCCGTGATCGCGTTATGGGCGAAGGGCTGGATACCAACAATCGTGAACTGAACCACTATGACTTCACCACTGATCGAAGCAATAAAGAAACACGTTCTTGTTCTTGACGGGGCGATGGGGACGGCTGTTCAGGCGTACGACCTGTCGCTGTCTGATTTCGAAGATCATGAGAACTGTATCGATGTCATCACCGCGACCCGTCCTGATGTGATTGCGGATGTTCATGCGTCGTTTTACTCGGTGGGTAGCGATGCAGTTTTAACGAACACTTTTGGGGCCAACAAGGTCGTGCTTGGCGAGTTTGATATTGCGGAGCGGACTTACCAACTGAACAAGACATCGGCGGAGATTGCGAGAGAGGTTGCTCAGAAGTTCAGCAAGCCCTCGCATCCTCGGTTTGTGATTGGGTCGATGGGTCCGGGGATGAAGTTGCCTTCTTTGGGGCAGGCTACTTGGGATACACTGGTTGATAGCTATACGGAGCAGGTGCGCGGCTTGCTAGATGGCGGGGTTGATGCGGTCTTGGTCGAGACGTGTCAGGATATTTTGCAATCCAAGTCGGCGATCGTTGCGGCGATTGACGCGATGAAGGAAAAGAATGTCCGCGTTCCGATTTTTTGCACGTTTACGG
>JAJDDZ010000184.1 GCA_029260025.1 Phycisphaerae bacterium | reverse complement strand
GCCGTCTTGAATGCCGGAGAGGATCATACGATTTCGTGGGATGCAATTGACCAAACTGGCGACGTTACCGTTTATCTTTACGACGGGTACTCCATTCACGGCATCCTCGGAATCGTCCCTATGGCGGATGGTCGCTTCCTTTGGAATAGTTGCGAGGGTTTACCGGATTTGGACGACGCTTTCTTGCGATTCGAGACCGATTGCGGTTTGTCGTGGGACTCTGACGTTTTTAGCCTAAGGGCTTCGCAACCGCCACCGGCGATGTCGTTGACGCTTCCTGCTGGGGGCGAGACATTGCATGCGGGTAGCGATCAGGTTGTTTTGTGGGATTCCACGAACGCCACCGGCATGGTTGAGATCTCTTTGTCGTTGGGAGGGGCGTGGCAGGCGAGTCTCGGGGAGGTGCCTATGTCAGCTGGACGATTTGATTGGTCGATTCCTTCAGACATTGAGACAAGCGGCAGTTACCGGCTCCTAGTTTGGTTAGTTGACTGCGGGAGAATCTGGGAGCGAACCTTGTCGTTCACGATTGTCGCAAAGGATACTGGGCAGATCGATCTCGACACCGACGTTGATGGCGATGATTACTTCCTATTGCAGCAGTGCATGGATGGGCCGGGGTTTTTTGTCGGCGAAGAGTGTTTGCATGCGGATCTGAATGGCGACCACCTTGTCGATCTTCGTGATGTCATGCTCGTTCTTCGGTTCTTCACCGGGCCGCAGTAACCCAACTCAGCACTACTACGGATTGCATCCCTGAACATTCAAGGATTCAAGTCGAATTCCTCGCCAAAGTCATGAAAACCCCGCGAAATCCCGTCGGCTTGAAAGTTCTCGGACTGGGGACTAGAATTCGGTGACTTGGTCTACCCACCGGGTGGTCTGGGAGGGCGTGCGCCCTTTTGGTCTGCGCGACTGCATCATGCCGCTGGCATCGTGCCGGATGGTTGTAACTCCTTACAGGACAATGAGTAAGAAACGACAAAAACTAGGCGAGACGCTCGTCGGCTGGGGTGTGATTGAGGCGACTGCGCTGGCGGATGCCCTTGCCTATGCGAAAGAGCATCGCAAGCGGATCGGCGAGGCGCTGGTCGAGTTGGAGCTTTGCGGTGAGGACGACGTGGTCAAGGCCCTCGCGGCGCAATTTGGGCTTGAGTATATCGATCTGGAAGGGCATCAGGTTGATCGGGACGTCCTGAAGCTGATTCCGTCTAAGATGTGCGAGGATTACATGATCCTCCCACTCGGTGAGGATAATGGTCGCCTGAAGGTGATTATTACGGATCCGCTTGATCTTGAGACGCTGGACCTGTTGCGGTTTCGTCTGAACAAGGAAATCACGCCTACGCTTGCACCGCTGACGAAGGTCAAGCAATTCATTGATAAGTTTGTGAACATGGAAGGCGACGTGCTCTCGCAGACCATGAAGAGTATCGACGAGGATGCCCCGGAAGAAGACGATACCGACAAGAACAGCAAGCTGATCGATGCGTCTGAGGCTGATGCTCCTATTATCAAGCTGGTGAACTTGATTATCACTGAGGCTGTTCACGGGCGGGCGAGCGATATTCACGTTGAACCGATGGGTGACCGGGTTCGCGTTCGATATCGAGTCGATGGTGTTTGTCACGTTCGAGACGACATTCCTAAGCATATGCAAGCCGCGGTGGTTACGCGATTCAAAATTATTGCGGGTATTGATATTTCTGAGCGTCGTATCCCACAAGACGGTCGTATCAAGATGAAGGTTAGCGGGGGTCGGATCGACTTTCGTGTTAGCTCGCTTCCTGCTTACCACGGGGAGAGCATGGTCCTTCGTATTCTTCGCCCGGATGCTGTTTCGATCGGTATTCCGGCCCTTGGTTTCGCTGACCATGACTACCAGAAATTCGCTCGGATTATCAAGCGTCCTAACGGGATTTTCCTTGTTACGGGTCCTACCGGGTCTGGTAAAACGACGACGCTTTACGCAGCACTTCAAGAATTGAACAAACCGGATACGAAGATCATCACGGCTGAGGATCCTGTTGAGTATAACTTCCCTGGGATGAATCAGTGTCAGGTGCGTGATGACATCGGGCTTACTTTTCCGAAGATTTTGCGTGCGATGCTTCGTCAAGCTCCGAATATCATTCTTGTTGGTGAGATTCGTGATAGCGCTGTTGGGGACGTTGCTATTCAGGCGGCGCTGACGGGTCACCTTGTGTTTAGCACGCTTCATACGAACGATGCGCCTTCAGCGATTACGCGTTTGATCGACATGGGGATTAAACCATTCCTGGTGGCTAGTTCGATTCAGGCGATCATGGGTCAGCGTTTGATCCGGGTGATTTGTAATGAATGCAAGATTGAGGATTCCGATCCGGATCCCAAGACTCTCCGTGTTCTTGGTTTCACCGAGGATGAGCTGAAGGGGCAAACAATTTGGAAGGGCGCTGGTTGTCAGCGCTGCGGCGGGTCAGGTTATCGCGGTCGAGTTGGTATTTTTGAGATGCTTTTGATGAACTCGGAGCTTCGCGACCTCGCGTTCAACCGTGCGCCAGCCACTCAATTGCGTGCGGCTGCTCGTCGTTCGGGTATGGCGACTCTCTTGGAAGACGGAAAGTACAAGATTCTTAAGGGCGTCACGACGCCGGAGGACTTGCTGCGTGTTACCCAGGCTGAGGGTATTGTCGATTAGCTGCGGGGGTTTTGAGCGTTTGATGGCTGACTGAGTTCATACGAAAGTCTAGGATAGTAGAATAGATGGCGACGATTCACATAGACCGATTGCTCGAGACAGTTATTAAGCAGGGCGCGTCCGATCTTCACCTTACTGTTGGTCGTCCTCCTGTGATTCGATTGCATGGGCATATGCGTTCTCTTGAGACGAAGGTCCTCACTCCTGATGACTGTGTGGCGTTGATGAAATCGATCACGCCTGAGCGCAACCAGCAGGAGCTTCAGGAGGAGGGCGGTACGGACTACGCTTTTGCGTTTGGCGACGCGGGTCGTTTTCGTGTCGCGGTTTTCAAGCAAAAGGGCAACACTGCGTTGGTTCTTCGTTTGATTCCGAGCAAGCTCTTGAGTTTCGATCAGATTGGTTTGCCACAGATTTGTCGGGCGCTTTGTCGTCGTCCTCGGGGATTGTTTTTGGTGACAGGGCCCACTGGGTCGGGCAAGACGACGACTCTTGCGACGATGCTTGACTATATCAATACGAACCTCGACCGGCATATCGTTACGATGGAAGATCCGATCGAGTATTACCACTCACATAAGAAAGCGCTCATCAATCAGCGCGAGATTGGGAACGACGTTCCGAGCTTTTCAGAGGCGTTGCGGCGTGTCTTGCGTCAAGATCCCGATGTTATTCTCGTTGGCGAGCTTCGTGACCTTGAAACGATCGGGGCTGCGATCGCCGCGGCGGAAACGGGTCACTTGGTTTTTAGCACGCTTCATACGACGGGCTGTCAGGGGACGATTAACCGAATCGTTGACGCTTTTCCACATGCTCAGCAAGAGCAGATTCGTGTTCAGATGTCCACGAACTTGATGGCTTGTTTGTCGCAGGCCTTGCTGCCTCGTCAGCCCAAGGGGATGGTTGCTGCGTATGAGTTTATGGTGACAACGCCTGCGATTGCGAACTTGGTTCGCGAGAACAAGACGTACCGTATCGACTCTGCGATTCAGACAGGTAAGAAGTTTGGGATGCAGCTTCTTGATGAGCATCTCTGGTCGCTTTACGCCGCTGGTCAGGTTTCCGCGGAGGATGCTGTTGACCGATCTCGCAACCCCGGTGCTTTGCAGGACAAGATTGATAAACATCGCCGGGGGATGAATGTTGACGACGGTGAGGACAAACCAGACATCATGAGGACTTCATGAGCGAAGGTGACCAGAAAAAGGACGGGCAGGGGGGATCGGGAAAGTCTCGGAAGGTGCTCCCGATTGAGCAACTTCGTGGGCGACAGCTGGGCCGCATCCTCATCAAGATGGGGAAGCTCCGCCGCGGTCAGGTCGAAGAAGCGCTGGACATCCAGAAAGAGAAGCGCGGTCCGATCGGGAAGATTCTCGTCGAGCTTGGGTATATCACGACCGAAGATCTGAGTATTTCTCTTGCTGCGCAGAGTGGAATGAGTGCTGTTGCACTCGGGAAATTGGACATCCCGGTCGAGGTGATTGCGGTGATGACTTCCCAGATGGCGACGACGTACCGAGCTGTTCCTTTTGAGATGGACGCTGGGTCAAATACACTATCGCTTGCCCTTGATAATCCAGACAATTTTGTTGCGACCGACGATCTTCAAACGCTTCTTGGTTTTCGGATTAGGGCGTTCGTCACCACACCCAGCGAGCTTCAGAGCGCGATCGATCGTTATTACCCCGAAGGGGATCAGGAATCCATTTCAGGGTTGATCGACGAGCTGAGTGATGATGAAGACCTTGCGAAGTTCGATGGTCGCGGGGATAGCATCGACCTTGCCGAGATCAAGGAGATGGCTGAGTCGAACCCGGTCAAGAAGCTTCTGAACCTAGTCTTGATGCAGGCGATCAAGGACAAAGCGAGCGATATCCATTTTGAGCCGTTCGAGGACGAGTTCAAGATGCGCTATCGAATCGACGGCGTCTTGTATGAGATGGTTCCTCCGCCGCGTTATGTTGCGATGGCTATCTCTTCGCGTATCAAGGTTATGGCGAATCTGGATATCGCCGAGCGCCGGTTACCGCAGGATGGTCGAATCGAGCTTCAGCTTCGTGGTCGCCCGATCGATTTGCGTGTTGCCGTGTTGCCGACGATGTTCGGTGAGAGTGTGGTGCTTCGAGTCTTGGACCGTGCAAACGTTCAGTTGAACCTCGAAAAGATCGGCATGCGCGACGACGATCTGAACACTTTCCGTCAGCTTATTCAAAAACCCAATGGGGTTGTGGTGAACACTGGTCCGACAGGTTCGGGCAAGACGACGACGCTGTATGCCGCTTTGCAAGAACTTAACAAAACCGATACGAAGATTTTGACGGCTGAGGATCCGGTTGAGTATGACATTGATGGTATGATCCAGACGCAGATTCGGGCTGATGTGGGTATGACGTTTGCGGCTGCCCTCCGGTCTTTTCTTCGTCAGGATCCTGATATTATCCTCGTTGGTGAGGTTCGTGACCTTGAAACGGCTCGGGTTACGGTTCAGGCATCATTGACGGGACACTTGGTTTTTACGACGCTTCATACGAACGACGCTCCGTCTTCGATTGCGCGCCTTTTGGACCTGGGTCTCGAGCCTTTTCTGATTACGGCGACGCTTGAGGCGGTCGTAGCCCAGCGTTTGGTGCGTCGTATTTGCACGAACTGCAAAGCAGAGTATCAGCCAACGGATGAGCAGTTGATGGAACTGGCGCTTCGTCTAGACGACGTAGGTGATCGGGTTTTCTTCTACGGTAAGGGCTGCGACTACTGTAACAACACTGGCTATCGTGGTCGATTGGGCATTTACGAATTGATGGTGCTCGACGACGAGCTTCGTGAGTTGATCATGCGTCGAGCATCGACTTCTGTCTTGCGTCAAGAGTCGGTGAAGCGTGGCATGCGGACGCTTCGTGAAGCTGGCCTGCTTGCGATTTTTGACGGTATCACGACGCTGGATGAGGTCGTTCGCGAAACGATCGTTGATGACTAGGAAATGAGTTGCGATTGCGTTTTTGCCGTCGCGATGACTCTGAGGACGTATCATGCCGAAATTCGCATATGAGGCGATGAATCAGGCGGGGCAAGAGGTTAAGGACGAGATCGACGCAGCTTCAAGTGAAGATGCGCTCGCAAAGATCCGTAACCTTGGTTACTTCCCTACGAGGATCAAAGAGAAGGGCGGTTCGAAACCTAAAGCAGCTGGCGGAAAGAAGAAGACCAGCGGTTTCTCGCTAGGTCGGGTCCCGACCAAGCAGATTACGCAGATTACTCGTCAGCTATCGACACTCCAGGATGCAGGGCTTCCGATTCTGCGGAGTCTCCAGATTCTCGAAGAGCAGCAGAAGCCCGGCTTGCTTCGAAATGTGATGCGGACGGTTTCCGAAGACATTGAAGGCGGTTCGACGCTTTCGGAGGCATGTGCGAAACACCCCAAGGCGTTCAACCGATTGTACTGCAACATGGTGGCCGCCGGTGAAGCGGGTGGTGTTCTCGATGTGATCCTGCAACGTCTTGCGGAGTTCATGGAGAGTGCGGAAAAGCTAAAAAAGAAGATCATCGGCGCGATGATTTATCCGACGGTCGTGGTTACTTTCGCGGGCGGTATTGTCGTTGGTATCATGATCGTGGTTATTCCGAAGTTTAAGGAGATTTTCCTTGACTTCGATGTGTCACTACCTGGGACCACGATGGTGCTCCTTGGTACGTCGGACTGGTTGCTGCACGGTACGCCACCGGGTGTTGCTATCATCGTTTTCGGTCCGTTTATCATCATGGGGTTGATGAAGCTGATTCGTTCTTCGAAGGCCGGGGGCTATGCCCTCGATTTTACGCTCATGAAGATTCCTGTCCTTGGGGATCTGATCCAAAAGAGCGCGGTTGCTCGATTCACTCGAACGCTTGGTACCCTGATTAATGCGGGCGTGCCGATTCTCGAGGCGATCAACATTACCCGCGATACATCAGGTAACGAAGTCTACGTTCGAGCGCTTTCTAAAGTACATGATTCGATTCGTGAGGGGGAGAGCTTTGCTGCCCCACTTCGGGTCTCAAAGGTTGTTGACGGTCTTGTCGTTAATATGATCGACGTTGGCGAGGAGACGGGCGACCTTGACAAGATGCTATTGAAGATAGCGGACAACTACGAAGAAGAAATGGACACAGCGGTAGCCAGCCTCGTTTCGCTGATCGAGCCGATCATGGTTATCGTCTTGGGTAGCGTGGTTGGTTTTATCGTTATTGCGCTGTTCATGCCTCTGGTATCTTTGATTTCGTCGGTTTCGGGGTAGATTTCTTGCGATGCGGCGATCCATGTTGGTTGGTCGCAGGCCCTTATGAGTGGTAAACCCACGGAGGTTTTCTGTGATGATGCACGCCATACCCCAAAGACGTCGGCGACAGGTTCTGGCGGCGCGAGCGGGTTTCACGCTTGTTGAGCTACTGACGGTGGTGTTCATCATTGGGGCGTTGATCGCGATCTTGGTTCCGTCGATTAGTGCAGCCCGAAACCAGGCGAAGAAAGTTGCGACGTCCTCCGCGATTGCTGCAATCGGGACTGGTCTACAGATGTTCAAGGCGGATAACGCGAAGGACTTTCCGCAGACCAACGGGTATCCGCCTTCTTTTTCGCATCCGGTAATTAATTCCGGTGGAACGCCAATTTTTTCGGCTGCCGATTCCCTTGCCGGAAAGTTCCCCTTTGTTGACGGACGACCGACCGTTAGTGGGGCGCACTGGCTTCCTGCGATGTTGATGGGTGTGGATCAGCAGGGTTACATCTCTCGAAAGAAGGTTCCCAAAGCAGCTCTCAAGGACGTGGAAGTCTGGTACACAGCCGACGGTTCTTCTGCGACGACCGTGGCTCTGGAGCGAAGCAACCTCTATGTTGATCCGGGGAATGTTCGAACGGTTCGCACGACTGATATCCGCGGTCGTTCGAACAGTGAATTCTATGTCCCCGGGAAGGATAAATTCCTAGACGACCTCACGGTCATCGTCGATTTGTTCGATCAGCCACTTCTCTATTACGCGGCTAATACGCACGGGCGCGATACGAACATGGTCGAAGACAAGCGTGAAGCGGATAACAACTATTCGGGGAGCGCCGAGCAGACGAAGGGGCCCGCGTATTACTTCCATCAAGACAACGTGATGTTCACAGGGAATAAACAAGTAACTGGGAACGAACCGCCAAGCGGATGGGATTTTGGTGGACTTCAAAACGGGCACGCGATCGCAGAAGCAGGTGCTGGCTGGACCGCCCCGAACCTTGCGGACCCAGAGATCAAGTACAGGGAATCCTTCGCCAGATACATCTGCGACAGGAAACTGTTGAAGACTTTCACAGACCAGACTTCGGACAAAACGAAACTACGCCCCGTGAATCCAGATTCTTTCTTGCTGATTAGTGCTGGTGTGGATGGGCGATACGGATCAACGGACGACCCGAGAAACTTCACGGGTTATGAAGAATAGCACGACACAACATCAAGCGCGCGTGCTGAATTCGATCGATAGACAAGAGCAGAGGACGCTATTTAACATGAATGCGGTATCCCATCCAAGACGGCGGGCGGTGCGGGCCTTTACACTCGTTGAGATGCTGGTCGTGATTGCGATTATCGCGATACTGCTTGGCGCGCTTCTTCCAGCGTTTTCTGGCGTTCGCCAAAAGGCGAAGGAAGCTGCTGTAACCGCTCAGTTTACCGCCCTCGATACGGGGTTGACGCTGTATCGATCGGAAAGCTCGCTTGGCGGTGGTTTTCCGCCGTCTTCGAGTGACCAGGGTTCCGATCGCAAACGTATCCAGATCAGTAACCCGCGGCAGGCTGCAGGGTACGACGGGGGGGATAACGGCGGCGGCCCTGGCAATGTGGAGATCGCGGGGGCACATCTGCTGGTCTACGCGATGATGGGCGTCGATGGTCTGGGGACAGCCGGATTCCGTGATACGAACAATGATGGGAAGTGGTTCAACGACCTGCACGATGGCGATGGCGGATTGTACGAAATCGATGCAGTCACCGGAAAGGAAAAATTTCCGCGTTATGGTGCACCGGGGTACGTCGATGACAAGATGCGGGCGAACGCCAAGTCGATGACCGAACTTGTTGATGATGGAGTCATTGTTAATGAGGGTTACGTCACGTCGAGTCTTGCCGTGGATGAGCCGATGTTCCTAGACGCCTGGGATCATCCGATTCTTTACTACAAGGCTAACTCTTCTGCGCGGTATCTTGTCGGCGATGCAGACAAGCGAGGTATCTACTGGCAGGAGGACAACGCTATTATCACCGGTAGCGACGGAACGGCTGGATCGCTTGACGGGCTGGACTTTGGTCAGGGCGCGCTGGAGGGTTTGACGAAGATTTATCACGAGATCGGTATTGCACCCCCAGCGCCGGATCCCAAGCAAACCGGGGTGGCGGATGTGCTCACGAAACCTGCGTTTAACAATAGTTTCGCGCGGTTCGTCCTCGACGAGAAGGTCAAAGCCCGTCCTACACCAGTGAGAAAAGACAGCTATCTATTGATTAGTGCTGGTGCAGACGGTGTGTATGGGTCAGAGGATGACATTACAAACTGGTCGCGCGGCGAAGCGGGGGGCAAGTAGCGATCATGGTCGGTGATGAAAATCAATTGCGATTTGGCGGTGTTCGCGCTATGCGCCGCGCCGTGACGATGGTGGAAATCCTCGTGGTCGTGGTGATTATTGCAATCCTGCTGGGGGCTGTTCTTACGGCTAGCAGCGTTCTTATCACCAAAGCAGAGACAAACAACACCGAGGCGATCTTGCAGGTCGTTGATCAGGCGTTGATCGCGTTCGAGCGTGAACAGAAGGCTAACCCGACTCTTACGAGGAGCAGCGCCTACAAGAAGCGTTACGGGTTGTTTCCGCCCGATGAGCTTGAGGTGTTTACTGCGGGCGGTGTTCCCGGAGGCAAACCTGGTTCGCGTGCTCCGGGTCGCGCGACGATGGTTCCGGCTAGTTTTTCCAAATCGATGACGTTCTATTCCGACCTTGCGGATCCGGCTCATGATCCCAGCGAGCACCGCGACCTTGCCGCGATGATTCTTGCGATTGAGATTCTTGGTGATTCGTCGAAAGCTATCCTTGACGGGATTCCGGATAAGAATCGCACAGCCGGCGTCGTCGATAAGAACGGGGATCCGGCGCAGTTTCTCGATCGCAATCGCGACGACAAGTGGAGCGGCGAGGATTATCAGATTCGATATATTCTGGACGCCTGGGGAAATCCGCTGAGTTACTTTGCCCAGCGAGATTGGGCGGCGGGCAGTCTGACAAATACGCCGTCCACGAATCACGATGGCTGGAATGAGGCATCGACGGAGATGATCCGCCTCAACCGGGGTCGACCGATCATCATGTCGTACGGTCCTGATGGCGCTGAGCAGCTGACTGAGGATGCAATGGGCAAGGACGAAGCCCTCGCTTCGGTCATTGGCGACCTTGAAGACGGCGACCACAGTATGGGTAACCCGTTCAACGCTGACAACGTTTTTCTTAACAAAGAACTGAAAGAAAAGCTGCTCGAAGGGATCGAGTGATGAGCCCCTCCCGCGAATTTGGCCCTTCGTTCTCCCCTTTGCGGAGGCGGTGTGTCCGGGGATTGGGCTACCGAAAACGTGCGGGGTTTACTCTCGTCGAGATGGTCGTGGTGATTGGTATCGTTCTGATCATCATGGGGATCGCGCTGCCGTCGGTGAATACGATGTGGGCCCAGCATCGCGAAAACGACGCGAATAACGGTATCTCGGGGATGCTGATGAGTACGCGTGCGAAGGCAATCCAGGCTGATCGGGGCGAAGTGGGGTTGTTCTTCTATCTCGATTCCAAGGGAGTTCAGCAGATTGCGTTGATTACGCGCGATCCGCGTATCGAAACCGACCCCACTGCCACCCCGCCAACGATCGCGCCAAACTGGCGGGTCGATCCCGACTGGCGCGACGTGTTTACTGTTGCAGAAGATAGCGGTCGAGCGCTCCTTGCGCCGATGCGAGTCGTTCCGCGATATGTCGTGGAAGCAGATGATCCCGCGAAGCAGTCTACTACGTTTAGCCCGATCGAACTTGGGAACGAGGACTTTGATAACGCGCTTGCTTTGGTGATCGATAGCGCCCGGCGACATCGCAATTACTTCACGATCATCTTCTCGGAAAACGGTCAGTTGAAGGTTGACGGCGATGTTCTGATTCGCGATCCGGATGCCGAAAGCGATAACGTCGGTGACATCACCGGTCTTACCGTGAGTGATGAGGTGGCCACGTATTACGAGAAGAATAGCACGGATTCTCCGCTTGGTCTGGTGGACTGGGTGGCCATCGATCCCGCTGCTAACGCCCCTTTGGTTGATGTGATTGTTGGCGCGGATGATCTTAAGGTTGCAGTCAATTTTCCGGGTGTTGACGGGGTAATGGTTTACGACGACTCGGGCTTGCAGACGGGTGGCAATGACGCGGACAAGCGTCAGACGCTGCTTGAGACCGCGAGGCCGTACTATATCCATCGACTGAGCGGATCTGTTATTCGTGGTCCTGTGGGCGAGGTTCCTCCGGATGAGGTGACGACGCCGTGATCTTGCCGTCTCCTTTCATTAAGTTGTCTCGTCGCGCTGGTTTCTCGCTCATCGAAATGATGATCGCGATTGTCATTCTCGGTTTGGGTCTGACGATGGTCGCGACTATGTTTCCAGTTGCGTGGGACCGTGCTCGGCAGCTAAGTGAGTATACAACCGAGGTTGCCGTGACGGCGGGCGTGTCTGCGTCGGTCGAATCAACGGTTAGACCCGGCGGAATGCGCGACGCGGGTGCGTGGAATGCTGCGGCACGGACTTGTGGACCGAGCAATGGAGTTTCACGAATCGGGACGGCTGGTCTTGCGGGCGATTTGATTTTTGATCCGAATATTTATTACACTCCGGGTTTGATTGCAAAAAACCTTCCTGGTGCGATCCTCAATGACTGGCAGACAAATGGTGAGGCGAGCGATACACGGGTCCATGCGCTTCATCTTGAGAACCTATTGGCGGACTCGACCAAAGCGCCGCCGGAGACAGCCAATGAAGACCCTTGGCTCCTAGAGCAGGTCCCGACGAAGTGGCTGGGTGTGAACTATCCGGTTGGGTTGCCGCGTCAGCTTGCCTGCGGTTTCGAGGAGAGCTCTTTTCTTACTCCGCGTTTTCCCGTGAATATGCGGGTTTATCCGCCGCTCGATGCGCCGCCGGACGCGGCGCAGTTAGACCCAATGTCGAAACAGCGGCGCAAAAAATGGTTAGAGCGCATGGAACGTCGGCGGTTTGCGTGGGCGGTGTTGCATCGTCTTCGTGAGTATGTTGGCCCCTCGCAAGATCATTTCGACATTTTAGCAAACGTTGCGCCGGCGGACGCGGATTCAGCGAACGAAGATCTAGCAGCGATGGCGGCCGCGGGTTGGGGATCGCCTCGCGTCTTCGATATGTACTACGTGACGCTTCGCAGGCCTAACGCGACCAATCGGTACGCGTTACAAGATCCCACGGCGGCTCCTGATCCGTACAACCTGACGACGATCCCGACGCAGATCGGGGCGTTACCTCTAGAGAAAGATGTCTTGTTTCCCGTAGCGTGGCGGGTACAGATCGAGCTTCCAAAGTCAGATGAGCTCAACTCACGATCAGATCAAACGGGCATGCGCGAGCCGACGGGGATTCCCACGAGCGTGAGAGTGCCGCCCAAGGACGCGCCCGAGGCGATGGTGGACATGATGATTGGCATGTTCCCTAAAGCGACACGGTTTGTTGACGAGATCAACGGACGCGTCTATCGCGTTGTGAGTACCGAACTCAGCAGCGACGGTGGACAGGCGATCTTGACGCTGGATAGGGAAATTGTGTTGGAGGATATTGACTTGCCAGAACTCTCCAGCGGTGGCTCACCCGAATGCCCGGGTTGTTCGGCGCTGGATCCGCTAAACCCTCAAGCTGACAAGGAGGAACTCCTTCGGACGGTTTGGGTTTATCCGCCGCCGGTTGATCGTGCGCAGAGTCCGTCCGCAACGGATGTCGTGTTCAAGGGTCGTACGCCTGTGTCGGCGATCGACGTGCGAACGGTGACGCTTACGCCCGCTCCTTAAGAAGCGACACGCTATTAAGACTCTTCCTTCGTTTCTCTTTCACCAATTTTTCCTGCGCCATGTTTCTCATCGCGCTAGCCCAGATTTTTCGATGTGCGGTCGAAACGGGAAGTTTTTCTACTTGCTTGCCTGTTACCCATTTTCGTTCAATTGTTTCGGCGTCATTTCCGTCTCCGCTCCTGGTCACATATTGGGTTGGTCGGCAGACTCGTATGTCGAAACTCAGTGTACGGTGAGTTAACTGATGTCGTACGGTGGCTTGTCGCTTGGGGATTGCGTCGATAGCTATTTCGTAACGCGCGGCGAGATCGTCGATCGTCCTTCGGGTTGAGTGGCCAGTTTTTTTCTCGATCGAGGGGAAGGACCAAAGTCCCGACCACCACCCACCTTTCATGTCGCGGATCATGAGCACCTTCTCTCCGCGAACAAAGAGGGCCGCGATGAGGTTGACCGGTTTGGGCGATTCTTTCTTCGGCAAGACCGGGAGTTGGTCGGCGCGATCTTCTTCGAATGCCTGGCACTGGTTTATTAACGGGCAATTCGGGCAGGACGGCGCTTGCGGCGTGCAGATTTTGCTGCCAAGGTCCATCCAAGCTTGGTTGAAGTCGCCGGGGCGCGATGGGGAGACTAAGTCGCGGGCGAAATGTCTTACGCTGGCGGCGCCAGCGCTTGCGCGGACGTCCTTATCGATGGCGAACAATCGCGAAATGACGCGGGCGACGTTTCCGTCGATGGCTGCCGCGACTTCACCGCATGCGATTGAAGCGATTGCTGAGGCTGTGTACTCGCCGATTCCGGGTAGTTGCTGGAGAGCTTCAACGGTTGTAGGAACAGCTTGTTTGTTCTCGGTAAGGAGCTTCGCGGCGCGGTGAAGGTTTCTCGCTCGCCGGTAGTAGCCAAGACCTTCCCACGTTTTCATTACGGTCGATTCTTGAGCTTTGGCGAGAGAAGCGATGGTTGGGAAACGTTTTAGGAATGGTTCGTAATAGTTCAGGACGGTGTCGACGCGCGTTTGTTGGAGCATGATCTCTGCGACCCACTGGGCGTAGACACTGCTCTCTCTTTTTCGCCAGGGGAGGTCGCGTTTGTTCTTATCGTACCAGTTGAGCAGGCGGCGCCTGATGGCGTTGCGCGTTGGCGCTGGGATTGGATTCTCGACAGGCGGTGGCGATTTTTTTCTCTTGGTGATTCTCACGATTTGCGCAGCTGCGATCCGCACTGCGAACAGAAGACCGCGTGCTCGCGATTAATCTGATGACATCGGGAGCACTTGGGTGGTGTCTTCCGGCGAAGGAATATGACAAATAGGATGCAAGCCATCACGGCCGCCGCTATGGCGAATCGTCTTGATATAGGTAGGAAGGAGGCGAGGATGTCGTTCAACATTCCACGTCACCTTTCGATTCGCCGAGGGTACTCGTTTGAGCCCGGTTTTTTTAGTGCGAAACGGTCGCGGATCGTAGAATAGTCATCGCCCCCGAGTCTTGCGACAAGATCAATCTTGGTAACATCGACGGTTTCGTCTTCGAGCAACATCTCGGTGGCAACGTGGAAGCAAAGGACCTCGCCGATGCATATGTTGGCGGAGAGGGGACCCTGGCCGACTTTGACGATGTCGTGAAGTTTGCATTCAAGTTGCACGGGCGACTCAGCCGCACGCGGCGGTCTAATGAGGTTGCTCGGAAGGGGCGTGAATCCCGCTTCCTTGAACTCGCTGACCTCCGGCGGGAAAGGGAAGGAGGCATCGTTCATAGCGTCTTTGATGTCGAACGATACGACGTTCACCACAAACTCCGGGACGGCCGCGAGATTAATGAGTGTGTCCTTGTCGGTTCCGTCGGCCTTGGTCGCTGGCGAAAAGATGACTGCCGGCGGCGATGAGCCAACGGCATTGAAGAACGAAAACGGAGCGAGGTTGGCAACGCCGTCTTTCGATAGGGTTGAAACGAAGGCGATGGGCCTGGGCAGGACGCAAGAGAGGAGCGTCTTGAAGTTCGCTCTCTTCTCTCGTTCGGCGGAGACCAGGTGCGTGAAGTCGGTGTAGGGTTTCACTAGTTTCGCTCTGCAAGTGAACCGGGAGCTGCGAGTGTCTTACACTTCTTGTAGAAGTCGAGGATCGATGTTGCTTCGGCTTTCTGGTCGGCGGATGAAGCCGCGATCGCTTCTTGCTGCAACTCGATGGCTCGGTCGATGGCGCCGATCTGATAGAATGTTCGTGCATATAGCTCGGCGGTGTATCGTTCTTTGCCGCCGGTTGTGTCGTAGGCTGCCTTCGCCGCTTCCAATGCTAGTTCAGGGGTTCTTAAGCCGTAGTCGTCGATGCGACAGAGCGTCAGTGTAAGGGTCGCCATGACGAGTGGGTTGGCGCGGTTGGTGTCGATGTGCGATCGGACCCAATTTCGATAGCTTTCGCGTCTGTCTGTTTCGTTGACATACATACCCGCCATGAGTTGCAAGCCCATGTCGTTTGCGGGGTCGAGGTTCATGATATCGAGTAGCCCGGTCCAAACGTCGTCCATTTTTCGTAGTTGGAAGGCCATATCGATTTGCTGGAATCGTTTTTGAACTTCTTTTTGGATCTGGGCAGATGCCGCTGCGGTGGCAACGTCGTAGGTGCCGTCGATGACCCCGCTGATGACTTGCTCCATCTCCGGGTCGAGCGGCGAGCCTTGCCAGGCGACCTTGCCGTCGCGACCGACGAGAATGGCGTGCGGGATGCCCGCCGCTTCGCCGGTGTCCATGTAAGCTTGGGAAGTTTTTCCGCCGTCGTCCATCGCAATGTGGTAATCCATTTTGTCGCCCTTGGATTTGACGAACTGACGAATCTGTGTTGGCGAGTTCTGATAGGGATCCGGGTCTGTGATACCGATGATGACGAGATCCTTGCTGAACTTCTTCTGGTAGCTCGTTAGCAGCGGGATGCTGGCCTTGCACGGTGGACACCAGGTGGCCCAGATTTCTACGAGGTGAAGCTTGTTGTCTGGGTTCTTGGCGAGATCGACAGCTTCGCCGCGTACCCATTCGCGAATCGATAGCGCCGGAGCCTTATCGCCGACTGCTACGCCTGCGAATGTGGGCGCGGCGATCATCAGGGTAGCAGATAGTGTCAGGGCAAGTTGGCTGCAAGCTCTCATCGGGTCTTCGCTCCAGTTGCTTCATAGGTGTCTACGATTACGAACGACCAACGATGGTCGTAGCCCAGTATTCTAGCAACCTCGACTGCGATCTACCATATCCCATAGGTCTAAACGTGTGGGGCGAAACGCCGCGCGTTACGCCGTCGTGACAGATTTCTTATGGGATAACTTTTTGAGTCGATGGCATGCGTCCTGAAGGTCTGTCATCTGTTTTGCATAGCAAAAGCGTAATTGGTTTTGGCCATCTTCAGGGTTCCGATAAAAGGCGGAACCTGGAACGGTCGCGACGCCGACCTTTTCTAGAATTGCTTCGGTCGCAGCGGTGGCGTCTGCCCATCGATCTTTTTCGAAGGCGGCGAGCATGTAGTAACTGCCATCGGGAACGTAGGGGTCGAACCCGATTTCGCGGAGGGTCTTTGCGAGTAACTCTCTTTTTGCGAGGTAATCGGATCGCATTTTCTCGTAATAGTCGCTACCCATTTTCATTCCCGCTTCGATTCCCCATTGCAACGGGGCGGGGGCGCAGATATAGAGTAGGTCGTTGACGACTGAAGCGCGTTCGATCAACTCAGCCGGTCCTACGGTGTATCCAACGCGCCAACCGGTTACGGCGTAGGTCTTTGATGAGCCGCTTAGAGTGATCGTGCGGTCGCGCGCTTCGGGGAGACTGCCGATGCTGATGTGCGGTTTTCCGTAGGTTATGTATTCGTAGATTTCGTCGGTGGCGATCCACACATCGTGCTTATTGGCTAGGTCCGTGATGTGTTGCAGTTCTTCTTTGGTGTAGACCTTGCCGGTTGGGTTGCCGGGTGTGCAGACGAGGATCATCTTGGTTTTTTCGTTGAAGGCTGCTTCGAGATCTTCGGGCGAGTATTCCCACGTTGGTGGTTTCAGATCGACGAACTTCGCGGTGACGCCGAATAATCTTAGCAGGTTGACGTGGTAACTATAATACGGTGAGAAGACAACGACTTCGTCGCCGGGGTTTAGCGTAGATAAGGCGACGCAGGCGAACGCACCCGCGGAGCCGATGTTGACGGCGATGTTCTGATCGGGGTCGCACTCGATTTTGTTGAAGTCGCGCATCTTGTTGGCGATCGCTACGCGGAGTTCGGCGATACCCCGGAGATTGGTGTAGGTTGCGTGGTCGTTATCGATCGCGCTCTTGGCCGCTTTTTTGACCGGGGAGGGGGCGGGTTGGTCGCAGACTCCTTGTGAGAGGTTGACGCCGTTCATGGCTGCACAGATGGCGGAAAATCTGCGGATGTCTGATTGCTTGGCATCTTTGACGCGGTCTGCGATGGGTTTCGACATTTGGGTCTCTCTCCAGTGAAGTCGCTTGGTCCTTTGTCCGTGACTGGTGGCCTCTTGGTCAGTATAACGGCGTCTTGCGAAGTTGCGACCACAGGGTCGCGGGGCGCCGAATCGGTTTGTGCGGGGGTCTGCGGTGCGTTGGGGTGTGATCGATCTGGAAACCTGTTTTACGATCGCATTTTGAGCACGGGTGGACGGCCGCGGTGTGATGGGTCGATTGTAACAGTTCGTCAATAGATTGAACCGGGAGCGGGGTTGGCCGTAGAATAGCGGCGGAGGGACTGAGTCTCCCGGATAGAAAGGTTCGTGTGTAATTATGCTTGGTTGGATAATGTTCGATCCGATGTATTGGATCATTCTTGCGCCTGCACTGTTGATAGCGGGTTGGGCGCAAATTCGTGTGAAGAGTGCTTACGCGAAGGCGGGGAAGATTCCTGCGAGTAGCGGACTTAGCGGGGCGGAGACTGCGCAGCGGATTTTGAACGCGTTTGGAATTAGCGATGTTGCGATTGAACCGGTGCAGTCTTACCTGGGCGATCACTACGATCCGAAGCACAAAGTCTTGCGCTTGAGTCCTGAGGTTTATCAAGGTCGGTCGCTTGCTTCTCTGGGGATCGCTGCCCATGAAGTTGGCCATGCGATTCAGGATGCGACCGCTTATGCGCCGCTCGCGTTTCGTAATAGTTTGGTGCCGATGGCGTCGATTGGTACGAACATGGGTGTGTGGCTGGTGATCGGCGGGATGTTTTTGGGGATGAGCGGACTCTCGACGATTGGGATTGCTCTTTACGCGGTCGTTGTTGTGTTTCAACTTGTTAATCTGCCGGTTGAGTTCAACGCGTCGAGTCGTGCCCGGACGATTCTTCTTGATCAGGGGATGGTGACTCAGCAAGAAGACGTCGTTGTTGGCAAAGTTCTTTCGGCTGCAGCGATGACTTATGTGGCCGCGACTCTTTCTGCGATTTTGACTTTGGTTTATTTGGTTATGCGTTCTCGGCGGAATTAACGCGTTCAGCGAGCGATATGTCCGTGCTTCCGGTCCGGTTTTTTCATCCTTGGGTTTCAGCTCCCAATACAGGGCGTATTCCTCTTGTAATCGAGGCGAGGGAAGGGTAATATCGAATTGGCTTTGATGGCCAGAGGGTTTGCCATGACCGGTAGGGACTCGATTCTGTTTCGCGCGTTCTTCGCATACATGTGCATGTTTGCGCCTGCATGGGGCTACTGCAATATCGAGTGCGTTTTCATTCAGCCCGGCGGGGCTATCACTTCCGCTGATACTATTTCGTTTGAAATCTACCTTACGTCGAGTTGTACTGGTAGGCCACTTGCTCAACCTGCTCAGGTTTCGGTGGAGGGAAACCTTATTGCTATCGATGTCTTCCCCGATGAAGTCGGCCTTTGTTTCCCAGCGGGTGCAGAGGCGGAGGGTGATTATGTTGTACTGGGATCGCTTGCTCCTGGTGAATACACTTACCGCGTGACTCAGCATGGTAACAGTCAGTGTGATGAGCGCGTCGTGGTCGGATCGTTTTGTGTCCAAGATATTCTTTGTATTGGTCCATGGTGTGAATGCCACCCTCGAATTGCCCGCTACCGGGTTCGCGAGCTCAATCCCGAATGGATGACTATTGAATTCGCACAGGGTGTTAACGATCTCGGTCACATAGTTGGGCGGGCGTATAATCCTGAGGGTAAGCAAGTCGCTTTCATCGATGTGGAAGGCGAGCGATCCTATCTTGGAACCTTGCTCCCTGACGACAGCTTTTCGAGTGCCTTTGGAGTGAACAGTCACGGCGAGGTTGTAGGGTACTCGTTCAAGTCCCAGACCCAAACGGCGCGGGCGGTTCTCTGGAAAGATGGCGTTGCTATCGACCTGGGTACGCTTGGAAAGAGTAGCTATGCGACCGCGATCAATGATGCGGGTGAGATCGTCGGCTGGTCTGTAAGTGACGACGGTACGTTTCCTGTTTATTGGTCGAGTGGAAGCGCGGCGAATCTGACCGTGTTGGGAGATGCGCCTGGGAGGGCGATGGACATTAACGAAAGCGGCGTCGTTGTTGGGGGAGCGGTTATCGACGGGGAGTATCACGCGGCGCTCTGGCGAGATGGAGTGGTCACCGATCTTGGTTGGCTTGGCTCGTTTGCGACAGCGCTTG
>JAJDDZ010000183.1 GCA_029260025.1 Phycisphaerae bacterium | reverse complement strand
GCGGGGTCGATCGAAAGACAATTCTTTACGACTGTGCGATCGCCGGTGCTTCCTTCTCAGTGCGTGAGGGTTCCTCGAAGGCTTGTGTGTCTGGGCGATGCTTCATGGTGGTTGCTGGATCAACGCCCGCTGTTACTAAGGCAGAAAACCTTCTCGCTACAAATTCCCGGGTATCCATCATCAGACTAAAAAGAGTCGGTACGAGAAAGAGCGTGAAGATCGATGAGAAGAGTAATCCGCCGAGGACGACGCTGCCCAGTCCGCGATATAGCTCGCTACCTGCTCCTGGGAAGAGAACCAGCGGACACAATCCCAGCACCGTTGTTGACGTGGTCATGAGGATCGGTCGAACACGCGTGCGAACGCTCTGGAGAATCGCCTCGCGGCGGGGCGTGCCCTCTCGGATGTGGTTTAGTGCTTGGTGTACGATGAGGATCGGGTTATTGACGACGGTTCCGATGAGAATAACGAAACCGAGCATGGTGAGGACGTCTAGTGGCTGAAGTTTGAATTGGTTTACGATGGCTAAGCCGATGAAAGCGCCGACCGCGCCCAGCGGAACACTCAAAATGATTACTACCGGGTATAGCCACGACTCGAAAAGGGCAGCCATGAGTAAGTAGGTGATGAGCAGGGCGAGTGCGATATTGGTTCGGAGGGCAGCCCATGTCGCTCGGAGTTTGTCGGCGGTTCCGGCGAGACCGATTTGATATCCGCCGTTTAGTTCGCCAGCATCTCGAAGTGGTGCGACAATACTGGATTCGATGTCGCGCATTGCTTGTTCGAGGGGAATTACTCTCGGCGGAGAGACCTCTATCGTGATGGCTCTTTGGCGTTGTCGGTGGTTGATCTGTTCGGGGCCTGCGCCTAGGTCGATGTTTGCTAGAGCGGCGAGCGGGACGAGGTCTCCTGTTGGGGTTGCGACCGGAAGAGATTCTAGCGAGTGCGTGTGGGATGCGAGGTCGTCGCGACCCTTGATGGTGAGGTCGATCTTATCGCTGCCGAGGAAGTAGTCGCCTGCGTATGCGCCGTCGACCAAGGCGTTCACCGCGTAACCTAGATCGTGGGCGGTAACGCCGAGGTCGGCGCACTGCTGCCATTTGGGTTTGATGTGGACCTCAGGGTTGGAAAGGTCCAAGCTTGGTTTCGGTCGTACTTGAGAGTCAGGGACCACGACGTTGACCTGACCCATGATGCGTCCGCCGATGGCGATGAGTTTTTCCAAACTTGGGCCGGTTATCTCTATGTCGATTGTTCGGCCTGCGCTTAGCCCTTGTTCAAAGAGGCTCGTTTGCTTGGCGATGGTGAAGGTTCCCGGGATTCCGCCGCCTGCCAAGCGTAACATGGGTACGAGTTCGGCGGCGCGTGTGGGGTCTTCGGCACGGATTCCCATGAAGACCGTTTTACCCATGGCGACGTAGAAGAAATCCTTGATGACCGGGGGCTTATCGCGTCCCCTGCTGAGTACTTCTTCTGGGTCCACGTCCCAGTAGGGTTGAAGTGCAGTTTCAACTTTTTCGCCCATTCTCGTCAGTTCGTCGAGATTGTATCCGGGTGGGGGGATCATGATGGCGAAGACGAGGTTTCTGTTTCCTGCGGGTAGATACTCGACGGCTGGCATGAGTAGGTAGCTACCGGCGACCGACAATCCGACTAACGTCGCTACTGTGGCGAGCCTTGTTGATGTTCGTGAGAGTAGTCTGGCGTTGGTGTTGACGATCGCGTCAACAAACGATTTTCCCATCGTTTGCAGAAGGCCTGTCGGTGGGATGGTTTCCTGTCGTGTCGATCGGTGGTGTTTTCTCAGGAGTCTCGAGGCTGACGTTGGTATGACCGAGACTGAGACGATTAGCGAGATTGCAACGCCCGCGCTGATTGCGAGTGCGATGTCTCGAAAGAGGTGGCCTGCTTCCTCCTGAACGAATAGGACTGGGACAAAGACCGCCAGGGTGGTGAGAGTCGAGGTCAGGACTGCGCCCCAAACTTCCTGGGTGCCTTTGGTGGCAGCGTCGATGCGACTTTCGCCCGCTTGGTAATGACGGAAAATATTTTCCAGGACGACTACGGCGTTGTCTACCAGCATACCGACGGCGAACGCCATCCCTGCGAGGCTGACGACGTTTAAGGAGCGTCCGAGTATTCCGAGTACGATGAACGCGCCGAGGATACTTGTGGGGATTGCCAGGCCGACGACGAGTGTTGATCGAGCGCTCCGTAAGAACAGGAGTAGAACGGCGACAGTGAGAAAGCCGCCGATGTAGATGTTTCGTACGACGAGATCGACGGCTGATAGTATGTAGTCGGTTTCGTCGTAGACTTGAGTCAAGATGAGATCCTTGTCGCTCAAGACACCTTGGTTGAGGTCGGTCATCGTCTTGCGGAGTCCAGCCATGACGTCTAGCGTATTTGCACCTCGCTGACGAATGACGTTGACGGCGATGTTCGTTGTTCCGAACCTCCGGACGAGTCCGCCAGCTTTCTTGTGGCCCAGTTGAACGGTCGCGACGTCTTTGATGTAGACGGGTGAGCCGTCGCGCCGGTCGATGATGACGCTTTCGACCTGTTGTATGCTTGTAAACTGTCCAAGCGTCCGAACGACGTAGCGCCGTTTTCCTTCCCAGAAGTCTCCGGCGGAAGTGTTCACGTTTTGCCCCGCGAGTGCGGTGCGCATATTTTGAACGGTAAGCCCTCTTGCGGCGAGCTTTCTTGGATCGACGATGATTTGCATCTCGTCTTCACGTCCGCCCATCACATTCGAATTTGCGACGCCGGAGACCCTCTCGAATCGCGCCTCGATTTCGTCCTCGGTGAATCGGCGCATGGTGGGGACGTCGATCTGAGGCGGAAGGAGGTCCATGATGGCTGGTTGGTCCTTGGCGAGGCGGCGAAGTCGATGCATCTGCAGTCCGGGGTTGGTCGTCTGGCGGATGCGTTCGAGCTGGTCGTGAAGATCGGGATTGGCGGCGACTGTTTGGCGGAGTTTTTCGTCGGGGGGGTTGCGTTGACTGAGGATGAACCAGGCGATCGCTCGGTCTGAGGAATTGGAAACTGTGATGACGGGTTCGTCGGCGTCGATGGGGTACTGCGGGACTTGTTGGAGACGTGAGTTCACTGTGAGAAGGGCTTCGTTCATTTCCGTTCCGACCGCAAACTCGAGCGTGATTCTCCCGCTAGAGTCGGAACTCTCAGAGGTCATCTTGATGATACCCTGGACGCTTTGGAGCTGTTCTTCCTGCTCTTGTACGATTTCTCGTTCCACTTCCTGTGGACTTGCGCCTGGCCAGCGGGTTTGTATGGTTAGAACCGGGCTTTGAACTTCTGGGGTTAGCTGCATCGGCATACGGAAGAGCGCAACGGAACCGAAGAGCACTGTTAGTAGGACGCCCACAGATACTTTGACCGGGTTGTTCAAAAATAGGGTAACGATGTTCATGTCGTGATTCTTATTATTGACCTATCGGCGCGGGGTTCAACAGGCGTCCAGTGTCTATGCGTTCGGTGATGGTTACGTTTTGTCCGGGTCGTAATCGTTCATTTCCGCGAACGACTACTAGTGCATTGGGTTCTACCCGTCCGCGAATCGCGATTAGCTCGTTGACGGCGACGCCAACGGAAACTCGCACTTCGCGGACGGTGGCGGTGTTGCTTTCGGGATCCGGCTGGTCGAGAACGTAGACGACCGGCGCCTGCCCGCCGAGAACAATGGCGTCTTTGGGGACGAGGGTTGTTGTGACGGGTGTTCCGATGGCCATCGTCGCCTCAGCAAACATCCCGGCCATGAGAAGAGGAACGTTTTCGCGAATTTCGTTGGCGACCCGTAGCCTGACGGGGAAGCTCCGCGATCTGGTGTCGGCGAGCGGGACGATGCGGTGGATCGTGCCGACGAAGACTTTTCCCGGGCGCGACGGGACGATGACTGTCGCGATATCGCCGAGGGATATTTGAGCAACGTAGTCTTCTAGGACAGTGACTTTAACGTCGATCGTAGTAAGGTCTGCGATTTCGACGACGACTTGTCCTCGCGTGACCCATTCGCCGACTTCTGTGCTCTTGAGTGTGACGAATCCGTCGAACGGGGCGACGATCGTGTATTTCTTAACGAGATCTTCGAGTCGTCGGACCTCTTGCTGCTCGACCGCGACGCGAGCTCTTGCCTGGGCGATGCGCTCTATGCGAGGACCTGCTACGATCTCATTATAGGAAGCTTGCGCTTCGAGAAACGCTTGCTCTGTTTCGATTGCCAATGACTGGGCATCGTCGAGTTCGTCGACTGCGGCTGAGAGGTCTTCGTAGACTCGTTGGACGCGCTCCAGGTCGCGTTTGGCGTTTGCCATTCTAGCTTTGTTTCCGAGCATGCGGGCGTTTGCCTGGTCGATCTTTTCTGGGCGCGCTCCTCGAGTTAGCTCGGCAAGCTCATGTTGGCGCAGGTCGAGGTTCGCCTGTGCCGCTGCGAGCTGGGCTTCTATCGTCTTTGTGCGGAGTTGAGCAAGGGTTTCGCCCGTCTTCACGAAGTCGCCTTCCTCAACAGGGAGCGTCAAGACGCGACCATCCACAGCGGTTCCCACAGCGCTCGTACGCGATGGGTCGATTGATCCGACGAAGACCTTCCCCTCGGCTACGTCGCGAGCGATCGTTTGTGCGACGGCGACGTTCGCTGGGCCTGGCTGTGCGACGGCTGTTGCGACGCTTGCCATTATCCCGGCGACGAGAGAGAAGTGCAGATTACTTACAATTCTAGTCATGATGTTTCTTGTCGTTAGGCGGTTTGCTTTCGCTCTTGCGGAGCTTCGAGGTTGTTCCGGACCCTGGCGAGAATTCGCTCGAGTTCGGTTAAGTCCGCCTCGGTTAACCCGCGCGTAGCTTCGTTTCGTATGTCACGGGCGACGGCCACGATTTTCTTCCAAACTGGGCGGGCTGCGGCGGTTGCGGTAATGATCTTCTTGCGCCGATCGATGGGCGACTGACTTCGCTCAATCCAGCCATCGCGCTCCATGCGGTCAAGAATTCCTACAAGGGTGGGCGGTTCTATGCGCATTCGTTCGGCGAGCTGAACTTGGGGCAACTGAAATTCCATCGCAAGAAACCCCAAAACCTGCCACTGGCGATAAGTAATCCCGTGGGGCGCAAGGCGGTCGTTCAGTGTCTTCTCGAACGCGTGGGTGGTTTGCCCAACCCAGCACCCGATACTGCGATCAAAATCGTACTCCAGCACGCCTTGTTTCCTCCGTGTTCTTACTTGGAACCGTTAGCGCCCTAATTATATCGAATCTAACGGAGGATGACCATCGACATCGAGAATAACGGTGTGTGAATGTGTCAGGAATTGGGCTTTTTGAGGTGGGTAAAGGGTTCCTGGTCTGAGCGACTGAGCGTCAGATCCACGCCGGGAAGGGTTTGTTTGAGTCTATTGATGATCGACTTGAGGATAGGGCTTTCGCTGGTCCAGTGACCTAGGGCGATCGCGGTGGCGCCTGCACGCTCGATCGCAAGGGCGTCGTGATGGCGGATTTCGCCGGTGATGATGACATCGCCTGCGCCGACGCCTGCTCTGAATGGAAGGCTTCCGGCTGCTCCTACTAAGATGACGGCTCGTTTAACCTTGGTTGTCGAGCGACCGACGATGGCGGCGTTCTGTGCCTTGGTCGCTTTCGCGAGTTTCTGCGCGAGTTTGTTGAGTGTTGATTGTACAGGAAGATCGCCGACGCGACCGATTCCGCGCGTGGGAGTCGGTGTCACTGGGAAAATGTCGAATGCTGGTTCGTCGTAGGGATGTGCGCCGCAGATAGCGCTGACAACGGCTGGGAGCTTGCTGTGCGGGGTGATGAGCTCGAGTCGGATTTCGTTGACGCGTTCTGGACGGCCACGCTTCCCGATGGTTGGTCTCGTTCCGTCGTTTCCAAAAAACGTCCCCGTCCCGCCGGTGCGGAAGCTACATTGGGAGTAGTTGCCGATGATTCCTGCACTTTTGGCGAACGCGGCGTTGGCGATGGCATCGATATGTTCGGGGGGTGCGAAGACGACGATTTTGCTGTTGTTTTCGCCCGGATTGTCCACGTATTCGAGAGGTTGGGTCTGATCGATCCCGCATAGACCGGCGATGACGTCGTTGGTTCCGCCGTCTGCGACATCAAGGGCTGTGTGACTTGAGTAGAGGGCGATGTTGTTCCTAATGCACAGGAAAACGAGGGACTCTGTTCCATTGCCTGGCGTGACCAAGTTCTTGATCGGTTGAAAGATGGGGGGGTGGTAGCAGAAAAGTAGGTCTGCTTTTGCCCGAATTGCTTCGGCGGTGACAGCTGGGGTCATGTCGATCGCGAAAAGCACGCGGCGGATTTTCGAGGAGAGATCGCCAGCGAGTAACCCCACGTTGTCCCAATCCTGGGCGAGCGCGGTCGGGGCGATCGCGTCCATGGCGACGGTGAAATCTGAGACCGTCGGTGTTCGTGAGTTCCGTGCTTTGGTCATATGAGCTTGCATTCCTTCTGCACCGTGTCTCGATAGGCGTTGTATATCGTTCTTGTGATTTCGCCGACGCGACCATCAGCAATGTCTTTCTTCTCGACTCGGACGACTGGCATAACTTGCATGATGGAGTTGGTGAGGAAGACTTCGTCGGCGTCGAGCAAGTCATCGACGGAGAGGACGCATTCCGCTACGTCGAGCTTCGCATCGACCGCGAGTTTCAAAACAAGTTCGCGCGCGAGACCTGGGAGGATGGGGGTGTCGATGGGCGGTGTTCTAAGTTTTCCGTCTTGTAGAAGAAAAATGTTGCTGATCGATCCTTCGGCGAGGTGGTTGTGCGTGGTAAACCAAACCGCCTCGATGCATCGCGCCTGACGAGCCTCGCGAAGGGCTAGTAGCCGCGGGAAGTACGACGTAGTCTTGTGTCCGGCGATGGGGTCGTTTGGCGATTGGCGGTATTGCGAAACGATGACGTTGACGCCTTGATCATAGAGCTGCGACGGATAATCGGACAGCGACGACGCGGTCGCGCAGATTGTCAGGTGCGGCGCGTTGTCGTCGCTTTTCATTCCGCCCGCGGTCACGGTCAGGCGGACGCGGCCTTCTTTCAGACCGTTCTGAGAGAGAAGTTCGCTGAACTGTTCGGCATGCGGGAGATTCTTTCGCTCGATGGGTATGAGAAGTTGGCCAGCCGATCGCTGGAGGCGAGCGATGTGCGATTCGAGCTGGAAGACGCGTTCGTTCTCGGAACGCATTGTTTCGAACAAGCCCGCGCCGTGGAGAAACCCACCGTCAAAGACGCTGACGTTTGCCTCTGAGGCGGGGGTGAATTCGCCGTTAAGAAATATCGTTGCTGCCATCTAAGGATTTGCTCCGACAAAGTCTTCCACTGTTTCTAACTCCTGTAGATCGCAGCCGAGGGCCCGGGCCATGGCGGAAAGTTTGGTCATCATCTCGTCATACTCCTTTTGAGGAATGCTGTCGGCGACGATCCCGCCACCGGCGTGGAGGTCGACCGATCTGCCGCGTTGAATCATCGTACGAATTGCGACGTTGAGCGATAGTGCTCCGTTGAGACCGATCCAACCGATTGCGCCGCAGTAAGGGCCTCGGGGCGTTGTTTCGAGTTCCGAAATAATTTGCATGGCGCGGATCTTTGGTGCGCCGGTGATCGAGCCGCCTGGATAGGTGGTGCGGAGAATCTCAGCGAGCGAAGTTCCTTGGCGAAGGCGACCTTCGACTGTCGCGACGCGATGATAGACTGTCGGATACTGTTCGATCGACGCGGGGTCTGTCACACGGATGGAGCCGAATTCGGAGATTCGCCCTAGGTCGTTTCGCATGAGGTCTACAATCATGGCGAGCTCGGCGGTGTCTTTTTCGGCGGATTCGAGCTCTCTACGGAACTCTTCGTCGAGGACAGCGTCGGTGGATCGGGGTCGCGTTCCTTTGATTGGACGGGTCATGATCTTTTCTTCGGCGGTATGCAGGAAGAGCTCGGGAGACGAAGAGATTATCGCGAAATCATCGCCGGAGAGAAACGCGCTATGAGAGGACGGACTGATTTCCCTTAGCCGTCGATACAAATCGAGCGGAGTCAGAGTCGTCTGTGTGCGAAAGCGCTGCGTAAGATTCACCTGGTAGACGTCGCCAGCGGCGATGTAGGTTAATATTTTCTCGACGCCGGCGAGGTACTGTGCCTTTGTAAACGATGGGGTCAGGTCGCGCGGCGCCGGTCTTAAGGGATCGTCGGGGCGAGGTCCGAGCGAGGCTTCGTTGAGGATTTCGTTGATACGACCAATACGCTCGGAGGCGGGAGGGCGACTTGTGCTGAGGCACTGGCCCCAGTCAATAGCGACGGCGTACCACTGGTCTGACGACGTGTCGTGAAGGGCGACCGCGTCATAAAGAGAAAACTGTGCGAGCGGTAGTGACGACGTGTCATCGTGCACGGAGGGAACGCCCTCGGCCAAAAGGCCCGCTTCGTAACTTAGGTACCCAAACCAACCGCAGCAGTACGGGAAATCGATCGAAGGCGATTCCGTCTTGGGGAATTGGGCGAATGCCTCGGCAAGTTGGTCGAATGGGCAGCCACCCATGTTAGCGCGGACCTTGACCGTCGCGACGGGATCGGCTGAGTAAACCGACCATCGCGAATATTTTCCGCCGGGGAGCGAACTCTCCAAGAGAGCGGCCCCATCGAGTGACCCAAAAACAGCAGCGACGGCATGCGGGTCGGGGTTGCAAGCGATTTTTTCGATGATGAGACGCGATAGCATTTCACAGGCCTCTGTGGTAGATTCAGAAAGTATACCCGAAAGGTGATGGCTGCGTCGTTAATGGCTGGGGTGAACAATTCACAAGTGAAATGTTCGTTGACAGAGTTGTTGGCGGGCGATACGGTTCGGCTGTTGGCGCCACCGGAGAAGAATCAACTTTTTCGGTCGATCAATTGGAGGACTACGGCCATGTTGCGGGCAACCATCTTAAGACGAAATTCACTCATGTACGCAGCCGGTTTGACGGCGATCATCGTAGCCTCGCCCACCCGGGCGCAGGAACCGGGGAATCGCCCGGTATTGCGTCAGGCGGAGGTGAACGCCAATGATGTTTACGTTCGCAGCGGCGATAGCACGAACCATTATACGGTCTGCAAGCTGGCTGCTGGTGCGAAGGTGGCGGTGCTTTCGCAGCGTGGCGACTGGGTGGAGATTCTCCCACCGGATGGGACGTTTAGCTTGATTTCCGGTGACTATGTGGATACGTCTGATGACAAGACCGGCGTTGTGAGCGGGAGTAACGTTCGCGTCCGTGCTGGGTCTTCATTGAACGAAAGCAAATATACGGTGCAGACAATGCTTAGTCGTGGTGCTCCGGTAACGATTTTGGGGCGGAATCCGGATGGATTTCTTCGGATCAGACCGCCCGTGGGTGCGACGCTCTGGGTTCATGCGGACTTCTTGGCGGAAGCGCCTGGAAGTATGATCCCGGGACAACCGCCGGCCTCTGCCCCGGCTTCGAGTGCGACAACAAAGGGGATCGAAGGCGACGAAGATCCTGCGAAGATTAATCGAAGACCTTTGCCGCTCGCATCTCCCGTCGGGACGATTCCGGGGACCGATACCGCAGCCTTAGACCTTGCGGTTTCGACTTGGCGCCAAGAACTTGAAGAATTGGACGCTGCGGGGAATGCTGAAATGGAAAAAATCCCCGGCGACCGCGATTTTGCGCCCCTTCTTTCGAGATACAAGACCGTTATGGATCAAGATGACGACGACTACGCTAAGCGATATGCCGAGATTCGACATGCTCAGATCGAAAATATTCATTCGCTAGCGACGGCTGTTGCGACGGTGCGGGCGATGGGCGCGAAGGCTGATGCCCAACGTCGAGAATTTATGGATAAACGAGCTTCACTCCCGCGGATTGCCCCGAGCATCCCGTCCGGTCTGACGGCGCAGGGTGAGCTTCGTATGAGTGCACTTTACCCTCCGGGATCGACGGTTCGGCGATATCGTTTGATCGATCCATCGGCTTCGTTCGAGCGAACGATCGGGTATGTCGAGATTCCATCAGGTCAGGCGCTCGACGTGAACGGGTTCATTGGTCGTTACGTTGGGGTTCGCGCTTCGGAGACGAGATTGCAGAAGGGCGGTGTTGATCCAATTCCGATTTATATCGCGCAGGAACTTGTCCTACTTGAAGCGCCTGCGAATGCTGGTTTGAAAGAAAAAAAGGACTAAATGGCATGATGCGAAATTCAATGGGTCTACTCGGTCGGCGTCTTACGTTGGTTTTGAGCTCTGGCGCGTTGCTCCAGGCGAGTGGGTGTGCTTCTAATTCCAGCGAGCTCGTCGGTGGATTGCTTTCGTCCGTCGTGAACAGCGCGATATCGAGCTTCGTATTTGGCTCGTTTGGGCTTGCTATTTAGTTAGTTTTTCTAAAGCTTCTGTACTTCCGGCGAGCAGGACGACGTCCGTCGTGTGGAGGGTTCGCTCTGGGTCTGCAAACGACCAGGGCAATTCCTCGGTGCCCGGGTGAGGTTGTTCGCGGATTGCGACGACGTTTAGCTGATACTTCTTTCGCACACTTGCCTCGGATAAGGTGCTGCCTACCCAGGTCGAGGGGACCGGGATCTCAATGAGCGAAAACTCCTTACTGACGGGGAAGTAATCCAGTCTGCCTTGCCCCGCGAGAAGGCCCGCAAGTCTTTGGGCCGCCTCTTTTTCTGGGAATACGATCCTGGTTGCGCCGACAATTTCGAGAATTTCCGCGTGGTCTTGGTTTGTTGCCTCTACGACGATCTGCTTCACCTTGAGTTTGGACAGGTAGTTTGTCGCAAGTATGCTGCGTTCCATTTGATCGCCGAGATCGACGATCGCGCATTCGATGCTGCCATCGATTAGCTGCTCGAAGAGGGCGAAGTCGAGAATGTCTGCCTTGACGACCTTCGTCGCACGATCGCGAGCCCATTGAACCTTCGCCTCGTCTTGATCGATGACGAGGGTATTCAGGCCTCTTTCCTGGAGTGTCTCGACCATGCACTTTCCGAACTGGCCCATTCCGATGACGGCGAAATTTCGCATTGTTTTTATCCGACAGCTAAATCTTCTTTTGGAAACTCATACTTCGGTGTCGACTGGGGCATAAAAACCGCCATCGCAAGAGCAAGCGGGCCAAGTCGTCCGACGAACATGGTGACTATGATGATCCACTTGCCCGAAGATGACAAGTCGGACGTTACGCCCGTACTGAGTCCGACGGTTGCGAAGGCGGAGTATGCCTCGAAGGCCAGTGTTGTCAGGCGGTCGCTGCGAATTCCGGCCGACGGGGACACCTCCTCGGTAATCACGAGTCCCAGGATCACCAAGCCCAAGAACACGATCGAAAATGTGCCGATGTAGAAGGCGCGTGCGACGATCGGGCGGGGAATGGTTCTGGAAAGAAGGGCGACGTTTTTCATTCCTCGAAGTCTTGCCCGGACCGCCGCCAGGATCACGACGACAGTTGTCACCTTGATACCCCCGGCGCAACTTCCCGGTGCAGCACCGATGAGCATGAAGAGCATCGTCACCAGAAGCATGGGCTCACGGAGGGATGCGAAATCGATGGTGTTGAACCCGGCCGTTCGCATGGTAATCGATTGGAAGATCGAGGCGAGAATCTTCTGTAATAGCGGTAAGTCCGAGAGGGTGTTGTCGTACTCGAAAAACAAGAACGCAGCGCTTCCGAGTAGCCAAAGGAGGACGCTCGCGACCAACACAACGCGAACATGAAGAAACAATGGTTGACGTTGACCTCGCCGTCGCATGGCGAACCATGTCCCGAGCTGGTGCATCGCAATAAACCCGAATCCGCCGAGAACGATGAGCGATCCAACGATTGCGTTGACGGACGGGTCGGCGGCGAATTGGGTTAGACTGTCATTGTTGAGCGAGAAACCTGCGTTGCAGAATGCGGATACACTGTGGAAGATGCTCGACCAGATCGCGCCGTCTCCGGTGAGGCGTGTCGTCAGAAGTAATGCCCCGATTGACTCAATGACGATCGTCGTGGCGATTGCGAAGATGACTAGTTTTTTTGCGGTGATGTTCACGCCCGCCAGCTCGCTGCCCGCCTCTTGCTCGCCCGCTAAACTTCGCTGTCCTGCAAGCAGAAGTAGAAGCGTCGAGACGGTAGCGATTCCTAAACCACCGATTTGAATCAACGCGAGTAAGACGCCCTGTCCAAGTCCCGATAGCTGGTCGCCAACGCTTATGGTCGAGAGACCGGTCACGCAGACGGCGGATGTCGAAGTAAAAATCGCATCGAGCCAGGTAATCTGCGGTCCCGCGAGCGCGGCGGGATTATGAAGCGTAACAGACCCAATCGCGATGAGCGCCACCCAGCAGAGGACCAGCGTCAGAGGGAGAGGGAGGCGCAGGGGCGTGTGTAAGGCGTCCCTAACCATCGCTGCTCGCTGAGTCACGTGGCGCTAGGAGACCGGGGGCGCCGCTTGGGAGGATGACTTCGCTTTTTGGTCTTGAAACCTGTTGCGATTGAACATCGTCGATCTTGTCGAGGTGGCGCTCTAGCATTCTCGTGCGTGTTGTTACGAGTATTCCGTAGGTCTTGGTCGCATCTTCGAGTTTCTTTCCCATTGTGTCCATGACGTCGGTGTACTTGGACCACTGCTTCTTGAAGTCGGCAAGTAGCTGGAGGATCGCCTGGGAATTCTGCTCGAAGCGGAAATTGTCCACCGACTGGCGGATGACCGCGAGAATCGCATACAAAGTCAGCGGCGAACAGAGAACGACTTTTTGACTTAGGGCATCATCAAGGAGTGTGGGATCGTGCTCATGGATGAACCCATAGACCTGCTCGTTCGGAATAAACACGAGAACATAGTCTACCGTACCAGCTGCCGTATCGATGTACGCGCGATTGGTTACATCCTTGACATGCTTGCGCACGTTACGGGTAAAGTTCTTTGCGGCAGCGTCCCGTGCCGCATCGTTTTCGGCATCAAGAGTTTCGAGATAGTTCTCGAGGGGGAATTTCACATCCATGTTCACGCGTTTTTGATCGGGGAGAATAAATACGAAATCTGGCCTACCGCCTTCCGATAGTTGCGTTTGTTTGGTGTAGTTGACCCCCTCAATGAACCCTGCCAATCGAAGGACATCCTCTGCCATACGTTCGCCCCATTGCCCGCGGCGTTGAGTGCTCGCAAGCGCTTCTCGCAATTGAGCGGTGGTTGTTTGGAGGTGCTGCGTCGCTTTGGCGTTACTTTGCAGTTGAGAATTGAGGGCGCCGTGGGAGTCTGCGCGATGTTTGTCCACTCGTTGTACGAGCGTGTTGAGCTCCGTTAACTTGTTGTTCATTTCCGAAAGGCGCGCGTCGATGAGTTTCTTTTTTGATTCGAGCTGCTCGTCGCCACGTGTGGTTTGTTCGTTGAGGCTTGTTTTGGCGAGTTTGAGAAAGTCGTCTGAATTCTCTGAGAGCGCCTTCCGCGAGAGCGCACCGACTTCTGACTTGATGAGTTCGCGAAATAGGGCTTCGTCGCGAGCCCGATCGGCGCTCGCTTTTTCGTCGCTTTCTGCGGAGCCTCGGCGATCCTTGGGCCGCAGCAGAAGCATCAAGCCAACTCCCGAGGCGATTCCGGCGAACGCCGTAAGTGCGATTATTAACCCGTCGCTGATGACCGAACTCCTTCCGCCCTCTGATTGTCGCGGAGGGCGGTTTCTTGGCAAACGTCCGCGAAAGCAGATCGACTATGAAAAAAAATAGGGTTGATTTCGAGTCAGGGTATTGTAGGCGGTGACACTCTCGGACGTCGCACGCCGGGACGCGACAGGCTTGGATGTCGCTGCCTAGCATAAGGTGATCGGAGGATCACCGAGGAAAGGGGGAAAGAACTCGATGCGAGAGAACTTGTTGCTTATATGGGTCACGGCACTAGTGGGGGGCGTCCTTCTCTCTGGGTGTGCTTCTCCCCAGCCTTTGACGGTCCTTCCTCGGATTGCCGATTCACATATCATTTTCAATCCTAGCTGGAATACGCCGGTAGTGGCTGGCACCAATCGAGATTCGTGGCCAGTAGTCTTGGCATCTGATGACACCGAACCAGAGGCTAGCTATCGCGAAACTGTGATCGATCGTCAGGGAAACTCCCGGCGGGGTCGAGATACATATTATCGCCGCGTCGAGTCAACTCGCCTTCGCAACTCCGGGCGCTGAAATCGTTGTCTGAATCTAGTTTTCACACCTCGTATAGCAACATTTCACACTGTCGAATTCCAAGCTTTCACAATTTGCTTGCGTGACGGAAGTCTTTACGCTACTATGACTTGCGTCGATTTTGCGTCCCACAATGAGGGGCCCTACTCTGGCGGGTACGTAGAACCGGGCGGGGATTTTTGCCAGTGTTACCGGATATAAAATGAGTTGGGGCGTTTCGGTCGGGACGGGCTATTTTGACCTCCGACAGAGCCGATCATACAACGGAGATCCTTACACCATGTCTACCGTTACGAAGAAAGAGCTTATTGACCGAATCGCCGAAAGCGAGGGCTGCAAGCGGGTCATGGTCAAGCGCATCATTCAGACCTTCCTGGATTCCATCGTCGATGAGCTGAGCACTGGCAATCGATTGGAATTCCGTGACTTTGGCGTTTTCGAGAGCCGAATTCGAGCTTCGAGAGAGGCACAAAACCCCAAAACGATGGACAAAGTCTTCGTCCCTGCAAAACGGACGGTCAAGTTCAAGGTTGGGCGCGTACTAAAGATGAGATTGGATGAGTCGCCTCCCACGATCGACGAAGCGACGGGTCTTGCAATTGACCCCGGCGCTCAGCCCGATGGAAAAGCATCGATGGGCGGGTAAGAGCAGGTTAAGCTCAGGCCTATTTTTCTTGTCTGGCGTTCCGAGTGTGGTTCAGGACCACAGAGCTCCGGGGTCTGCATGTCAGAGTTCAAATCGAATTCCGTATTCGTTACAATTCTACCGTTGCGGATTCCCAGTGCGCTTGGACGTTGCCTTTTCCATTTCGCTTCGCCAGGTAGAGGGCTTTGTCCGCCGCAGCGATCAGCTCATGTCCGGTTTGGCATGCTTTTTCTGGAATCGACGCAACGCCGGCGCTCATCGAAACCATGTTGCCCCTTTCAAGGCTACCGGCGTACTGCCCAAACATCTTGACCATCCGATCTGCGATTGCCGTCGCTTGCCGGGCGTCCGTGTCTGGTAGAAGCAACAGAAACTCGTCCCCGCCATAGCGAATCGCATAATCATCGGGGCGTAGCGAACCGCTAAGCAGCGCCCCGGTGAATTTCAAAAGCGCATCTCCCACTTGATGCCCTAATGTATCGTTGAACGCTTTGAAGTTATCGAGGTCGACCATAACGGCTGACAGGGCACGATTCGCGGACTGCTGCGAGCAGAAAACGGAGTCCAGATTCTCGTCCAGGAAAGCGCGGTTGCGCAGCTGTGTCAGCGGATCTGTCTGAGCAAGGTACCGCGCCTGTTGAAGCTGTCTGTCATGACCGACTTCGCGATCTCTCAACGTTTGCTTGGCGTCGTTCCTGAGTCGCTTGGCATGCGTATGACTTTGGTCCAAGCTCCCTCGTAACTCTTGGAAGCGCCGTGCGATTCGGGCTGTCTCTCGCCATCTTGAAAATCGTCGAGAACGCAACGTTTTCTCGTCGTATTCGGGGTCACTAACAAGGTCCGCCATTCGCCGTAGAGGTTCGACCAGTTCAGCGTCGAACCATTGATACAGCGAACGAGTCGAATACCAAGCGACGGCGGCTACCAAGATCGTAAACATGGAGATTGCGGTAAGCCACTGCCCCGCTGGTGAATCGGCTCTCATAACGGCGACGAGCGTCGCGGTCCTTGCGGAGACCCGGTCTCCAAATGGGACAGCGATAGCGGTGAGAATGCAGGTCGATCCATCGTCGGGAGAGTTCGTTTTTGTCAATGCCCCCTCACGGCCAAGGAGCTTCTTTAGTGTCTCTCTGTGCTCAAGTCTGTCCGGGTAGATCGAAGAGACAGAACCAAAGGCGTTGAGAGTCGCAACGGCAAGGAGTGAGTCGTTTTCGTGCACAGCTCGGGCGATTGCTTCTCTATAGCTCTCTTTTGGTCCGGGAAGGATAGATGCGGAAAGCATTCCTGCTGTACTGCGGAGATTGTCGTCACGGACCTTCGTTAATAGCCCGTGAGAAAAAAGTGCGAAGAGCGCCGTCGCGAATAGTAGAACCAGGAGCGCCGCGCTTCTTGCGCGTCTCGCAAATGCGGGGCTCATTGGTTGGGTTGATTCTGCAATACTCATGACGTTTCTCGGTTCGGTATCTGCGACGGCGCACAGTCTCCAATGGGTGCTTCGTCGCGGTCGCATACGTCTAGTCTACGATTCTCTCGGGGGCGTCTTGTGAAGGTGGGGCAAGGCGATAGCGTGATTTTGTGCTTTTACGGGCGATGATTATCGCGGGTGACCTCTGCCGAGGTCTTGGGCGTCTCCCAGACGCGAACGCGATCGAGGTCGCAGGCGTCGAACTTTCCAAGTAGCCGCGAAAATATCACCGAAGCGATGTTTTCGACCGTAGGGTTAAGGTCCGAGAATTCTGGGCATTGGGTGTTGAGATTCTTGTGGTCAAATGCTTCGACGACGACCTCCCGGACGATCCGATCGATCGAGCCGATGTCAGTCAGCGTTCCGTTCGGCCGGCCCGCTTCTCCCGCGACCGTTACCTCAAAGACATAGTTGTGTCCGTGACCTTCGGGGTTTGAGCATTTTCCGAACAACGCGGTGTTTTCGCTATCGGATAACGTTGGGATGGCGAGGCGGTGGGACGCGGAAAACTCAAAGGACTGTGTCAGTCTTAACATCATGGGGTCTCCGTGCTGGATGGTGAACGATGTATACGGCGACAAAAGAGAATCGATGGATTCAAGTCTTGTACCTTGGGGAGCGTTCTCTTCGACGACTGGGAATGCGCTTGTTAGCGCAGACGCCATCGCTGGGAGAGAAGATTGGCCGCTGTTTGCAACGGCTTCGAGCCTCTCACAGACAACGGACTGGGCAAGCCGATCCAAATGTCGAATATCACAAACATACCCGGTCTGCGGATCGGGGTCGCCGCTGACCGTGATGCGGACGATCGTGAATCGATCAAAGTTATCCCCGTCGCACGAACCGGCCCAGCTGTTGCGGACTGATTCGAGGTGTGTCGGTGTTTCTCCGCCGAGCCAAGTTCGTGTTTCGCGCGTGAGTAGCATGAGTTGTACTATACAGGAGACAAGCAGTTAGTTGGAGGGTTCAAGCATTGCGATTCCCGCACAAATCGCAGCGGCCGCCGTTTCGGTGCGCAATATCGTCGAAGAGAGGGAGACCGACGAGAACCCGCGGTCCTTGGCTTGCTCGCGTTCTTCATCTGTCCAGCCGCCTTCCGGACCGACGATCGCGAGGATCTTGGATTCTATTGGCACATCGGCGATGGCAAGGGAAAGCCTGCGGGGGGATTTCGTCATATCAGCAATGAAGGCCATGTCGAAGGACGAGCGTTGGGCGATTACGTTCTCGAAATCCTGAGGGGATCGAATTCTCGGTACCCACGCGCGGTGCGACTGCTTGGCGGCCTCGATAGCGCGCCGTTGGTGTTTTTCAGTTGCTCTATCCTTGGGAATTGAAACGCTACGGTGAGCGAGCATCGGCCAAATGGCGGCGACGCCGAGTTCCGTGCATTTTTCAATCAGGTATCCCTGCCGGTGGACCTTACCCATCGCGACCGCGATCGTCAGTTGTATGGTTGTGTCGAACGGACGCGCCGCGACGTCCGATATGTCAATCTCTACAGCGTTTCGTTTCGAGGCTATAATTACCGCGATGCCTTCCTTTCCTTCGCCGTCGAACGCGACGACTGAGTCGCCGGGGCGTACGCGCATTACGTTAATCGCGTGGTGAGACTCCTCGCGACAGAGGCAAGCGATTCCGGGCTTGAGATCTGGCACATGGACGCGGATGGACGACATGGTCGGCATTATCTGCTGCGGGCTGATCTGAGCAAGCTAAAACCGGGAGGAAAGGAGGCCGATAAGCATGTATGCACGATTCTATCGGATAGTACTGTCCGAGTGCGCATAAGCTCTCTACGCTTGAGGTCGGCGGGGATTATGAGCAGGCGAACGAAATAGGGGAAGTGGAACCAGATGGACCGGACAACCACGAAACTCCGGCGCGAAGTGAGGACCGTCAATTGAGCTCGGAGCAAGATTTAACAGTTGTGCTTGAGGAGGCTGCGACACTCGCAGCAGAACTCGCCGTTGAAATTGGCGAGCCGGTTTCCCCTGCGCTCACCAACGTGCGAGTCACTTCCTCGGCATCAACTCCAGACAGGTCGTTGGAAGCGGCCTCCGATCTCGATGAACAACTCGCGAATCTTCAGGGTCTAGTAGATGACGCAGCCGCAGGTGTAATTACGCCGACAGAGGAGGTCGCTGCAAGCGCGGAAGATACGAGCCTCTCGCCAGCCTCGGTCGCGGTGACTCCGGAAACCTCGACGGTAGACACGTTGTCCGAAGCGGTTCCCGAGGCAGCGGGATCTCCGGTGGTTGACGTTGGAGTCGTGATGGGCGGCGTCATTGGGAACATGCCCAAGAAGCAAGAGCTCAAACCACCGCCTCCACCGCCCGCCAAAGACGCAACTGCTGGTAAGACCTCCGAAACCTCGACCGCGGTTCCCATCGGCGAACGTTTCCGTCGTGGTTTCTTCGCAACAGTCTTTTCTGCAGGAGGGGTGTGTGTGCGGTTTCTGGAGTTGATCGACGAACCGTTTGAGTTCATCGGAAAGCGTCCGCGAATGGCAATTGGGTGGTTTGCAATTGCCACCGTGGGCGCGTCAGCAATTGTGGCGATTCTCTCGGTTTTGTTGTAAGCTGCGCCTGCGGACTGGCGAGATAAGAAACATCGACCCCCTCGCTCGCCGCGAGGTTGCGAGGTGGCAAAAAATTCGAAGCGAACAGGAAAACTTCCAGCGCACTTACTGTTCGCTGTCTTCTTGATCCGGTGCTACCAGGCCATGCTTCGACCGTTCCTCCTCGGCTCTTGCAAATTTCATCCCACTTGCAGCGAGTACGCGGCTGAGGCTTTCTCTAGGTTCGGATTTTTCCGAGGCGGAGTGCTTTCGATCAAGCGTCTGTCTCGATGTCACCCCTTCGGCATGGGCGGATTTGATCCTATTCCGCCGGAAGAAACCACGGATTGAAAACGCGACTTCCGCCGACCGCGCTCACTTCGCATCGCGAATCGTTCGATATACCTCCGTGGAACACGCAGCTAGCCAAGATCAACCAGTCGGCGGCACGTTGACCTCTCGGAGCAACTATGTCGCGCGGAAGTGATGCAACCGAAGCGGTGATCGCCGAGGAATCTCGGTCAGGGGAGGAGCTTGTAAGCAAGACAATCCCGCCCTTCACACCGGTTACGTTTGACCCACGCGCAACGGGGCCACGACTAGATCATCGTTTCGAAAGCGTCTATCGACCAATGGCTGACGCAATGTCTCCGCGATGGCGTCGAGTCCTCGCGGCTGCCCCCAGCGCTCTGGAACGCAAACGACCTTCATCCCAAGCACGCGGACTGTTTCATGTAACTGCGTCCGCACTCGCGAGCGCCGTGTCGGCTTTTACGCGGGGTGATGGTGTTTTTGATCGATCACTCGTAAGCGCGATCGAGTCTGCCTTGGTCGGGTGGCAACTGTCGCATTGGGGCGATGGTCGACCGCGGTCACGTGACCTTAAGCGAGATTCGCTCACAGTGGCGAGCACGCATCATGTGGTCGCTCTCCTAGGCGAATGCAGTCAATTTCGTACGTCGCTTCTCATGGGCGATCTCGCCGCTCATCTTGGGTGGCTACGGTCTTGCTCTGGGTTTCCGCCTTGGGTTGAGGCGAGAGTTGTCGCATCTCTTGCCGAGGGGGGGGCACTCTTGGGAGATGGCAAGCTGTCGGCCGCGGCTGAATCACGAGTAAAGTCGCTTTGCACTCAAGGACAGATTCCCGGCTGGAACGCGTCTAGGAAATGCGGCGATCTTAGTCTTGTCTCCGCCACGCTGGATCCTCTAGCACGAACGTACGGTTCTCATCAATGGGGATGTCTCGCTTCGACGCTTTCTGCCATGGGAAAGCTTCTGGAAATTTCGGTTGATCGCGCCGGCGCGATCGGAGGTCTTCGTAATATTCTTCGACTGCCGTTTTCGTTGCCATATGGGATTGAGACGATGGCTAAGAGTGGTCTTGGGTGTTTGGGGATTGCTTCACTATGTCGCGATTACGTACAACAGGTCGATGCGAGCGCTCTTCTATCATGGGGCGAGGATCTAGTTGCCACCGTGGGACCGAGTGTCGCACTTTGCTTAAAAGAAGGAACGGTTGGTCGCTTGGATAATTCAACCCCGCCGGCGGTAGCGGCAGAACTGAGGTCTCTGGACGACGCGGGGATCTGTATTTATCAAACAGAGTCCTATGACGCCTTGGTTGATCGTAAAAGGGGCGGTGCGCTTCGGATTCGATGGTCGCGTAATGGTCAGAGTCAAGAAGATCACGGTCTGCGCGCGGTCTTCGACGATAAATCATTCACTTCCGAATCGATTGCCAAGCGATGCGATGTCACAGAGGAGGGAACGAAGGTGATAATTTCAGGGGCTTTTGCTTTGGACGACGTTCGTGTTTCCTCGGGGCTAGCCGCCGCCGGAAGACGTGCCGAGCGGTCACCCCGGATTGCCCGACGTTGGTTTGGGCTCTGCGCAAGCGGTGATCAGTACAATCGCCAGATTCGCTTCGAACCGACTCGGGTGATCATCACAGATACATTTCAGTTGAGAGCGGCCGCTGACCTCGTACTCGTTGGCGCAAATGGACTTGAGGATCACCCGGGGGCGCTCAGCCAGACTCAACTCAACGCAAGCGGAGAAGATGCGGTTGTTCTCGAAGACACCGCCTCAGCCACGATAACTCGCGTGCTTGAGGGCGGGCACGTGATTCGTCTCGACGTATCAAAATAATCAGAATCCCTGTTACGGCATTGCGAAGTGACTCATGACCTCGCCATCGTACGGCGTGTCTTTTGGCTGATAGCGTGCGATGAGTTTTCTGACGCGAGGTTGATTCGGGTCCGCCTCAAGCGATCGATGCCAATGCTCAAGAGCACGCTCTTGCAGTTCCAATCTTGTCTCGTCTTCTAGAAACCTCACCATATAGATCGATCCAAGACCGGCATGCGCTCGCGGTAAACGTGGGTCGCACGTAAGGGCTTGCTGATATGCTCGTTCCGCTGCGCCGAAGTCACGAGTCCTAAAAAGGCAGTATCCAAGGGCTTCGTGTGTCGCGGGTAGGTTGGAGTCGATCTCGATCGCATGGCGCAATGTAAGTCGGGCCATCTTGTGGCGATTCTGGTTCATATAGGTTCGCGCAAGATTGACAAGCACTTGCGGTTGCCTGGGGTCGCGTTCAATGGCTTCGTTGTATGCACGGATCGCCTCGTAATATCGACCTTGCGAGTCGAGCGCGACGCCGAGATTGACGAATGCATGCGGACTCGAACTGTCAATCTCGATCGCCTTTTCAAAATGTCCGATCGCCATTGGCTGTTCGCCGGATTGTTGATAGCAGACGCCAAGGTTGAGCTGCGCGTCAAAATCGGTCGGATCAAGCTCGATCGCGTGAAGATACGTCTGAATCGCTTGGGCCACCCGCTTGGTAAAGTGGTAGAGTTGCCCAAGGTTGAAAGTGTCGTCAAAGGAGGACGGATCACGTCGAAGCGCTTCGACGAACGAGTCGATCGCAAGTTCGTAATCGCCGAGGCGCCGGTAGATTGTTCCCATATTCGAATGCGCAATCGCCAGCTGCGGATCGAGCTCCGCCGCCATTCGAAATTCCGCGAGTGCGGAGTCCAAATCATCAACCCGCATAAGTTCTTCGCCAGAGGCGACATATCGCTGCGCACGATAACGCTGCACCGGTACGCACCCCGGCAAGGCAATGTATGCCAGCACGCCAGCGACGATCATCGTAAGAATTTGTCGGCGTGAATCGATCCGTTCGCGTATCCGTATCATCAATGTGTCGCCTCCAAATGCGATACTTGCCTTGCCGCCAGCTGACGCGTAGGATCGGATGCCACCGTTGCCGAGGAGCCTATCGTAAGGAATATTTGGTTATGCCCGCAGATCATCTTCTAGCGATTCCCATTTTCAACGAAGAAACGTATCTCGACCGCGTACTGGAGGCGGCCCGGGCTTATTCTGACAATATTCTGGTCATCGACGATGGCTCGACCGACAACACGCCCCATCTGCTACGTCGGCACGGCGGGATCGAAATCATTACCCACGCCGAGAACCGCGGTTACGGAAAGAGCTTGTCGGACGCCTTTACGTTCTCGGTTCGCCGAGGATTCAAGTGGCTTGTGACCATGGACTGCGACGAGCAGCACGAAGCGTCGTTTATTCCGAACTTCGTTCGGGCCGCCCAAAAAGGCGACTCCGACATCGTCAGCGGGACGCGGTATCCGAACGGTTTTGAAGCGAATCTTGCCCCGGAAGACCGGCGTGTGATCAATTACAAGATTTCCGCAATGTTAAATGATCGGCTTGGCTTATCGCTGACTGACGCCTTCTGCGGTTTCAAGGCGTACCGGGTCGCCCCGCTCGCCTGCATGGATATCACAGTCCCCGGTTACGCAATGCCAATGCAATTCTGGGTTCAGGCGGTTCGCGCAGGTTTGCGGGTCGAAGAGCTGCCGGTTCGACTGATTTACAATGACCCCGATCGACACTTCGGAGGTTTTCTTGACGATCCGGACGCCCGACTTCAGCACTACCTGGACGTATTTGAAGCAGAGGTGAACCGAGAACTCTGTTCAACGAAGACGCCCATGTCCCAGGACTTCAGCCCCAAGAATGGGATCTCTTGTGCAACTCGGCGAGCGATGGATGCCTCTAAAACTTGTGCATCGAAAATACCTCAGCGATGCTCGACTTCTCCAAACTAGAAGCCCCACCCGGAGACGGCGAATTTCTCGTCGCACCAGGTCCAGTAGCCCTCGCCAAGGCGGTGTCGCAAAATGCGGCTTCACTGGGCGAGTGTGATGTGAAAATTGCCGGGACGCCCCTATCCCACTGGCGGCGAACGACGCGAGAGCGGTTTCTCGGCGTGTCAGACCAGCCAGTCATCGTGACGGGACATCAGCCGGCGTTCATCCACCCCGGCGTCTGGGCGAAGCACGTCGTCGCACAGAGACTTTCTGATGCTATCGGAGGTCGGGCTGTGAATCTGGTCGTCGATAATGACGCTCCGAACGAAACGAAGCTACCAGTCCCAACGGTCGTCGAGGGCGAGGTCGGTCTCTCGCGAATCCCGTTCGCCACGCTGCCCTCTGGTCGCGCTTACGAGCAGATTCCGTTGCATACTCGAAACGACGTTAGCGCGTTTCAAAGGTCGCTAGAGGGTGCGCTCGATGATCGCTACGCCTCTTCGCAACTGCCAACCTTCTTGACAGGCTTCGGGGATAGCCACGCCGCGAAAGATTGGGTCGACCAAGCCATCTCCGGGCGACGTGCAATCGAAGCGCCTTTCGGCATTGACCTCTTAGACAGGCGAGTCAGTCGGTTCTGCTGGGAACCGCTCCTTGTCGAGTTGATTACAAATTCCGAGCGGTTCGTCGCTTCCTACAACAAAGCTCTGACTGACTACCGGGTTCGCTATCGCGTTCGCGGGCGTCAGCGCCCCATTCCCGACCTCGCGATCGAGGGCGATCGGCGTGAGATTCCGGTCTGGGCCTATCGCAAAGGCGAACCTAGGCAACGCGTCTACGTTTCCTGTGGAAGGGACAAGGTGCGACTTGACGCGGAGGGTGAGTTGATCGCGGAAT